>CAYMKJ010000240.1:0-17099 GCA_964391025.1 uncultured Chromatiaceae bacterium
CCTCGAGGCCTTCTTTCACTATCGCAATCTCGACGTATCGACGCTCAAGATCCTGGCCGGCCTGTGGGCGCCCGAGGTGCTGGCCGGCGTCACCAAGAGCTCGACGCATCTGGCCCTGACCGACATCCAGGATTCGATCGCCGAACTGCGTCACTACCGCCAGCACCTCATCCGGCTGCCGCCCGCAAATCCCGTCTGATCGACCAGGAATCGCTCTGCCCTGCCTAATCCGGTGGATTCAGCCGGATTCTCAGCCGGTAATGCGAGCAGACGGCTGCGCACGCTCCAGAGATGGAGCGTGCGCACCCACTGCCTGTCAGCGTCGTTCGCTACGAGCGCCACCGCCCGGAAACGACTCTCCTTTATCAGCTCGTAGAGCACTACTACCCGGCGTTTCTGGCAGCCCTGCATGACCGCGGCCGAAGCGTGCCGACTTACGTGGAGCGGGAGTTTGAGTCCTATCTGAAGTGCGGCCGGCTGGAGCACGGCTTCCTCCGGATCCGCTGCACGACCTGTCACGCCGAGCGGCTGGTGGCCTTCAGCTGCAAGGGCCGGGGTTTCTGCCCGAGCTGCGGGGCGCGGCGCATGACGGAGAGCGCGGCGCTGCTGGTCGATGCGGTGCTGCCGCGGGAGCCGATCCGCCAGTGGGTCTTGAGCGTGCCGTGACGACGCGAAGCGCGAATACGCCTACGGCCCGGCCCAGGGGCTCCCGGCCACCAAGGTCGGCGCCTTTACCCAGGCGCTCTACGACCAGGCGAAGAAGCAGGGCTGGACCGTCATCAGCATGAAGGACGACTGGAAGCGGGTCTTCGCCTTCGAGCCTTGAGTTCTTTCTGGACCGCGGGAGTGCTAGCCGGATTCGGTAATCTCGACGATCGTCTCGCCCGCTGAGATGAGCTGAAGTGCGCTCGCGAACGTTGCCGAAAATATCCGGTTGAGATTCTCGTTGGTCGTGTTGCCGCTGGTCACCCAGACGAACTGTGGAGGGGCACCATGCCGGTAGACAAGTTCCACGAAGTCGCTATCTTTGGTGATGACAACCGACGCGGTCTGCCTGGCGTAATTAAAAATGGTTTGATCGTCAGCATTTCCCAGGCCAAGGTCCCGCACATGGCTCGCCTGGACGTTAAACTGTCCGGTCAGGTACCGCGCCAACCCTGGCGGCAATTGCGCATCGACAATGAACTTCACGCCACCAGCCGGGCGTGATTGGCGCGTTGAGCGGCGAACAGCAGGCTTGCCTGGATGTCTTCGGGCTCCAGGTCGGGATAGTCAGCCAGGATCTGCTCGGGCGAGACGCTCTGCGCCAACAGTTCGAGCACGTCTACCACGCGGATCCGCATGCCCCGGATACAGGGCTTTCCGCCGCACTTGCCGGGCTCGGTGGTTATGCGTTGGAGGAGATCGCTTTCCGATTTGGACATGGCGTGTCGCCTCTCGCAGGTTGACTTCGCTCATCATATTGCAGCCTGTGGCTCGCTGCCACACCTTCGCCAAAGCGCTGGGTTGCGGTCACCCTGTCTGAGTCGTGGCGGGCCGGGCGGCTCTGCGCCGGGCAGGTGGTGCGCGGCGGGAATCTGCACGGGAGCGTGACATTTGCGGAGTCCACTCCGGCCGCTGACGAGCAGGCTGGTCTGAGGGAAGAAGAGCGACCGCTCGCGGACCCGGGAATCCCTGGCAGTCAGGGGCTTTGAACGTCCTATACTCGGCCCGCTGGCTGGTAGCGCAGGGTATCGGTAGCCTGTCGCTGAATCCGGACTCGGTGGTCCAGACTTGGCTATTCCTGGCGGGAGAAACGGTATGAAGGTGAGCGTATGACGACGGCCTACTGGTGTGTCCTGGTTGCCGCGGTGCTGCCCATCCTGTGGGTGGGCGCTGCCAAGGCGGGCGGCGGGCGCTATAACAATGCCAAACCACGGGAGTATCTGGGCGCTCTGTCTGGCTGGCCCGCCCGGGCCAACTTCGCGCAACAGAATTCCTACGAGGCCTTTCCACCGTTCGCAGCAGCGGTGATCATCGCCCAACTGTGCAGCGCGCCCCAGCCCACCGTCGACACGCTGGCGCTTACTTTTATCGGAGCCCGGGTGCTCCATGGGCTCTGCTATATCGCGGACCAGTCCGGGCTGCGCTCGCTGGTCTGGCTGGTGGGCTTTGGCTGCGTCGTTGGGCTGTTCGTCACGGCAGCCGGATGAGGTGCTGGCGGTAGTGACGCAGTAACACGACGGTCAAGCAGACAAAACAAAAGAGACCCGCCGAAGCGAGGTCTCTTCGTGCTCGCGGTAGAAAGCGTGCAGTGAGCTGAGGGACTAAGAGCGACAGCCCGCGGACCCGGGAATCCTTGGCAGTCAGGGGCTTTGAACGTCCTAATACTCAGACTCTGTGTGTTGACAACTGCTATACACCACCATAAGATTTGTATATCTGTTATGTATACGAATTAGGGGAAATTCATGCGCGACGCCGCCATCAACCTGCGGGCACATCCCGAGCAGCGGGAACTGATCGACCAGGCCGCGCAGCTGCTCGGCAAGAACCGCTCCGACTTCATGCTCGAGGCCGCCTGCGACAAGGCCCAGTCGGTGCTGCTCGATCAGGTATTTTTCGGCCTGGACGCAGAGAAGTTCCGGCAGTTCAACAAGCTGCTCGACGCGCCGCCCGCCCGCAATCCGGGGCTTGAGCGCCTCATGGCGGTCAAGGCACCCTGGGGCAAGAAGTCCTCGAAGGCCTGAGATTGCAACTCAGTCTGCCGAAGCCCTTGGCGACTTCGCACCGGCTGGATGACTTCGAGTGCGGCGAGGCCGTGCTCGATGACTGGCTCAAGCGCAAGGCATTGTCCAACCAGTCAAGCGGGGCGAGCCGCACCTTTGTCGTCGCCGATCAGGACGGTCGCGTTTGTGGCTACTACGCCCTGGCGGCCGGCGCCGTTTCGCACCAGCTGGCAACGAGCGGCGTTCGCCGCAACATGCCTGATCCTGTTCCTGTCATGGTGCTCGCCCGGCTCGCGGTCGACCGCAGGACGCAAGGAAAGCATCTGGGAGCATCGCTGCTGCAGGATGCCGTCAAGCGCGCAGTGGCCGTATCTCAGAACGCTGGGGTGAGAGCGCTGCTCGTGCATGCGCTCCATGAGCGCGCCAAACAGTTCTACGAGCACTACGGGTTTCAGCCCTCGTCGACGCATCCAATGCCGCTCATGCTGCGCTTGAGCAGCGTGAAGGCGTGACGGAATCGCGACGTCGATTTCCTCCCGACACCCCCTGCAGGGCCGGGTGCGCCGTGGTCAGACGGTCTCACCCGCCAGGAAGAGCCACGTCTGGACCACCGAGTCCGGATTCAGCGACAGGCTCCCGATGCCCTGTGCAACCAGCCAGCGGGCGAGGTCCGGGTGGTCGGAGGGTCCCTGACCGCAAATGCCGATGTACTTGCCGGCCTTGAGGCACGCATCGATCGCCATTTTCAGCAGCATGCGGACGGCCTCGTCCCGCTCGTCAAACAAGCCGGCAACGAGTCCTGAATCCCGGTCGAGGCCCAGCGTCAGCTGGGTCAGGTCATTCGAGCCGATCGACATGCCGTCGAAATACTCCAGGTACTGATCGGCGAGCAGGGCGTTCGTCGGCAGCTCGCACATCATGATCAGGCGCAGACCGTGCTGGCCCCGCTTGAGGCCGTTCTTGGCGAGTAGCTCGGTCACTCCGCGGGCCTCGGCAACCGTGCGCACAAACGGCACCATGATTTCCACGTTGTGAAGGCCCATGTCTTCCCGGACGTAGCGCAGGGCGCGGCACTCCAGCTCGAAGCACGGCCGGAAACTTTCAGCCAGATAGCGGGAGGCGCCCCGGAAACCGAGCATCGGATTCTCCTCGTGGGGCTCGTACTGCTGGCCCCCGATGAGGTTCGCGTATTCATTGGACTTGAAATCGGACAGCCGGACGATCACCGGGTGGGGGGCGAAGGCCGCGGCGATCGTGCTGATGCCTTCCGCGAGGCGAGCGACGAAAAACCCGACTGGATCGCCGTAGCCTGCCATCTGCTCCCGGATTACGTCCCGGAGTTCGGGCTGCAGGCGGTCGAAGTCCAGAATTGCCTTCGGGTGCACACCGATCATGCGATTGACGATGAACTCGAGCCGCGCGAGGCCAACACCCTGATGAGGGAGGAATGAGAAGTCAAAGGCCCGATCGGGATTGCCGACGTTCAGCATCATCTTGACCGGCAGGTTCGGCAGTATGCTGAGTTCGATGCGCTGCTGCTCGAAATCCAGTATGCCGTCGTAAACGTAGCCCTCGTCACCTTCGGCGCAGGAGACTGTCACGGGGTGCCCGTCCGGGATGTATCGGGTGGCATCACCGCAACCGACAACCGCAGGAATGCCCAGTTCCCTGGCGATGATGGCGGCGTGGCAGGTGCGGCCGCCACGGTTAGTAACGATGGCCGACGCTCGCTTCATCACCGGCTCCCAGTCGGGATCCGTCATGTCGGCGACGAGCACGTCACCGTCCTGCAGGAGACCCATCTCGGCCGTGCTGGCGATGATGCGGGCCCGCCCCGCGCCGATACGCTGACCGATGCTCCGGCCCTGCACGAGTACCTTCGAGCGCGTCTTGAGGAGATAACGCACCAGTGTGTTGCCGGTCCGGCTCTGCACGGTCTCCGGTCGCGCCTGCAGGATATAGACGTGACCGTCGATCCCGTCCTTGCCCCACTCGATATCCATCGGCCTGCCGTAGTGCTGCTCGATGGCCAGGCCCTGGCGCGCCAGCATCTCCACGTCGGTATCGGTCAGGGAGAAACGGCCCGAGTCGGCCGGGGCGACGTCCTCGGTGCGGACCGAGCGCCCCGGCTCCGCGGAGTCCGCGTAGACCATGCGGATCCTCTTGCTCCCGAGTTGGCGGCGGAGAATGGACCGGTGGCCTGAACGCAGTGTGGGTTTGTAGACGTAGAACTCATCCGGATTCACCGCTCCCTGGACGATGGTTTCACCAAGCCCCCAGGATGAGGTGATGAGCACGACGTCCCTGAAGCCGGACTCGGTATCGAGCGTGAACATCACGCCACTCGAGCCCACGTCCGAGCGCACCATGTGTTGGACCCCGACAGACAAGGCCACGAGCCGATGGTCAAAATTCTGGTGAACCCGGTAGGCGATTGCCCGGTCGTTGTAGAGGGACGCGAAAACGTGATGGACAGCTTCCAGCAGGCGAGGGAGGCCCCGGATATTGAGAAAGGTCTCCTGCTGTCCGGCGAACGAAGCTTCAGGCAGGTCTTCGGCAGTGGCTGAAGAGCGAACCGCGACAGTGAGTTCGCCCGGCCGGTCTGCCGCCATGTCCTGCCAGGCGGCGGTGATTTCCTTCACCAGCAAGGCTGGCAGCGGTGCACCTAGAATCCAGGCGCGGATCTGCTTGCCGGACCGGGTCAGCTGTTCCAGGTTGCCGACATCAAGAGTGCGGAGCACCGCATCGATCCGGTCGGCAAGGCCATCCTGAGCCAGGAACTGGCGGTAGGCGTCGGCCGTCGTTGCGAAGCCGTCCGGCACCCTCAGTCCAAGCGCTGACAACTGGCCAAGAAGTTCGCCGAGGGAGGCGTTCTTGCCGCCAACCCGGTGCACGTCCGCCATACGGAGTGAGTGCAGGGGAATCACGCAGGGATCCAAGTTGCCTCCAATGTCCCGACCGGCCATGATCCAGCCTGTTGTTCAGCTTGTGATGCCGGGCATGAATCGACGCGTCGTGTTTTTTCTGTCGGACCAGACCGGGGTGACCGCAGAGACGCTTGGCCGCAGCCTGTTAACTCAATTCGAAGAGCACGATTTCGACCAGGTGACTGTGCCATTTATCGATTCTGTTGACAAGGCGGATGAGGCCGTTCGCCAGATCAACGCCGTAGCCGCTGAGACCGGTATGCGCCCGATCATCTTCAGCACGCTCGTGCATGACGACATCCGGGAGCGCTTGTCCCGGGCCAATGGCCTGTTGCTGGATTTCTTCTCCACCTTTCTCGGCCAGCTGGAGCAGGAGCTGCTGATCCGTTCGTCGCACACTGTGGGCAGGGCCCACGGCATGAAGGACCAGGGAAGTTACGACAAGCGCATAGAGGCCACCAACTTCGCGCTTAACAACGACGACGGCACCCGGACGAGCGAGTACGACCGGGCGGACGTGATCCTGCTCGGCGTGTCCCGCTCTGGAAAGACACCCACGTGCCTCTATCTGGCGCTGACCTACGGTGTGTTCGCCGCCAATTACCCGCTGTCGGAAGACGAGTTCGAGACCGGGCGCCTTCCTCGCAGTCTCGAGTCCCACCGGGACAAGCTGTTTGGCCTCAGCATCTCGCCCGAACGTCTGCGGCAGATCCGCAGGGAGCGGCGGCCAGAGGGCCGGTACGCGTCCATCGAGCAGGTGCGCTACGAATTGCGTGGCGCCGAGGCGCTGTTCCGTCGCTACCAGATCGGCTGGGTCGACACGACAGGCTTCTCCATCGAAGAGATTGCCAGCAAGATCCTCAGCAGAACGGGTATTGAGCGCCGGGTCCGGCCTTAGATCATGCCAGTTAGATCATGCCAGTGGGCGCGGAGAGTCCGGTGTGGTGGCCGATCCGTGCGATTTGCGCGGCGAGCTGACCCAGGGGAGTGATGGCCATTGCTGTCGACTGGCTGATCGCCGCCGCTGAGGTGACGTGCTGCTCCAGGTAGACCCGCAGTGTCGCGCCGGCGGTGCCTGTCCCGGACAGACGATAGACGATCCGCCCCCCGTTACTGAAGATCAGTCGTACGCCCTGGTGGGCCGACTCGCTGGCATCCACCGGATCCCGGTAGTGGAAATCGTCTGCAGTCTCGATGACGCCGCCCGCCGGGTTCGTGCCGCGTAACACCGGTAGCAGCGTGCGGAGTGTTGCCATGAGTTCGCTGGCCCGGCTCGCATCCTCCACGACGTAGTCCCAGCGCTGATAGTGGTGACGCCCGAACTGCTGCCAGTGCGCGCGCAGGATTTCAGGCAGGGAGCGGCCGTCCACCGCCAGCAGATTGAGCCAGAACAGGACGGCCCACAGCCCGTCCTTCTCCCGGCAATGGGCCGAACTGGTGCCGAAACTTTCCTCCCCACACAGTCCGATACGCCCGGCTTCGAGCAGGTTGCAGAAGAAGCGCCAGCCGGTGGGTGTTTCGTAGCAGGGCAGACCCTGACTGGCGGCGACCACGTCGAGGGCCCGGCTGGTGGGCATGGAGCGTGCGACGCCGGGAACGCCGTCCCGGTAGCCCGGGATCCGGGTGATGTTAGCCAGCATTACCGCAACACTGTCGCAGGGCGACAGGAAGAGGTTCGGCCCCAGGATCATGTTACGGTCGCCATCACCATCGGAGGCGGCGAGGAGGGCGGCTGCGCCTGTGCCCCTGGACAGCGCCACGAGTTCAGCCGCGTCGATGGGGTTCGGGTCCGGGTGCATACCGCCGAAGTCTGGCAGCGGCTCGGCGTGGAGCAGGCAATCTGCCGGAGCGCCGAGCCGGTCCACGAAGATCCGCCGGGCGTAGGGCCCTGTGACGCCATGCATGGCGTCGAAGCGCAGCTGCCGGCCACTGTCGAGCCAGCTGGCCATGCGGTCGAAATCGAAGAGAGACTCCATCAACCGGGCATAGTCCGTTACCGGGTCGATGATCTCCACGCGCAGGGTGCCGAACTCGATCAGTCCGATTTTCGAAAGGTCGATGTCCGGCAGGGCAGCCAGCCGGTAGCTGGTCAACTCCTGGCTCACGCGGAACACTTCGTCCGTGACGTGTTCCGGAGCCTGACCCCCGGTAGGGGTGTTGAACTTCAGGCCAAAGTCGCCGGCAGGGCCCCCGGGGTTGTGACTAGCCGTGAGAATGAAGCCGGCCGATGCTCGCCGCTGCCGGATCAGATGGGATGCCGCGGGCGTCGACAGCAGACCATGCTGGCCCACGATGATCTCCTGTACGCCGTTGGCCACGGCAACCGCCATCAGGCGCTGTATCGCCTCTCGATTGAAGTAGCGGCCATCACCGCCGATGACCAGTCGCGCTCCCGCTGGCAGGCGCAGCGTTGTGAAGACAGCCTGCGTAAACATCTCCAGGTAATGAACCTGGCTGAACACGCTGACTTTCTTGCGGAGTCCGGCAGTGCCGGGCCGTTGATCCATGAAAGGCGAACAGGCGATCTCAATGACGTCAAGCGTGGACACGATCACAGTCTCCGGCCGGTTTCCGTTTACTGTTGACGATGGGTCAGCAGTGTTGAAAGTGTGCACGAATCCCTGTGCTATAGTAAAAAAGATGCTCGTAGACAGCTACATCGTTCCACAATGCAGAGCCGAACCGCGCAGTCTCGGCGCGCTAATGGCGCTGTATGAAGGCAACTTCATCAAGCTCACGGCGCTGGCGCCTGTGTTGATTACTCCTGAGCTGACTGAGGGCGGGAGGGGGCAGCCTGCCCTGTCCCGTGCTGCCCGCGATCTCGATCTGCATCTCTGCGTGGATGGCGTGACGCGCTATACCGTCGATCTGCGGCTGACCTATCTCTTCGAGGAGTCTGCCGGATTGTCGGCCGATCCGGATCTCCACCTGCGTCTCTACCTGGATGCCCGCATGGTGGAAGTCATCAGCTGGGCAGTTTCGCATCTCCACGAAGTGTTGCGACAGCTGGCTGCAACGAATGTCCGGGTACTCGACCGTCGCTGGTCCCAGAACATCATGCTGGGCAAATGGCTGGACTACCTGGACGACAGGGGCCACAGCTTTCGAAAGTGAGCTTTCGCGCGTGACGTGCGTCACGGGCGATCTGGCCACGTTTCGTTAACGTCGTCCGGTGCTAGCCCTTGCCCAGCAATTCTTTGCCCGTCGCAAACCGGTCGATGACGACCGGCTATTGCGCCTGTTCTGGAACAGGGCGGAGCTCAAGCGGGAGTTTGCCAAGCTCCAGCGGGAACGCGAGCGGATGGTGGATCAGCTTCGTCAGCACGAAGGGGCCGTCCTGCGCGGGCAGCAGCGTCTCGATCAGCTCGAAGGTCTCCTTGCCGATCCGGAGCGTGCAGCCAATGCCGCAGTCTTCTTCCAGCTGCGCGGAATCTGGGCCTATGGACGCCGCCGACTAAGCCGGCTGGCCGTCGATCTCACGACGCGACAGCAGGAACGGGAAGGTCAGCGCGAGGCAGCGAGGTTTGAGGAGCACCGGCAGGCGGCGTTGTCCGCCATCGAGCAGCGGCTTCTGCCGCTGCAGGAACGCCGGGCCCTGCTGGAGAGCGAACTCACCGCGGTGCGTGCCCGGCACGTCGAACGCACGGGTTTCTGGAATTACTTCGCGCGTCGCCGGCTGGATGCGGAGCAGGCGGTCCTCGATGCGGCGCAGAAATCGGTCACCGGGCAGATCGCGCGCTACGAACGGGCCCGCCACGACAAGCTTAAGGAAAAAGCCGACCTGCCCGAAGACATCGGCGTGGAGGGCAAGCGGTTCGTCAATCTCTCGGTCATTGCACTGGCCCAGGAGCTGCTCCTGGCCTTCAGCGAGCATGACGTTGCCACGCAGGCGCGCGATGCATCACTCCGCCAGGTGAGCGACAACACCTACGGCACCCTCCAGGCCTGCCGGAATCTGAGCCAACGGATTGAACGCGTCCTGCGCAACGTGGAGGCGATGGATGAACTGGCCGGTCGCGTGGGCTCGCGGGCCGAGTTTCTGCGCAAGACCGTGAGCTATATCCGGGACAGCGACACGGTGCCGGAACCGGATGCCCTGTCGTCCATTCCGGTACACCTTGTCCCGGACGACGCGCCGCGTCCTAACCCGGGTCGGGACGTGGCTGTCAACGTCCTCACTGAGGATTACTGGGAACTTTGCGCCGTTCTGCTGAACTAGTCCTTGGCTGGTGCCGCCGTGTCGTCCGACTTGGCTTGAGTGAGTAGTGCGCCGCTCGCCGAGCTGATCCGTGAGAACTCAAGAGTCATGTTTGCAGCCGTTTCCAGCAGGGGATCCGGTTGGTCCTCTGGCTTGACCTTCTCCACTGAATCCACGGCCGTAAGGCCTCGAGCTGTCCGCCAGGTGTTCTCACGGGTGAGCTGGGCCTTGCGCTGGACCTCCCGCTCCTGCTTCCGGGCTTCCAGGTTGAGAGAGACACCCTGCTGCGCGCGCTGCTGATCCACCGCGGCGATGTCGGCCTCCAGGTAGCGCATGTCGGGATTCCCCGACAGCTCAGTGGATTCGAACCGGGTTAGCTGCGCGATGGCCGCGTCCAGCGGCTGGGTTGCCTGGAAGCGTGTGGCGGCAATCTGATCCCAGGGCAGCGCCCGATCGCGGCTGCTCTCGCCGACTTCGCTGGAGTCGATCGCGGACGGCAGGGTGATGTCCGGAATGACGCCCTTGTGCTGCGTACTGCCGCCATTTACGCGGTAGAACTTGCCCATGGTCAGGGTCAGCTGGCCAAGACCCGGCTCCTGGGTGCTGCGCGAGTACTGGTCCAGTTCGTACAGGTTCTGGACGGTGCCCTTGCCGAAGGTCTGCTGGCCAACGATCAGGCCCCGGTGGTAATCCTGTATCGCAGCCGCGAAAATCTCCGACGCGGAGGCGCTGAAGCGATCCACGAGCACCACGAGGGGGCCGTTGTAGGCCACGGTGGGCTCCGGATCGTCCAGGACCTCGATCAGGCCGTTGGTGTGGCGCAGTTGCACCACCGGTCCCTTGTCAATAAAGAGACCCGTTAGCGCCGTCGCCTCCGTCAGATGTCCACCACCATTGCCGCGGAAATCGAGCACCAGCCCGGCAACCTTGTCCCTGCGCAACTCCCCGATCAGCCGGCGAACGTCGCGCGTGGTGCTGATATAGTCCTTGTCGCCACGATTCCGGGCGTCGAAGTCCTGGTAGAAACTGGGCACGGTAATGACGCCGATGTTGACGGACTCGCCGTTCCGCTCGATCGGAATGACACTCTTCTTTGCTGCCTGCTCCTCAAGCTTGACCTTGTCCCGGGTCAGGTCAAGGGTGGTCTCGGCCGACCCTGGCACGGCATCGCCCGCCAGGATCTGCAGCTTTACCTTGGTGCCGCTGGGGCCGCGAATCAACTGCACCACGTCTTCCAGTTGCCAGCCGACCACATCCACCATCTCGCTGCTGTTGCCCTGGCCCACCGCCGTGATCCGGTCGTTGGGCTTCAGGCGGCCGTCGATCGCCGCGGGTCCGCCGGGGATCACGTTCATCACCTGGACGAAGTCGTCGTCCAGCTGCAGGGAAGCCCCGATGCCCTGATAGGACAGGCTCATCTGGATCTTGTATTCCTCGGACTGCCTTGGCGACAGGTAGTTGGAGTGGGGGTCGAGGGTCCGCGCAAACGAGTTCATAAAGGTCTCGAACACGTCGTCGCTGTCGAGGTCATTGATGCGATCGAGTACCCGCTGATAGCGCTTGCGAAGAACGTCGCTCGTTTCCTTCCAGTTCTTGTCAGCCAGCAGGAGGCTGAGTGCGTCGTTCTTCACGCGCCGGCGCCAGAGGTCCTGCATTTCAGCTGGTGTTACCGCCCAGGGGAGCTTTTCGCGATCGAAGACATAGTCCTCGGTCACCGTGAAGTCCGGCTCCTTGTCGAGCAGGCTCATCGCGTACTCGATATTCTGCTGGGCCCGCAGCCGATACAGGCGGAAGATGTCGAAAACCGGTTCCATGTCGCCGGACCGCAGCGAGTCATCCAGGGTGGTCCTGTAGCGGGCGAAGTAGGCGATGTCGGATTGCAGGAAGTAGTGCCGGTTGCCATCCAGGGTTTCGAGGTAGGTCTTCAGCGTGGCGTCCGACAGGGAGTCGTCGACGGTCAGACGGGAGTAGTGGGCCCGTTCCACGAAGCGCGTCACCATGCGGGCCACCTGGCGCTCTCGAGACGTGGTATCGAGAACCGCCGCCACGACCGGCACAGCCTGCTTGGCCAATACGGGCACGGTGGGCCCAAGGCCTACCGTGAGAACGGCGAGCAGCGCGATCAGGTTGGCAGATTTCCAGAAGGGGGTACGTAGGGTGTTCATGCCTGTCGACTTCATGGGTGAGCCGCGTTAAGGGCGACGGGTCAGTCTAGGCTAGACTTGGATCCGGAATCAGGCAAACGCAAGCTCCGGAGCTGCATGCAGCCTCTGACTGTCATTCTTGGCATTGTGCTCGGTAGCGTGTTCTCGGTTGCGTTTGGGCTGGGCATCGTCTGGTTGATCTTCGCTTTGCGGCAAGCAGAGGATTCACGCTTCGCGCTGGAATTGCCCGAACTCGCCCGGGCCACGGTCCTGTTCTCGCTGGTCACTGCCTTATCGGCACTGTCCTTCGTGGGGTCCCTGCGGGCGGCAGCCTGGAGATGGTGGCCGACACTCGGGTTGATTCTTGGGCTCGCGGGCATCGGTCTTTATTATTGGCCGGCTTGATCCTGGCCGGCTTGATCCTGGCGGGCCTTCTATGACCCCTACTGGGCCGGACCCTACGTGCCGGACTATACGAGAGCGCAGTCCCTGACGGCCCGGAAGCTAACATAAAGGTGCAAATTCAGAGTTCAATGCATCGACCAAGTTAAGGAAAATCAGTCCTCGTCCGGGGCGGTTTCGCGCCGCCGTCCGACCCGGATAATGAGGTACCAGACCGTGGCGACCAGCGCCGGAGTCAGCAGCAGCCACCAGGCCAGCAGGTCGCCACGGCCCGCGGCAGCGTAGATGCTGCCGAGGTAGTCGCTGAGCCCCAGCTTCCCCTCGTAGGTGCCAATCAGGCGCTTGCCGGCCATGTAGCCGGCTATCGGCAGCAGCAGGCCGCCGGCCAGGGCCAGGCCCAGGATGGCGAGCAACGGGGTCAGGACGGCGACGATGCCCGTGCGGGGCTGCTCTGTCCAGGCCCGGTGCCGCGCGGGACCGGCGGGCCTCAGGACGGTCCCTCCTGCGTGATGAACTGCCGCAACTCCCGCACCAGTCCATTGCAGGCGGCCGCCTGGGTGCGCGCGACAAAGGGCAGCGGGATGATAAAGGCGGGCACCATGGACGTGCCGTGCACGTCGGTCTTGACCTCACCGGCGTGTTCCCCCTTCTTCAGATCCCACACGGCGGCCTCGTAGGAGCCGTCGTTCTCCCACCAGACCAGGCCGAAACAGCCACCGCCCACTGCGCTGGCAGCACAACTCATGCCACCGCCGCCGGAGGTTCGCTCGGTGCTGCCCTTGACCCAGACCAGATAGCGCACGCCGCGCTCGGTGATGCGCTGGGCAACTCCGGGGCGTGCCAGCAGTTCTGGCAGTGCCTCGATGCCCTGGGGCATCGTGCGGGGCTCGAACCAGGGAAAGAGTTCGTCGCGGAACTTCGCGCTGGGATAGACGTTGAATGAGTCCCGTCCGCCGTCCAGCTGGTCATTTACGCAATCGAGAAAGCCGGATTCCGTCTTGTTCCCCTGGTGGTAGCTGGTGGCGAGGATGACCACGGATTCATCGTCGGTGATGCCCGTGGCCGTGTTCTTGATCTCCTCAACCCGGGACGTTACACAGCCGGACGCGGCCAGTGCCGACAGCAGGAGGAATGCGGTTGGCCAACACCCGGGATGCAGGAATTCGGGATGCCGCTCTGGGTGAGTTTCAGGGTGAGTTTCAGCGTGTCGGTCACGGTGCTGGGACATCGACTTTCTCCATCGGCAACACGCCGTGGGCCCGCGCTTCGCTGACGAAGCCCACTGCGAGCGTAGCGGCCGCATCCCGCAGCGCCAGGATGGTGGCCTGTTCCATCGAACGTGCCGGCCTGAGCAGGGTGGACTCGCTTTCACCGTAGGCGCTGATATTCCAGCTGGTGAGCAATTCCCCACCGGGACTGAACACTTTTACAGTGTAGCGTATCCAGACCGAGTACTGCTCTGTCGCGGACTGGCTCGGCAGCGAAAATTCGAACGCGGCGACCGAGGGCTCGATGATGGCGTTAAAGCCCGCTGCCGCAGTGCCGGTGGGCCGAGCGGAAACCCGCGTTGCGCTGCGAAAAAGGCGTCTGGAGGCGCTTTCGAACAGGGCCACGTTGGCCTTGCCGATGTCGATGTCCCACTTGGAATCCCCGGCCACGTTTTCCCGGTGGCGATAGTTGGCGAACTCGTCGCTGTAATACAGCGCCACGTCGAGGGGCAGGGGTTCAACCAGCGGTTCCGGAAAGGTGTTCGGGACGGTCAGCGCCTCGTTACAACCGGTCATAATGGGGAGCAGGAAGAGGATCGTGACCCGGACCAGATGCCGAAACATCAGGTCAATCTAGCATGACCCCGCTCCCGGCCGCTGCACGACCGGCCCTGTAACGGCCGCGAGGTCGAGGGCGTCCTCGAAGCTGTCGCGACGCTCGGCGTAGCCCAGCGGATCCGGGTGGATGATGATTTCGCAGCCCGGGTAGGCGTCCTCGATCCAGTCCTCGACCTCGTCCAGGATCCGGTGGGTCCCGACCAGTGAGGTGTTTGCGTCCAACTCCAGGTGGAACTGCACCAGGTAGCCGGCGCCCCCGTGCCGGGTGCGCAGATCGTGGAAGCCAAGCACTTTCGGGTGACTGGTCGCGAGTTCCCGGATGCGGGCCCGATCTGCGTCAGGAATCTCCCGGTCCAGAAGGATATCGAGTGAGCGCGAGGCGATACCCCAGGCGCCCCACGCGAGATAGGCTGCCACGCCCAACCCGACTGCAGGGTCGACCCAGGCCAGCCCCGTGAACGTCGCGACCGCCACAGCAGCCAGCACACTGAGATTCACCAACAGGTCGGTCTTGTAGTGCAGGGCATCGGCCGCAATGGCCACCGAGCCCGTCTCCCGGCTGACGTAACGTTGCCAGCTGAGCAGTCCGAGAGTGATCGCCGTGGAGGCGGCCATCACCGCCATGCCGGCAACAGGACGCACAATCGCCTCGGGAGTCAGCAGGCGCTGCACCGCCTCGACGGCAACGAAGACCCCGGATCCGGTGATGATGACCGACTGTAGCAGGGCGGCCAGCCCTTCTGATTTGCCGTGCCCGAAGCGATGTTCCAGGTCGGCGGGCGACAGGGAAAAGCGCACCGCCCAGAAGGTGAGCAGCGAGGCGAGCACGTCCAGGAAGGAGTCGGCGAGTGAACTCAGCACCGAGACTGAGTCTGTGGCGCGCCAGGCCCAGGTCTTCGCGATGACCAGGGTGGCAGCCACGGCGACGGATGCGTAGGTCGCCGAGCGCATCAGTTCGGCGCGGCGGGTGGCGCGATCTCCGGCGTGAGGGGTCTGGGGCGAGCTGGCCATGTGGCAAGCTTAGCGTGCCAGCGTGGCTGCCACGGCCGCCACCCGCAGGACGGTGCCACCGGCGATCAGCAGCTGCAGGAGGATCAGGTCCGTCATGCGCGCAATTATGGCTGCGCCGTGACCAACCCGCTAATATCGGAGCGCTAATGCCCGCGGCCGATATCCTGCAGATTGTTGCACTGGCGGCCGTATGGGGCGCCTCGTTCCTGTTCCTGCGCATGGCCACACCGGATTTCGGCCCGGTGCCGCTGATCGCGATCCGGGTGGCGGTGTCGGCGCTGTTCCTGTTGCCCGTACTGCTGGTGCGGCCGGTGTGGCGCGCTGAGTTCCGACGGAACCTCGGCAAGCTCTTTCTGCTGGGCCTGATCAACGCGGCGATTCCCTACCCGTTGTTTGCCTACTCCACGCTGTTCGTGACAGCCGGGTTTGCGTCGATCATCAATGCCACGGCACCCCTGTTTGCCGCACTGCTGGCGGGAGTATGGCTGCGGGACCGGATCACGATCGGCGGGTTTCTGGGACTGATCGTCGGGTTCAGCGGCGTGGTGCTGTTGGTGGGGGGGCTGCCCGACACAACCCCGGACGCACTGCTGGCGATTTGTGGTTCGTTATTCGCGACTTTCTTATATGGCGTTGCCGCGTCCTTCGTGAAGAAGCACCTGGCGGGCGTGAACACCTGGGTGACCACCATCGGGAGCTTCGGGTTTGCAGCGGTGCTGCTGGCGCCGCTGGCGGTGCTGAAGTGGCCAGGGGTGAATCCTTCGAGCCGGTCGTGGGCGGCGGTGCTGTTGCTTGCCGTCGTCTGCACGGCGATTCCGAATATCTACTACTTCCGGCTCGTCCTGCGGGTTGGCCCCGGCAAAGCGATGTCCGTGGCCTTCCTGATTCCAGTCTTCGGGATTCTGTGGGGTGCACTGGTGTTGCACGAGAGCGTCACGCTCGGCATGCTCAGCGGAGGCGTGGTGATCCTGCTCGGGACCGCGCTGGTAGTCGGAGTGATCGGGAAGAGGGCGGGGTAGGTGTGGCTACGTACAGACCCGGTTCGGGGATCGTCTACCCTGATATCGCGAATGCTGCACCGATCACAATGCCAACGATGAACATCACCGCCGAGAGCACGAGGTATGCCTTCAGGCCGAATTGCCCGAGGGCAACAATCTGCGCGATTACTTTTTTCATTGTGGCGCTCGTTCGACGTGCTCTCGAATATAGGCGCCTCGTCGGCGAGTGCCGGCGGTTCTAAACATAAGGCCGGATTCCGTCGGCGCCGGCCACCCTTCGGTCACGTCGGCTGGGCCAGCGGCGAAATTGGGGATCCCGGAGGTATCCGCTATTATTCCGCGGTAGGGGGAAATCGGCCCATGAGAAGCGCCATTCGTGCCGGAGTGCTGGGACTGGCCCTCGCGACTGCGGGCTGCGATGCCCCAGTACCACCAGCGCCGGCGATTGACCCTGTGGTCATCAGCGACGATGCGACCGCAGTTGAAATGCTTCGGCCGCTTGCTGAGCAGGGGGACGCGGATGCCCAGCTCAACCTCGGTCTCATGTACAAAATAGGTCAGGGCGTCCCGCAGGACTATGCCGAGGCGGTGAAGTGGTTTCGGAAGGCGGCAGATCAAGGCTTGAACGACGCCCAGAACAACCTGGGTGTCATGTATTCCAGCGGTACTGGCGTCGCGCAGGACTATGTGCAGGCACATATGTGGTTTAGCCTCGCCGCCGTCGCTGGCAATCGGAACTCTCTCGGTGGTCGCAATCAGGTCGCCGCCAAGATGACCCCCGGTCAGATCGCCGAAGCGCAGAAGCTCGCCCAGGAGTGGACGCCGAAGAAGGTGGCAACGCCGTAGCCTGAACTTTTTGTACCGGGGCCAGCGGTGAAGCTG
>CAYMKJ010000241.1:0-2974 GCA_964391025.1 uncultured Chromatiaceae bacterium
CGGCGTCAGGGAGCAACTGGTTCAGGTTGGCGGCCAGCACCCGGGGAACCTCGCTTTTCAGGGGCGCGGCCCAGCGTTGCTGTTCCAGCACGTTGACACGAGTATCGGTCGCGCGAGTGACGAGCTGTGGCCGATCGAGCGTCTCCGGCAGGGTCACCGGACCGATGAGGATCTCATACGCTGTGGTCTTGCTGACTGCAGTGGTCGACGGGATTTCGGTCAGCGTGTAGAAGACCACGGGCGGTGAGCTCGAACAGCCGGCAATTGCCACAATCAGGAGCCCTGAAAGGTGCCTGGGCAGGCACAGACGGTGCTGAATATTCTTCACTGTTCATCCTCCGGCTTGCCACGAATGAGCGACTCTGGATGCTGCTCCAGGTAATTGGCCAGATTGCGCAGTGCCGCAGCCGCCTGGCTGACTTCCGACAGTGCCCCGCGAAGATCCTGCTGGATCAGGGAGTCCGGGGTGAGCGCGCCCTCGGCGGTACCGAGCACCCGGCTGGCATCCTGCAGGGTAGTACGCGCTGCCGGCACCAGTTCGGCGTCGAAACTGGCCAGCAGCTTGTTCGTCGTTTCGATGGTCGTCTGGAGATCCTTGCCGATCTTGTCGATCGGAACCTGTTCCAGCTTGGCGGCCACGGCTCCCAGCTTCTCCTCCAGGGCAACCAGGCTCCCGGGCGTCGTCGGCAAGACGATGGGCTCCTTTGTCCAGTCCATAGTCACCTTCGGTGCGGCCGGGAAAACATCCAGTGACACATAGAGCTGGCCCGTGAGCAGGCTCCCGGTCTTGAGTTGGGCCCGCAAGCCCCGTTTGATGAGCGTATCCAGCACGGTACGGCTGAAGCCAGTGGGACTCGCCGGCGCCGAGCCTTTGCGGTACTCGGCCTGAATGCGCTCGGGATAAAAGGCAATTTCCACCGGTATACGAAACGTGATGCTGTCCGGATCGAAGACGAGGCCCACGGCGGTGACCTCCCCGAGGGGAATACCCCTGAATTCCACTGTTGCGCCGGGGGACAGCCCGCGCACGGACTGGTCGAAGTACAGCAGGAAGCGTTGCACTTCCGTCACCGGGGGCTTCATGGCGTCAGCAAACGTCGCGGACAGGGTAAACGCGGCGTCCACGGCCGCGGGCTCGGCGACAGGCAGGTTGGGCGGGGCCTGGAAGGCAATGCCGCCAGCGATCAGCGTGGCAATGGACTGGGTGTCTACCTTGATCCCGGACGAATCCAGGGTGACGTCGACGCCGCTGGCATGCCAGAACCGGGTGCTGGCCGTCACGTACTGGTCATAGGGCGCATTGATGAATGCCTTGAGCGTGACGGACTTGCCGCCCGGGTCGAGGGCATAGGCGACGACCTCGCCAACCCGGATGCGGCGAAAATAGACCGGCGCACCGATGCCGAGCGAGCCGAGTTGCTCAGTGTGGAGCACGAATTGCCGGCCCGGGAGACCGCTGGTAACGATGGGGGGCGTCTCGAGGCCCACAAACGCCCGGTTCGATTTTTTGGACTGGCCGACATCCAGGCCAATATAGGCTCCTGACAGGAGCGTACTGAGCCCCGTAATGCTGCTCCCCGTGATCTGGGGCCGGACCACCCAGAAACGAGTGTCCTCCCCGAGCAGGTCTTTGGAGTCCTTCGTCAGTTGTGCCGTCGCGATGACCGACGAACGATCCGGGGCCAGGTCAATGGCCGTTACCGTGCCGATCTCGACGTCCTTGAACTTGATCATGGTCTTGCCGGCCTGAAGCCCGTCGGCGGTCTTGAAGGTAATCGTGATCGTCGGCCCGCGCTGGAGCAGGGAGTTGACCGCGAGTCCCCCGCCGATGAGGGCCGCGATGATCGGGATGAGCCAG
Source organism: uncultured Chromatiaceae bacterium (assembly GCA_964391025.1). Taxonomy (GTDB): domain Bacteria; phylum Pseudomonadota; class Gammaproteobacteria; order Steroidobacterales; genus SHZI01. Next base: position 1,859 of record CAYMKJ010000241.1, read on the forward strand.
ATGAGTTGCGGTCCCCGGCGACTGGCCGGTCTTGCGACGGCTTCTCCCACTTCCGGGATTACGCCCCGTTCCTGCGCGTCAGTCATGTTGATCTCCGATGGGATCCCAGATCAGCCGGGGATCGAAAGCGTTGGCGGCCAGCAGCGTGAGGACAACGACGGCACCAAAGGCAATGGCGGCGGGGCCGGCCTCAATAGAGGCGAGCGGCTGCATTTGCACCAGCGCCGCCATGATCGTCACCACATAGACATCCAGCATGGACCAGCGGCCGACGATTTCCACCAGGCGATAGATCCGTGCCCGTTGCTCGGGCTGCCAGGTGGAGCGCCGCTGGACCGACCAGGTGAGCAGCGTCATGGAAACCAGTTTTGCCATCGGAATGGTGATGCTGGCCAGAAAGACCAGCAGGGCCAGCGGCCAGGAGCCTGAAGTCCACAGGTAGATCACGCCGCTCATGATCGTGTCGTTCTCCGTGCCCCGCGGCGAGGTGGTGACCATCATGGGCAGCAGGTTGGCGGGAATGTAGAGAATGTAGGCGGAAAGCAGCAGTGCCCAGGTGCGCTGGATGCTGTTTGGTTTCCGCCGGTGCAGCGTGGCGCCGCAGCGGGGGCAGGCCAGGTTGCCGGAATCCTTCGGTGCGCGGCTCAGAAGCTCGCAGTCACCGCAGCGGATCAGCCCGGCCCGGGCGGCCGTGAGTGGTGGCGTGCTCACCGGGCAGCACCGATGCGCGCCCAGATACTGCGCGGGTCAAAGGCGGCAGCCATGGCGGTGAATACCAGGAGCAGGCCACCAAAGGCCCAGAGGGCCACGCCGGGCACCACCTTGGCATACATTTCGAGTTTGACGAGGGACACCAGCAGGCCAAGCATGAAGACCTCCACCAGGCCCCAGGGCTGAATCGCGTCCAGCATTCGCAGGATCAGGGGCACTCCGGGCGGCTGGCGCCCGAAGCGCAGGGGCGCGAGCAGATAGAGCAGCGTTGCGAGCACGAGGCACGGGGCCAGCAGGGTGGTCAGTCCCACGAGACCGGCTACCAGCTGCATGTCCTGATTCCACAGCGCAACCAGGGCTCCCGGCAGGCTGACCGTATTCGACCGGCCCTCGATCGTCATGCCG
>CAYMKJ010000242.1:0-2202 GCA_964391025.1 uncultured Chromatiaceae bacterium
CCTGCCCACAGGACGTCGTCACTGGGCAGCGTCAGGAGCGCAGCCCCTGCGCCCATGATGGCAATGGTAGAGACAAAGACAGGCTTGCGACCCAGGCGATCAGCGAGGAAACCACTCGCAATCTTGCCGACCAGGCCCAGGAAGAAAAGCACGGTATAGCTTAATCCCGCGTCCATCTGCGAAAAGCCACGGCCGAGCATGTAGAGGTTGAGGTGGGCCTGGGTGCCGATGATCGAGAAGAAGGTGAGCATCGCGATCAGCGCCAGCACCCAGAAGTTTGTGGTGCGCAGTGCGGCGCCCAAAGCCAGGCTGACGGTGCTGACCGGGGCGTCACCGCGCGTTCCTGTCAAGGGGGCTTGAACTGTGAGGTCCGCCGGACGTTCGCGAATGACGAAGAGGACTATCGGGATCAGAAGCAGGGGCAAGAGACTGATCCAGGCAAACGCCGCGCGGAAGCCGACCTCCCCGATCAGCGCGGCGTTCAAAGGCGGCAGAGTGCCGTTGCCGAGGCTCGTGCCCGCCAGTGCTATACCTAAGGCAAGACCGCGATCCTTGACGAACCAGCGGGAGACCAGAATGACGTTAACCACAAGACCGCAGGTCGCGAGTGCCGAGGCAAACAGCACATGAATGCCGTAGATGGTGCTCAGACTGTCGGCGGTGGAGTACAAAAAGTAACCGGCCGACAGCAGCACGGCGCCAATCAGCATCAGCGGCCGGACACCGAAGCGATCTGCGGCTGCCCCTGCCAGCGGCGCCATCAGCCCGCCGACCCCCAGGGTGATCGCGTCGCGCGTCTTGAGGGCGGCGAGGCTCACCGGCGCGCCGCTAGCCTGGCTCAGCGCATCGAGTAACGGCTTGTCGAAGACGTTGAGGCCACCCAGGGTCATGCCGTTGGTGATCAGCAGAATGACACCGGAGGCCACGGCAATGATCCAGCCGTAGTACAAGCCGCTGCCGTGCTTTGCCGCCATGAATCGATGTCCCCGGGGGATGCGGCGGTCACCATACCGGAATCGGAGCGCTTCCCCAAGCCAGCCCGGGGCGGTGGATAATGTGACTGCTGGTGATCCTTGATGGGAGGCCCATCGTGTTGAAGTACATAGCGACGGTCACTCTGCTGGTGAATCAACTCGCCAGTGTGGAAGTGCCCTATCGGGACGAGTTGGGCTACCAGCCCGTTCACCGCGGCGTGATCAGCACCGAGCAAGCCTCGCTCTGGGCGGCACCCGGCATGGCGGGGCGACCCTTCGTGATCATGCGGCCCGCCGGTGGCCGTCCGGTGTACCTGCGTTTCATCGAGGACCCGGCGGCGACCCCGCCGGGAGCGGGGACGACCTTCGGCTGGAACGCCATCGAAAACCTGGTGCAGGACCCTGACGCGCTCGTCCGGCAGTTCGCAGGGACTGCGTTCAACGTGGTCGGACCCCCAAAGGATCTCTGGACAGCCCCCGACGCTCCCCGAGCGATGCAGGCAATCGGGCCCGCCCGGGAGTTTCTCTACTTCACGCGGGTGATCCCGTCCGGCTTCCCCATTCCCATGATGCCCGCGGCGACGCCGGTGGACCGGGTCTTCATCATGGTCGTGGGTGGTCCGTCCATGGAGGCTATGCAGGACTTCTATGGCAAGGCCCTGGGACTGCCGGTCGGCAAGCCCAGCGAATGGCAAATCACCGTCCTGTCGCTGGCACTAGGACTGCCAGTTGAGACCACCTACCCGCTTGCCGTCGCCTCCATGCAGAAGGATTTTCTGGTCGAACTCGACGAGTACCCGCCTCCGGCGGCGCCCCGTCCGGTGCGCCCCGGCTCATTGCCCTCCGGCCCCGCCATGGTCTCCTTTGGCGTCACCGATCTCGATGCCTTCCAGCTGACCTGGCGCGCGCCGCCCGCACGGATTGCCGAGTTTCCCTACAACGGCCAGGAAGCGGCCGTCGTAGTGGGCCCGGCTGGTGAGTGGGTGGAGCTGGTGGAGATCGCGGGGCTGCCGGCGACCCGGGACTGAACAGCTGCAGGTCAGGCACCACCGGGCGCGAGCACTGTGAACTTGCCGTAGACATCCGCAGTCGGCGCAACGACGATCAGCCCCCTGATATCGAACGGCGCACGCAGTACGTTCAACCGACGGTAGCCGCCAACCGGCACGTCAGGCCCGTTCTCCGACGTATGGTCATTGGTAATCAGCATCCAGCGACAGCGGGGGAT
>CAYMKJ010000243.1:0-3634 GCA_964391025.1 uncultured Chromatiaceae bacterium
TGCTGAAGGTCCGGTCGATCCTGGCCGAGGCACTGCCCACGGACGAACTCTATGGGTTCACGCCGGATTCCGGACTGCCGAAGGGTTATAGCGCGGGCGGCTGGGGCGTCTGACCGTTAGGAGTGGGGTGCTGGCCCTTACTAGGGTTGCTGCAGCAGGTCAGGTGGAGCGCGGCCTGCGTCTGGCCCTCAGCGAAAGGCGCTCTCGTGCCAGTTTCCGGTTGCGGGATGCGTCCGTTCGAGGCAAGGGCCTGCAGACCGAAGCGGCACAGCTCTCCGGGGATCAATTGCGCGCCCTCACTTACGAGGGACACGGTGGATGATCGCGGTCGGCACAAATATTCTTGTCTACGCACATCGCCGGGACGCCACTGCGCATGCGCCCGCGGCGGCAATGCTGGGCAAGCTGGCTGAAGGCAAAACGGCCTGGGCTATTCCATGGCCTTGCGTACACGAGTTTCTGGCAATCGTCACTCATGCACGCATCTTCAACCCCCCCAGCACGATCAAAGAAGCCTGCGACCAGGTGGAGGCATGGCTTGAATCACCACTGCTCGTTTTGCTGGGAGAAGACGAGGGCTATTGGCTCGTGCTAAAGGACACACTGGAACACGCCAGAGTATCCGGCCCGAAAGTGCACGATGCACGCGTGGCGGCCCTGTGCCTCCATCACGGCGTGAAAGAACTGTGGTCCGCAGACCGGGATTTCAAACACTTCCCGGAACTGTCAGTACAAAATCCATTGCTCAGCGAGACCGGGCCGGCCTGATTTCCAGCTGCCACGATTCACGATACACGTGGACAGGGAGTAAATGGCGGAAGGCGTTGTCCTGGACTTCGATGAGGAGAGTCGCCCGGTCGGCCTGTCGGCACCGTGGAGACTGCGGCGACCTGACGACTGAGAGGATGGCGCTGCCCCCTGGAGTTGGCAGCGGCCGCGACAGGATACGGCTCGAAGGCCGCTTGAGTCCCAAGTCCGGACCCGTCCACGGAAGCGGGTTAACTCCCATCATGCAATCACGCGCAACGAAGTCACACGTGACAAATCCCGATCATGCGTTACAAGTGCGGCGGCATTGACCGCAAGCGCAGTCGCTGCCTGGACGGCATCTGCCAACTTGAGTCGGAGTGACGCCCGCAACCTGGCGGCACTCTCTGCAATATCGACATCGAGTTCAACCGGTTGCCATGATTCAAGAATGGCACGGTAGCGTCGCGCGAGCGCCTCGTCGCCCGCCTGCAGCGGCCCAGTCAATACTTCAGCGACAGTGATCGTTGTCACTGCAAAGCGCACCTGTCCGGCAGCGTGCGCCTCGAAGAGTGGCTTGAAACGTTTTGCGAACTTTGGGTGACCATCGAGGAAGTAGATGATCGGTGCTGAATCAACCAGGAGCAGCGCGTGCTCTGGCAGATTGGCAAGGTCTAACGGCTCCATTCGTCCCGCAATTCGCCAATCGTGCGGGCGCCGTTCTTGCCCCACAGCCCGCGGCCAGACCCTTCTACAGGTATGAGTGGCTGCTGACGGCCGCTAGCGGCGTACGCCTCCAGGGGTACCAGTGCGGCAACGGGCCGACCATGCCGGGTGATGAGCGTGGAATGCCCTTTTTCAGCCGCTTCGAGAAGGTCCGGAAGCTGGTTGCGGGCCTCTTCGGCACCTTTACGCGCTACTTTGCTCATGGTTCACCTTACAGAGAACAGTACAGTACCGTACAGTTATCTGTCAAGGATACCCTGTGAGATCCAGAACGCGGGCTAGTCGACCATGTGGCGAACCAAAGCATGTGGGAGTATCGGCCCGAACAAAGGCCCCACCTCGGCCCTGCCCTGGCACGATTGCGGTCAGTCGGGAGGCCGTCGGGGGCCGACTCGGGCAGCAGAATCTTTCAGCCGCACGCTCCGAATCCCGACGAAGTCACCAGATTCACCGCTGGCTCAGTGCCGGTCAGGCCCCCAATCTAAGCGCATGAACCATACTCGCCAACTTACTACTGGCACGGACGGCTGCCCAGGTAATACACTGGTTCCCACAGTAATACCTTTGGAACTCAACATGGCGACTACCATGACCATCAAGGGACAAGTCACCATTCCCAAGAAAGTGCGGGATGCACTCCGGCTCGCGCCTGGCGACGGCGTGGAATTCGACGTCAATCGCGAAGGCCAGGTGGTCGTCCACAAGGCCAAAGCCCGACCGGGTGCCCAGCTGGCCCGCAAGCGCGACCGCTTCGAGTCGGCCCGCGGCAAGGCCCAGGTGAAGTGGCGCACGGATGAGCTGATGGCCCTGTTGCGTGGCTCCGGCTGAATGTCTGGCAGGACGGCAGCAACATGCTGCTGGTAGACACCAACGTCCTGGTGGACATTCTCCAGGACGATCCGGACTGGGCAGACTGGTCAGTCCGCCAGCTCAGGGCACAGTCGCAAGTGCACGAGCTCGCTATCAACCCGGTGATTTATGCCGAGCTCTCCCTGAACTTCGCTTCAGTGGCTGCACTTGACGCCGCCGTCGACGGCATGGGGTTGCAGTTGAAGGATCTACCCCGCCCCGCCCTGTTCCTCGCCGGTAAAGCCTTTGTGAAATACCGGCGCACCGGCGGCACCAAGGGCAACGTGCTGGCCGACTTCTTTGTCGGCGCCCACGCGGCGGTAATGGGCTGCGCGATCCTCACCCGGGATGCCCGGCGCTACAAGAACTACTTTCCGCGCGTTGCTCTCGTCGTCCCCGATAGAACCAGTCCGTGACACGGGCTCTTCGCGTCGAGCCGGGCGACGGGCCCGCTGATTCCGGTGCGCGCAAAGAAAAAGGGGCGGCATCCGCGGATGCCGCCCCCTTCGATTTATCCAGCAATCAATAAACGAAGTTCAGGTCCAGCTGGAGCCGGTCGTAGTCCTGCTCTGTACCCACATTCTGGTCGATGGTGTTGATGAAGTAGCTGAATCCCGCGTTCACCCTGTCAGTGAGGGCATAGGCGCCGCGCAACACAACGCCTTTATTGTCGGTACCGCCACCGCCGAAGTCTGAATCCGTCAGTGCCCCGAAGACCGCGTCCGGATCCAGCTCCTGATAGCCAGCGCTGGCCTGCCAGGTGCCCTTGGCCTTGGCTGCGCCGACCAGTACGCCAGCAGCCCAGCCCGTGTCGTACTGGTCCGCGTCGAAGTTCTGTACATAGTTACCATAAATGGCCACCGGCAGGCCCGAGACCTTGAAGCCCAGATTCGCGAACACCTCCAGCTCCTCGTAGTTGAACAGGTAAGTGTTGGTCACGGGATCAAAGCTGTTGCCGAAGAACGCCGTGTCACTGCCGTAGAAGACGCCCTTGCCCTCCGTATCGAAGTGGAAGTAGCCGAGGCCGCCAGTCAGCTTGACGTTGTCACTAAGATCTATCGATGCACCCAACTGTCCGCCATAGGTGAACTCCTTGGTGTCTTTGCTGTCGCTGTCCAGCCAGGTGCCGATCACGTTCGCAAAGAAGGGGCCCTTCGCGTAGGTCGCGCCGACGCCCTGCGGATTCCAGTCGCCATCCCACAACAAGCCCTGATTACCGGCGCGATAGAGGAAGTTCTTGAACTGGCCGCCGGTGACGTTCAGTCCGGGAAGCGCCGTCCAGTTGAAGTAAGCCAGGTTCACATAAATTTCA
>CAYMKJ010000244.1:0-6665 GCA_964391025.1 uncultured Chromatiaceae bacterium
ATGAAAGCGCTCGACCTCCTCATCATCGACGAGGTCTCCATGGTGCGCGCCGACCTCATGGACGGCATCGACCGGGCGCTGCGCCTCAACCGGCGCAATGACGAGCCCTTCGGTGGGGTGCAGCTCGCGATGTTCGGCGACTTGTGGCAGTTGCCGCCCGTGGTGCGGGAAGCCGAGCTGAAGGAATACTTCGACGAAACCTACGGGGGGCCGTACTTCTTCCAGGCCCTCGTCTGGGGCCAGTGCGCGGGGCGCTCCGTGGATCTCGAGAGGATCTACCGGCAGAAAGACGACCCCGAATTCCGCAACATCCTCCAGCACATCCGGGACGGCGAGCCGGGTGAGCCGATCCTGCACGCGCTGAACGACCGGGTGATGCCGAAGGCCCGCCTGCCGGATCCCGACAGCCATATCGTGCTCACCGCCACCAACGACGCCGCCTTCCGGGAGAACAGCCGGCGCCTGATGGCGCTGCCGGGCAAAGCGAAGGTCTACTCGGCGGAGGTCAGCGGCAAGTTCGACTCCGCCGCGTTTCCCACCGAGCCCGCGCTGACGCTGAAGGTGGGCGCGAAGGTGATGTTCCTCCGGAACGACCCCGAGAAGCGCTGGATCAACGGCTCCTGGGGCCTCGTCACCGGGCTCGGCGCCGAGGGACCGACGGTGCAGCTCGAGGATGGGCCCGAAAAAGGACAAGCACACGAGATCCGCAAGACCGCCTGGGAGAACCTGGCATACCGGTATGACCGGTCGTCCAGGCAGATCACCCGGGAGCAGATCGGTGCCTACAAGCAGCTGCCGCTGCGCCTTGGCTGGGCGATCACGATTCACAAGAGCCAGGGTCAGACCTTCGACCGGGTGTACATCGACCTCGGTCGCGGCGCGTTCAGCCACGGGCAGACCTACGTGGGCTTGAGCCGCTGCCGCACCCTCGCGGGCCTGGCTCTGGCCCACCCGGTGCGCCCGGACGACGTGATCCTGGACGAGCAGGTCGGGGATTACCGCCGCGTTTTTCCGCCGTCATTGCCGTCATTGCCGTCATTGCCGTCCCTGTAGGAGCGGCTTTAGCCGCGACCCTGTCAATTCGCGCAGACGTCCCGCATTGACGACGGTGCACAAATGTACATACCATGTCGCGCATTGAGTTCGAGTGGGACCCTGCGAAGGCGCAGGCTAACCTGAGGAAACACCGGATTGCGTTTGCCGATGCTGTCACCTTGCGTGCGGAACTGGTTCGTGTCATCTCGGCAAGGCGGGCAAGCCGCAGCGAACAGCGCCGATATTCGGAGAAGCGTTAATGCGTAAGGAATACGATTTCTCGAAGGCCACAAGAGGACCGATCCTGCCCCTCGCAAAGGGCAAGACGCGGATAACAATTCGGCTCGACGATGAGGTCCTCGCGTGGTTCAGGGATCGGGTCAACGAGGCGGGTGGTGGCAGCTACCAGTCTCTGATGAATGCCGCTCTGCGCGAACACATCCGGCGTACCGATGAACCTCTGGAAGCTACGCTGCGTCGGGTCCTGCGAGAGGAGTTGCGGCGCAAACCCCGTTAGGGCGCCGGGCCTGCGACAGGAATCAGCACTTCGTTCCGCCGGAACGGTCCCGGGATGAAGGGCGCGTCGTACTGGGCAGTAATGGGCTCGCCGGCGACCGCCAGCTTGCGTGTCGCCAGCTCAGCGCGAAGCGCGAGTTCCTTCTTCTGGTGCAGTTCCTCTGACATCCAGCCAGAAAAGCGCAGCGCCGCCACGAGCCGCGCCGGCGTCGCGACAATGCGCACGTTCGGGTCCAGTGGCTCCGGCACCGTCTCCCGGGTGTAGCCGGCCGGCATCATGAAGGCCACCCGGTAACCGCCCGCCGGGTTTCCCGGCTTCCCGGCCTGCTGAATCACCGGCGCCGTCATCGCGATCTTCTCGCCCTCGTCGGCACCCGGACGGTTTTCGGTCTGGACCACCGGTGACGTCATGGCAATCTTCGCCTGGCCCCGGTTGTTGCCCGAGATGTAGCGGAACAGCCGGCCGAAGGCGACGCTGCCCGCGTCGTCGAAGTCGGCGCCTGTCACCAGCGTCTCTGCCGCGAGCATCGGCGGGTACTGGCGCAGCTCAAAGGGGCCTTCCTGCTCGACCACGGTGTATTCAGCCTCGTCCGACGCGGCGGGGCGCAGGCCGAAAGTCAGGCTTAAAAGGACCGCAAGAGCGAAGGCTGGGATCGGGCGCGACATACATGTGTCTCCCTGGAGATAACAGTTAGTTCGGAGCGCCATGCTGGCCGGATTCCGATTATCAGGTCCAATCCGGCAGTTTTGGAGCTGGACCCACCGGGGCGAGAAGTCGCTTAATGAGATGCAGCTCTAGCCCGTTTGTGGTGAATGCCAGCATAATGCTGGCATGAAACGTGATTCGGCAACGCTGACCATCCGCAACGTCCCGGCCCGGGTGGTTCGCGGTCTCAAGGCTCTGGCCAGGCGCCGTAACCAGTCCATGGAGCAGGAAGTGCGCGATATCCTCGAGGAGTACGTGGCGGAACGCGCTTCGGTCCTGAAGCAGATCGAGGCGTCCTGGGAACGTCAGGCTCGCAGGCCAACCGGTGAGGAAATCGATGCGTGGATCTCGGCGGGGCGGGATTCCCCAGCGTCGGAATGAAGGCGGTCGTCGATACCAACGTCATCGCCTATTTCCTGCTTGGCACCACCGCCTTTGCAGACGAAGTGCGTCCCTTCTGGTCCTCCGTCAACGAACTGCTGGCCCCCACGCTGTGGGAGGCTGAGCTCGGGAACGTGGTCTGGATGGCGGTTCGGGCTGGTGCTCTCCCGGCTGCCGAGGCCCCGGCCAGGCTGACTCTGGCTGGCCGCCTGGGGATTCATTCGATTCCGAGCCGACGTCTCTGGCACGGGGCGCTGTTGCGGGCAGTCCAGTCCGGCACGGCGGTTTACGACACCCTGTTCGTGGAGCTTGCTGATCGGGAAGGGGTTCCGCTGGTAACCTTCGATGCCAGGCTCATCCGGGCATGGCCCAAACTGTGCATTCGCCCGCGGGATTTTCCTACACGCCGATGGCTGTCTCGCGATTGACCACCGGCCCGTCCTTCTCCCAGAAGGGCGGGAAGCGCATGGCGACCGCCGAGCAGGCGAGCGCGATGGCGTGGAAGCCCACGAACACCAGTGCGTTACCGAAGAGGGTGAAGTGGGTGAGGGCGATCGCCAGGAAGGGCATGTGGGCGAAGAGCACCTTCTTCGCGTTGGTGGCCCGGCGGTTGTGGGGCGGTGACACGTGGATGTCCCACCAGCCGGACTGGTAGATCTGCCCGTAGCCGGCGAGCAGGAAAAACACCAGCAACGCGGTGAGCCAGCGGGCGAAGCCGAAGTCTTCCACCAGGGCCCAGAGCACCAGGGTGAGCTGTCCTGAAGTGAAGCCCCAGGCCAGGCCGAACAGGACCTGGGGCACCAGGTAGAGCTTGCGATCGTAGGTGAGCGTGCCCCGGGGCCACCAGTACACATAGCCCCAGACGGTGGCGACGGTCCACAGAGCGGTAAGACCCAGCCACAGCGGGTTGCGGACTTGTCCAGGGAGTACACAGGGCACGTGCACCAGCACCTGCAGGACGCCCGTCGCCCAGCAGAGGACGAGCACGACGCTGAAGTAGAGGGCAGCCCGCAGCCAGGCCAGCGGCGGACTGTGGACGTTGTCGGGGTGCCTGTTGCGCTGGATCAGAAAGACCTGGGCCAGGACGGAGGCCCCCAGGAGCACAACCAGGATTAACCAATCCTCGAGGCCGCCGCTAAAGACCCGCGGCGGGTCAAACGTGCCAGTGCCAGGCAGCGCTGGGTTGATCAGCTGAGGGCCGATCATTGCGCCCGACGACGTCTCCAGCCCCAGGCACCGGCCGCGCTGAGCAACAGCAGCGTCGCGGGATCAATGGCCATGAAGCCGCTGCTGGCACCGCTCGTACTGGGTGTCCCGACGCCGCCTTCACCCAGGGTGATGCCCGTGCCGGAAACCGAGACTAAGACCGAGGGCTCGTCGGGGTCATTGGACGGAATGTCCAGGCTGTCGCTGGCGGCTCCCGTGCCCGCCGGTGCGAAGCGGGTAATGAAGGTGCAGCTGGCCGTCGGCGCCAGGGTCTGCCCAGAGCAGTCGTTGGTAGCCAGACTGAAGGGCTCCGCCAGCGGATTGGTGCCCGCGATGGTGCCGAGCACCAGGTCGGCGCCGCCGACGTTGGTGACCGTGACTGTCAGGTCCCTGGTCGTGCCCTCAGTGATGTTGCCGAACGGGACCAGCAGGTCGTCGTCGGGCAGCGTGTCATCCGTGACGCTGATGTCCGGCACTGCCGCGACCGTGCCTGTGCCGCTGACCGAGACCAGGACGGTGGGGTCGGCAGTGTCGTTCGACGGGATATCAAAGGTACCGTTGAAAGTGCCGGCCGCCGTCGGTTCGAAGCGTACGCCGATGGTGCAGCTGAAGGTTGGCGCCACCGTCTGGTCCGAGCAATTGTCATTGACCACGCTGAAGGGCGCTGCCAGGGCATTGGCCACGGCGACGGAGAACAGCACCAGGTTGGCATTGCCGTCATTGGTGACCGTCACGGTCTGGTTGAGCTGGGCCCCCGTAGCGGCGCTGCCGAAGGGCACCAGCCCGTCCGTGGTCGGTGCCACGGAGTCAGTGACGCTGATGTTGGGCACGGGCTGTGCCGTGCCATTACCGGATACCTCGACACTAATGGACGGATCGTCCGCGTCATTGGACGGAATGTCGAGACTGTCGGTAAACGTCCCGACCGAGCCCGGCGAGAACGTGACATCCAGGGTGCAGCTCGCGGCGGGCAGCACCGTGGCCCCCGTACAGGTGTCGTTGGCCAGTGCAAAGGGCGTCAGGGGATCTGCGAGGCCGATGGCGCCGAGCAGCAGGTTGGCCTGGCCCGAATTGGTGACGGTGACGGTCTGGGGAGTAGCGCTGGTGAGTTCCGTCACGTCGCCGAACGGCACCTTGAGGTCAGTGGCCGGGAGCACGCTGTCTGTCACGGCGATTTTCGGGGCCCCGGAATTGAGCGTGATGTAAAGCAACGAGTTGTTTTGCGTTTGGCCGATATAGCTGACCGTAAACGTCGTGAAGGTCGGGTCGTAGTCGATGAACAGCCGGAAGCGAACCGCGTTCAGGGTCAGGATCGGGATGAGCGCGCACTGGGGGCCCGCGCAACTGCCATTGGGTGGGCCGACGATGACTGAAAAGGTACTGAAAGTCACCGCCGTGCTCGGCACCGTGTCCACGAGAAACTCAGCCTGCCCGGCCGCATTGACCGGAACCGTCTGGGACGGTGCCCTGAACACCACCCCGGCGCCGCTGGTATTCACGGCCGTCGTGCCCTGGATGGTCAGCGTCAGCGGCGGAAAGGCAACGGTGCCTCCGGCAAGGGTCAGCTGGGTGTTGCCCGGGTTGAGGGTCAGATCGAGGAAGGATCCGGAGGCCGGAACCGGCGTGATGCCGAGCGGTACCAGGTTGGCGACGCCGGTCGGGGTGGGTGTCACGACGATGGCGCGCGCCGGACCCGGTGTGCCCCCGGCGAAGAAGGTACACCAGGCAGGATCTGATCCCGTGCAGGCCTCCAGCGGCGGGTCAAAGGTCGCGCTGTAGAGATCCGTAATGCCGTTGCTGGCATTGGTGGTATCGATGGCCACCGGAACCGCAAGGCCCGGTGTGGCCGCCGTCAGGATGATCAGGGCCGCCGTGCCCCGCAGCAGTGTTTCGGTCTTCACTGAAAGCTACCCCCGTGCCCTTGGCTGACTCGTCAACCGAGTCTGAGGCAGGCTGGGAATCCGGGCAACCCAAAAGAAAACCTCCCGGACCCTGAGGGTGCCGGGAGGTCATTTTTCTCACCGCTGCCGGGTCTCACCGCTGCCGGGGTTGGGACCCCGCCAGCCGGTAGTCAGGGTCAGGCGGCCCGCTTCTTCAGGCGCCGGGCAGCCAGGCCCCCCACAGCCGTCAGGAGCAGCCAGCCCGCAGCCGGCGCCGGCACTACCGTCGACGTGAAATTCACGGCGTAGTTGGAGTTGTTGCTGGTTTCGGCCCGCAGTGCGCCGTTGTACGTGCGGCCGGCACCGGTGCCACTGACGGTACCGACGATCTCGTAGCGCAGCCCGTTGATGGCCAGCACCGGAATCAGCGCGCAGGCCGTGCCGACGCAGGTGTCCACGATGTCTACAAACGACGCGAACTGGGTGGCATCAATTTGAGTGCCCGGAGCGTCGTGCTGAAAGCTCGTGATCGAGCCGGTATTCTGGTCGGCGTCGGCTGAACCGTTAGCCCCCGCCGTGCCCGACCTCACGGTCGGCCGGTCACCCGCAGTGCTTACTGTCCCGCCCTGGTTCGTGGTGCCTGCCACCGGGAAGCCGTTGTTCGACACGACCGTCACCGTGCCCGAGACGAACGAGGTGATCCCGATGGCCATGTCACTCACATACAAGTCCAGGGTGGTGATCTCAGTGACCTGGCCAGTGGCATCGTCGTAACTGAGTGTGATCAGGCCGGCACCGCCAGCCGCCGGGGTGATGGCGATGGCCACCGGCGCGATGGAGGCGGCGCTGCAGAAGAAAAATCCGGCCCCGGGAGTACCCGGCGTTCCGCCGTTGGGCGTACAGGCGGCATCCAGCGTGCCGCTATAAAGGATTGGCAGCCG
>CAYMKJ010000245.1:0-5280 GCA_964391025.1 uncultured Chromatiaceae bacterium
TGATCGTGCGCGCCGGCCTGCTGCAGTTTTTCGTCGACGGCGCTGGTCAGGTGCGCCAACGCGAGCTCAATTTCAAGGATCTCGACGCCTTCAAGAATGCACATCGCGACCCTGAACGTCTCAGGCGCTTGACGCTGGATCAGTTCCGCTTCGATTCCGGTTGCGACTTTCTGCTCACCCTTTCACCCTCTGGAGGGGAGATCGGTGGACCGATGCGACCGGGGGCGTGCCGTTTCTTCAGCCAGGGACTCAACAAGGAGCTGACGGCTGACGATGCCGTGACCATCCGACCTGACGAATACTGGTTCCTGGGCCGCTTCGTCGATGAGACCGGCAAGGTCATGTGGGGTAATGCGAGCGCCCAGCCGGTTAAGCTGGTTCGCCGGCCCTCCGCCGGTGATGAGGTTAGTGGCGACCAGTAGCCACGGTCAACGTCAGGCTCCGCCTGCCGTCCCCAGCACCGGCAACACCCGAATGAGCTGGGCCGTGGTCATCGTCCCGCGGGCGTCCTCGCGGAGCAGTCGGTCCTCTATGCCAAGCAGGATCGGTTCGGCGCCGCGCCGATGGATGTTGACCTTGGCGTTGAACGCGTTACGGCGCAGTCCGTGCTTGTCCTCGATGGCGAGCCTGCGGATCGAGAACGTTCCGTCGGGGCAGGCTTCGCCGGTGAGGTAGCACTTTATCGACTCGACGGCTTCACCGGACAGCTCCAGGCCATTGAGCCGGGAGAGGCTGACCTGGGCCTGGTCCATGAAGCTGATAGCGTCGAAGTCGGGCGCTACCTGCAGTTCGGCTTCCAGTTCGGCCTCCAGGCCGACCTGGAGCATCGGCACACAGAACTCGCCAACCAGAATCTGGCCCGGCAGTGCGCGGTCGATCATGCGGGCGAGCCCGATCGTCACGTCACCCACCACATCGCAATAGACGGTCGGATTAAGTCCTTCGGCATGATTGAATTCGTAGCAGCTCCCGACGTGAAAGCTTGTGCGCAAGAGCGGTACGCCGCAGCCGCGACCCTTCTGCCGGGCAATGGCATTGTCCGCCAGCACCAGATGCATGAAGTGATAAAGGTTCGTGTTGGCTTCGAGCCCCACGTCCCGGTTCCAGATGTAGAAGCCATCACCCGTGCTGGAGCGCGCGAAGTTGACCAGCATCCGCCGGGCCAGCAGAAGGCTGTGGGCGGCGTTGAGTGAGCACGACAAGCTGTTGAGCTGAGCCATTTGTTCGAAGGGGCTCAGCAAACCGAAGCCGACAATGTCAAACAGGGCAACCGCCCGATTGCGGACGTAGCTCACGCTGTAGCGCTTGACGAGCCGCTCGATGGCGGCGGTCTCTTCCGGCGTGCCTGTCAGAGGCTGTCGAAGGACCACCGGAGTGGGCTCCACCGCCAGCAGGCGTGTGGCATTGTGCATCTGCCGAGCCGAGAACTGCCGGGCCCCGGAGAGCAGGTGCATGATGAATTGGTGGGCCGGCGTCTCCCCGTTGAGAGTCGTCGTCGGGGCCTGCGCCTTGGCACCGTAGCTCGCCACTGCATAGTGCGGCACCACGAGAAGCAGGACCCCGTCCCGGGTGGGTGACCAGGCGAGCACGAGGTTTTGCCCGAGACTCCAGTGGGCGTAGAACTGCCGATCGAGCTCCAGCAGGTTACTGCGCTGCCGGAAATCGAGATTGGGATTCAGCGGTACCAGTGATTCCGTAAGCATGGATCCGGGCTGCAGGCCCCAGGTTCCTTCCATGGGTCAGGGCGTGGCCCAAGCGTGGGCAGAGGGCGCTGGCAACTTTTGCCAGGAGGCGAATTGTCACTTAGGATGCATGAGCCATCGGCGACATTGCAATGGCCAGCCCACAGCCCCGCCAGCCCACAGGCCCCGTCAGTGACCCCATTATCGCCCGCGATCGCCGCCGAATTGCAGTCGATTGTCGGTCCCAACGGCTATCTGGCCGACCCCTCGGACCTGAGCGGCTATTTGACAGAGTGGCGGGGCCTGTACACCGGGACAACGCCTTTTGTGCTGCTGCCGTCGACCACCGGTCAGGTGGCAGCCATCCTGCGCCTGTGTGCCCAGCACCGGATCGGTGTGGTCCCCCAGGGGGGCAATACGGGCCTGGTGGGTGGAGCGATCCCGCACTCGACGCCCGGGCGGCCCCAGCTGCTGGTCGCTGCCCGACGGCTGAACGCGATACGCGCCATCGATGCCGACAACTTCAGTATCACCGCCGAGGCCGGTTGCGTGCTGGCGAACGTGCAGGCGGCTGCTGCCGGGGCAGGCCGGCTGTTTCCGCTCAGCCTCGCGGCGGAAGGCAGCTGCCAGCTGGGCGGCACGATCTCGACGAACGCGGGTGGTACGGCAGTCCTGCGGTTCGGGACGATGCGCGATCTCGTGCTGGGACTGGAGGTGGTGTTACCCGACGGCCGGGTGCTCGACGGCTTGCGGGGCTTGCGCAAGGACAACACCGGCTACGATCTCAAGCAGCTGTTCATCGGTGCAGAGGGCACCCTGGGTTTCGTGACGGCAGCGACCTGCAAGCTGTTTCCGCAGCCGCGCGCTGTCGTCACGGCCTGGGTGGCGACACCAAGCGTGGGGGCAGCCATCAGCCTGTACGCCGCTGCCCGGGATCAGCTGGGTGACGACCTGACGGCCTTCGAGTTCGCCAGTCAGCTCACCGTCGAACTGGTGATGAAGAACATCGCAGGAAGCAAGTCGCCGCTTGAACGGCCCAGCCCCTGGTACCTGCTGGTGGAGGTCTCCACGCCCCGCGACGACCCGGGTCTCGAAACCCACGTTCAGGAGTTCCTGGTCCGGATGCAGGACGCTGGCCTGGTGACTGACGGCGTCCTGGCCGCCAGCGGTGCGCAACGCGCCGCCCTCTGGCGCCTCCGCCACAGCATGTCCGAGGCGCAGAAGAAGGAGGGCGCCAGCATCAAGCACGATGTGGCGGTGCCCGTGGCCCGCATGGAGGATTTCCTGACCCAGGCAACCGCCGCCGTCGGGCAGCTGGTCCCCGGCGTTCGCGTCGTGGCATTCGGCCACCTGGGTGATGGCAACGTGCACTTCAACCTGACCCAGCCGCCCCAGGCAGACGGCGCCGCATTCCTGGCGCGCTGGGACGAGATCAGCCACCGGGTCCACGAGATTGCCGTCAGCTTCGGCGGCAGCTTCAGTGCAGAGCACGGTATCGGCGCACTGAAGGTCGCTGAACTCGCCCACTGGCGGGCCGGAGTTTCACTGGATCTCATGCGGGCGATCAAGCGAGCCCTCGACCCGCTCGGCATCATGAACCCGGGGAAGCTTCTCCCTTCGGATTCCTGACGCCCCGACTTTGGGCTCCCGGTGCTAAACTGCCGGCCCGTTCGGGCCGCGGCGCGGCGCCTCCAGGCGATTGACAGATATGAGTACCAGCGAGCGACGCTATTCCAGCATCGTGGTTGACGGCGTCCAGCAGGCACCGAGCCGTGCGATGTTGAGAGCCGTGGGTTTCACAGACGCGGATTTCCACAAAAGCCAGATTGGCATCGCGTCGACCTGGAGCATGGTCACCCCCTGCAACATGCACATCGACGGTCTTGCCCGGGCGGCCGCGGCGGGTGCCGACGGCGCCGGTGGCAAAGCGGTCCTGTTCAATACGATTACGGTTTCCGACGGGATTTCGATGGGTACGCCGGGGATGCGCTACTCCCTGGTGTCCCGGGAAGTCATCGCGGATTCAATTGAGACGGTCGTGGCGGCAGAAGGTTTCGATGGTTTCGTGGCCATTGGCGGTTGCGACAAGAACATGCCCGGCTGCGTCATGGCGATGGCGCGGCTCAATCGGCCCTCGGTCTTCGTCTACGGCGGGACCATTCAGCCCGGCGCCGAGCGGCGCGATATCGTCTCGGTGTTCGAGGCGGTGGGCGCTGTCGCCAGTGGCCGCATGTCGGCAGTTCAGTTGCTGGAAGTCGAGCGGACGGCCATCCCGGGTCCCGGCTCCTGCGGCGGGATGTACACGGCCAACACGATGGCCTCGGCCATCGAAGCCCTGGGACTCAGTCTGCCCAACAGCTCCGGGCAGGAGGCGATCTCGAGCCAGAAGCAGGAGGATGCCCTCCGGGCCGGCGCCGCTGTGGTCGAGCTCGTGAAGCGCGGCATTCGACCCTCGGAGATCCTCTCCCGGGAGGCATTCGAGAACGCGATTACGGTCGTGATTGCCGTGGGGGGCTCCACCAACGCTGTTTTGCACCTCCTGGCGATGGCCTACGAAGCGGGGATTGCCCTGACGCTGGACGATTTCACCCGCATCGGCCAGCGCGTCCCCGTCCTTGCGGACCTGCGGCCGAGCGGCAAGTATTCGATGTCGGAGCTGGTCGCCATCGGCGGTATCCAGCCACTCATGAAGCTCCTGCTCGATGGCGGACTAATGCACGGCCAGTGTCTGACCGTGAGCGGTCGCACGCTGGCAGAAAACCTGGCAGCTGTGCGGCCTTATCCTGCGGGCCAGAGTATCGTGCGCCCTCTTGAGAATCCTCTAAAGAAAGACAGCCATCTTATTGTTTTATATGGAAACCTTGCTCCCGAAGGGGCGGTTGCCAAGATCAGCGGCAAAGAGGGCCTTCGCTTTCAGGGCCGCGCGCGCGTGTTCGGCTCGGAGGAATTGGCGCTCGCCGCCATCCTGGACGGCACCGTCGTTGCCGGCGACGTGATCGTGATCCGTTACGAGGGCCCCAGGGGCGGGCCCGGCATGCGGGAAATGCTGAGCCCCACCGCAGCTATCGTGGGCAAGGGGCTGGGCGATAAGGTGGCGCTGATTACCGACGGACGATTTTCGGGTGGCAGTCACGGCTTTGTCGTCGGCCATGTGGCCCCGGAGGCGGCTGTTGGCGGGCCCCTAGCCCTGTTGCTGGATGGCGACCGCATCACCATCGACGCCGAGCGCCGGACCATCGACGTCGAGCTGCCGCCTGCGGAGCTCGAGCGCCGCCGCAGCCAGTGGAGCCCGCCAGCCACCAGGGCACCCCTGGGCGTGCTCCGCAAGTACGCCCAGCTGGTCAGTTCCGCGTCGCTCGGCGCCGTGACGACCCGGCAGTAGCACCCGCACCGTGGCCACCCAACGCACCAGCGCGCAGCGCTCGTCACCCTCGCCCTCAACCACAGCCGCGCCCTCAAATTGGGTGGTTCTGAAGTTCGGTGGAACGAGCGTGTCCACGGCGCAACGCTGGGCAACGATCCTCGGCCTGGTGCGCCAACGCCAGTCGGTTGGCCTGCGCCCGGTGGTGGTGCACTCCGCTCTCGCCACGGTCTCCAA
>CAYMKJ010000246.1:0-21982 GCA_964391025.1 uncultured Chromatiaceae bacterium
GACGCCGAGCTGGTTGAGGAGCTGCGGCGCTTCGCACGGGGCGAGGGCTTCGACGAGCAGCCCATGCCGGGGCTCGACTCGGAAGCCATCGACTTCCGAGCTGCTTCCGAGTCGTTCGCCGCCTTCCGCAAGCTCGCCCGCCGCGATCTGGAGACGCTGCGACTCCTCACCGACCACCCGGGCCGCAAGGTCCCGACTGCGGGTGGGATGATCCTGTTCGGCAAGGACCGGGAGCGCCGCTTCCCGGACGCCTGGATCCAGGCCGGCCGTTTTTCGGGCGCCGACAAGAGCCACATCGTCGATCGCGTCGAGATACGCTCCCTGCCCGTGCGCGCTATCGAGGAAGCGATCGCCTTCGTCCACAAACACGCCCTGCACGGCGCCGAGATCGGCCCGGTGCGCCGCAAGGAGCGCTGGAGCCTGCCGCCCGAGGCGGTGCGCGAGGCGATCATCAACGCGGTGGCCCATACCGACTACGCGCAGCGCGGCGCGCCGCTGCGCCTCTCGATCTTCGAGGACCGCATCGAGGTCGAGAACCCGGGTCTCCTGGCCTTCGGCCTCACACTCGAGGATCTTCCGCGCGGCGTCTCGAAGCTGCGCAACCGGGTGATCGGCCGCGTCTTCCACGCCCTCGGCCTGGTCGAGCAGTGGGGCAGCGGCATCCAGCGCATGACCGCCGCCTGCCGCGAGGCCGGGCTTGCGGCTCCGGTGTTCGAGGAACTCGCCACACGCTTCCGGGTCACTATCGGCACCGCGCGAGTGGGCCGTCCCGTGCTCGACGGCACGGACCAATCCATCCTCAAGAGCCTTGCCGGCGGCAAGGGACTTTCCACCAGTGAGATCGCGGCGGCGATCCGCCTCACCCCGCGCGCTACGCGCACCCGGCTCGCCCGGATGGTCGGCCGCGGGCTGGTCAGCGAGATCGGCACCGGGCCACAGGACCCACAGCGGCGCTACTTCCTGGCCGATCGGGGACCGGCATGAGCACCCTCGAAACCAGAGTCCCGCCGCCACTCGCCGGCCTGATCTGCGGCGCACTCGCCTGGCTGGCTTCCACCGCCCTCGGCCCCACCGCCATCGCCTCACCCGTTCGCCTGACCGCCGCGCTCGCCCTTGTGGTGCTCGGTTTCAGCATCGCTACGGCCGGTGTCCGCGCCGTCCTTCGGGCAAAGACCACGCTCAATCCCATCAAGCCGGAGACTTCGTCTGCGCTGGTGACCTCCGGCATCTACCGCTACACCCGCAACCCCATGTACTTGGGGATGGCGACCTGGCTGCTGGCCTGGTCGGCCTGGCTGGGAACACCCGTCGGGCTTCTCGGTGCGCCACTGTTCATGCTGTACATGAACCGGTTTCAGATCGGGCCCGAGGAGCGGGCGTTGCGCAAGCTCTTTGGCGCGGAATTCACCGCCTACCTGGCGCGCGTTCGCCGCTGGCTGTAGACAGGCCGTGCGTGACATCACCACGCCCCGGCTGAGCCTGCGGCGCTTTACGGAGGGAGACGCCCCTTTCGCCCTGGCACTGCTCAACGACCCCGGTTGGCTGCGCTTCATTGGCGACAAAGGGGTGCGCACCCTGGAAGACGCAGGCGCCTATCTGCGGGATGGGCCGATCGCCATGTATGCGCGCTTCGGTCTCGGCCTGCTCTCCGTTGACCTGAAGGACGGTGGTCAGACGATCGGCATGTGCGGACTGATCCGGCGGGACGGCGTGGCGGATGTGGACATCGGCTTTGCCTTTCTCCCGGCGTTCAGGGCGGAGGGGTATGCGCACGAAGCCGCGTCAGCTACCTTGGCTTACGGGCATGGCTCGCGGGGACTCAAACGCATCGTGGGCTTCACGAATCCCGACAACACCAGTTCGGTACGACTCCTGGAGAAGATCGGCATGCGATTCGAACGGACGGTGACGCTGCCCGACTCAGCCGAAGAACTGCTGCTCTTCGTCTCCGCGACCCCCGCCGCGTGATTCCCGCTGACCCGACCATCCGCCGCCGCTGGTTGATCGGCATCGCGGTGTTCGGCGCCGCCTGGTTTCTTCTGCTGTGGCCCCTCGCCAATGCCTTGTTCGGACCGCCGGGCGCCGCTCCTACCAGCGCGCTGCAGGCGAATCGGCTCATCTACGAAGAGCTGGTGAAGCTGGTGCTCCTGGTGGGCGTGGCGGGATTGGCCGCATGGCTGGGCGTCAATACGCTGACGACCCGGTCGTTCCCGCCGGCCGGGCTGCGGGTGCCTTTTCAGATGAGCATCAACCAGGGCAGGACGGCACTTCTGTCCGGGATCGGCCTTCTGATGATTGCGCTCGTCACGCTGGGCTTCCGGATCGCGTCACTGCGCCTGACGCTGGAGCTGGCTGGGTTGTTGCGGGGGATCGGCTGAGGCTCCCGGACTACACCGGCAGCAATGCCCGCAACGATTCCCGAACCTGCTGCTGATCCCCGCGCCCGAGCCGGCCGACCTTTCTCAGGATCAAACCGTGATCCAGAGTGAACAGCTTCATCCGGATGACTGACAGGGACGGAAGTCCCGCTGCCACTTGACCCTTCACCGGGACGTCCAGTGGCCACGCCGGATTGTCAGCACTCGTGATCATGGCCAGGACGGACCGCCCCGGCTTCTCCCCGAGCGCCCGCGCGTGGGACAGCACCAGGGCCGGACGTCGTCGCGTGGTTGCCCGATCGGTAAAGGGAAAGGGCACCACGACCACGTCGAAAACGTCATAGGTCACGGTATGCATCCTCGTCAGCCGCCGACGACCACTCTGACAAGGTGCCAGTCAGGCTCCGGGCGAACTCCAGATCCTGATCCGTCGCCTTGGTGAGCAGGACACCGTTCGGGGTCACATCGAACTGAAGTGCGTCGCCAGCCTTCAGCCCCAGGTTCTCCCGGACTTCCGCCGGCACCGTTGCCTGGTACTTGCTGGTCAGCCGGCTGATATTTCCTGCCATGTCTGGTCTCCGTAATGGGTAATACGGTAATGCTAGCATGACAGCTTCGCTGGGTGAGGACGGTAGTGGGATTCTGGGACACCCCTCCCAGCTCCGGCCAGCAACAAATCCGGACATTCCGACACGAAACGCGACTCGTGTTGAACGGTCCGGGCTACAACGCTATGCACAGCCAGACAGCTCCTTGGTATGATGAATCATCATACTACAGGCGCCTCCCATGCCAAGCGTAAAAGTTGCCGTAACGGTCGATAGTGACACCTTGAAACGAGTGGACTCTCTAGTGGCACGCAACGTATTCCCGAACCGCAGTCAGGCATTCCAGGCTGCTCTGGCCGAGAAACTTGCGCGCCTGGAACGCAGCCGTCTGGCGACCGAGTGCGCCAAGCTCGATCCGAAATTCGAGCAGGCACTGGCAGATGAAGGTCTGGACCGGGAGCGGGATGCGTGGCCGGAATACTGAGGGGCGAAGTCCGGTGGGCAGATCTCAGTCCGGCAAGAGGTCGGGAACAAGCCGGCGCGAGGCCAGTCCTGATCCTGAGTCAGGACGTCTTTAACGAGCGCTCCGGAACAGTCATTGCGGCTGCCCTCACCAGCCAGCCACAGCGCGCGGGATTTCCGCTGACTCTCCAGCTCGGCGCCACACGCTTGCCCAAGGCATCGTGGGTCAAAATAAGCCAGGTACGGACGTTATCCGTCGAGCGGATTGGGAAAAGGGTTGGCCGGGTGACGCCGGAGGAACTGGGGCAGGTTATCGAAGGACTGAACGAGATCATCGGGGCCTGACGAAGGTCGCTGCTGAAGGCGCTCCTACCGCTTCATCGAATCGAAGAAATCCACGTTCTTCTTCGTGTCCTGCATCTTGGAGAGCAGAAACTCGACGGCTGTGAGCTCGTCCATCGGGTGGAGCACCTTCCGGAGAATCCACATCTTCTGCAGCTCGTCTTCCTTCGTGAGGAGTTCCTCACGGCGGGTGCCGGAGCGGTTGATGTTGATGGCCGGAAAGACGCGCTTCTCGGCGATCCGGCGATCCAGGTGGATCTCCATGTTGCCGGTGCCCTTGAACTCCTCATAGATGACGTCGTCCATCTTCGAGCCCGTGTCGATCAGCGCGGTAGCCAGGATCGTGAGGCTGCCGCCCTCTTCGATGTTGCGGGCCGCACCGAAGAAGCGCTTCGGGCGATGGAGCGCGTTGGCGTCGACACCACCCGTCAGCACCTTGCCGGACGACGGCACTACGGTGTTGTAGGCGCGCGCGAGACGGGTGATGGAGTCGAGCAGGATCACCACGTCTTTCTTGTGCTCGACCAGGCGCTTGGCTTTCTCGATCACCATCTCGGCCACCTGCACGTGGCGGCTGGCCGGCTCGTCGAACGTGCTGGACACCACTTCGCCGCGCACGCTGCGTTCCCACTCCGTCACTTCCTCGGGCCGCTCGTCGATGAGCAGCACAATCAGGAAGCACTCCGGGTGGTTGGTGGTGATGGACATCGCAATGTTCTGCAGGAGCATCGTCTTGCCGGCCTTGGGCGGCGAGACGATCAGGCCACGCTGGCCTTTGCCGATCGGAGCGCAGAGATCGATGATGCGCGCAGTCAGGTCTTCGGTGCTGCCGTTGCCCTGCTCCAGGCCCAGCCGCTTCTTCGGGAAGAGAGGCTTCAGGTTCTCGAACAAAACCTTGTTGCGCGCGTTCTCGGGGGCGTCGAAGTTGATCTCGCTGACCTTGAGAAGCGCGAAGTAGCGCTCGGTTTCCTTCGGCGGGCGAATCAGGCCGGAGACCGTGTCTCCCGTACGCAGGTTGAAGCGGCGGATCTGGCTGGGCGACACGTAGATGTCGTCCGGGCCCGCCAGGTAGGAGCTGTCGGCCGAGCGCAGGAAGCCGAAGCCATCCTGCAGGATCTCGAGCACTCCGTCGGCAAAGATGTTTTCGCCCCTCTGGGCGTGGGCCTTCAGGATCGCAAAGATGATGTCCTGCTTCCGGGACCGGGCCATGTTCTCCAAGCCAACGGACTCGGCCATGCCCACCAGTTCGCCCGGCGGCCTGGTCTTCAGTTCATTGAGGTTGAGGAGATTGACGCCGCCCTCGAGCTGACTCTTGGGAATCACCTCGTCCTCGGAGAAGGAGATGACCTCCTCGTGGTCCGGGTGCCGGCGCGGCGGGCGCCTGCCCATGTCGTCATTGCGGTTGCGTTGACCACCACCGCTGTTGCCGTTGTTGCCGCCACCAACGTTGCCGCCGACGTTGCCGCCACCGACGTTGCCGCCGACGTTGCCGCCGCCACCGCCCTTGGAGCGATTACGGGCTGAATTGCCTAGGTAGCCTCTCATGCATGAATCCTTGATAGTGAATTTGAGTAGAGCATTTGGGTAGCGCGTCTGGGCCGTCAGGCCGGAAGTGCAGTGGGGCGTTGACTAAAGCCTGTCGTCGAGGAGCTTCTGCAATTGCTCTTTCGACACTATGCCAACATGCTGAGCCTCGACGACACCGTCCTTGAACAGCATCAGCGTGGGGATGCTACGAATACCGTATTTCATGGCGGTGCTCTGGCTGCCTTCGACATCGACCTTGGCGATCTCGATGCGGTCCTGATACTCGACAGCGATCTGTTCGAGGATCGGCCCGATACTCTTGCAGGGGCCGCACCACTCGGCCCAGAAATCCACCAGCACGGGTCGGCTGGACTTCAATACCTTGGCTTCGAAGGTGTCGTCGGAGACGTGAACTATGCTCATGGTCCTCTGGATGGTCCTGATAGTGCTCGGTGTCTAGGGGTTAGTGCGCGGAGTTTGTATGGAAGTTACGACGGGTTCAGCGCCACAGGTTCAACGCCTCAGGTTCAACGCCACGGGTTCAACGCTTCGGCCGGGCCTTCCGAGGAAAGTCACTTCGGGGGCATCAGGCGGGCTTCCTCATGAAGCCGGCGTGAAGCGCGGGGCCGGATAGGGCACAATCCGAAATCGAGAAGCGTTTTCTGGAGCTTCCTGCGTGTCCCGTCTGGGTTAACTAACCTGGGGTAGCCCGTCTGGAATCATCTTGACTGTAATTGGCCGCAGCCCTAGAAGCCTAATGGGTAGCCGAAGAGGCGCGCGGCGGATGGACCAATTTGAACCTGTCCCGCTGACTTTTGCAAGGGGGACGGTTCGCTTTTGACTGTAGGGTGACATGAGCCGCGAGCACAACGTCCTGTTTTCCGAATTGGGCCTACCGCCCGAAATCCTCGTCGGCGTCCGCGCCGCGGGCTTTCAGCAATGCACGCCGATCCAGGCGCAGACCCTCCCGATAGCCCTCCAGGGCAAGGACGTCGCCGGACAGGCGCAGACCGGCACCGGCAAGACCGCGGCCTTCCTCCTCGCGATGTTCAATCACCTGCTGAAACATCCCGGTCACCGCAGCAACCAACCCGCCCCCCGTGCGCTGATCCTGGCCCCAACCCGCGAACTTGCCGTGCAGATCCACGCAGATGCCCTGATTCTCGGCAGCGGCACGGGCCTCCGAATGTCCGTGGTCTACGGGGGCGCCGACTACGACAAGCAGCGCGAAGAACTTCAGCGCGGCGTCGATGTGCTGATCGGCACACCGGGCCGACTGATCGATTATTTCCGCCAGCACATCTACACACTGAGTCACGCCCAGGTGCTGGTAATGGACGAGGCCGACCGCATGTTCGACCTCGGCTTCATCAAGGACATCCGCTTTCTCCTCAGGCGACTGCCGCCGCCCGACAAGCGCCTGAACCTGCTGTTCTCCGCCACGCTGGGCCACCGCGTGCTTGAGCTTGCCTACGAGCACATGAACAACCCGGAAACCGTACAGATCGAGCCGGACAAGAAGACGGTGGACCTGGTGACCCAGTGCATCTATTTCCCCGGGAACGAGGAGAAGGGCCGGCTACTGGTCGGCCTCCTGCGCAGCATGCAGGCGCGGCGCACGATGGTCTTCGTCAACACCAAGCGCGCGGCCGAAGACATTGCCCGGCTGCTGGCGCACAACGGCCTGCCGGCAGAGGCCATCAACGGCGATGTGCCCCAGAACAAGCGGCTGCGCATGCTGAAAGACTTCCAGGAAGGTTCTCTTCCAGTCCTCGTGGCCACCGACGTAGCTTCCCGGGGACTGCACGTGCCGGACGTGAGCCACGTGATCAACTACGACCTGCCCCAGGATGCGCCGGACTACGTGCACCGCATCGGCCGCACGGCCCGGGCCGGCGCGAGTGGCGACGCCATCAGTTTCGCCTGCGAAACCTATGCGTTTTCCCTGCCGGAGATCGAGGACTACATCGGCCATCGCATCCCGGTGGGCACGGTGGAGCCCTCACTGCTCGAGGGCGTAAAGATTCCGCCCTGGGCGCCGCGCAAATACCCGCCCCAGGGCGGGCGACCCGCCGGGAGAAGTGGCAGTGGTGGCCGACCCGGAAGTGGTGGGCGTTCCGGGGGCGGTGGCCGGCCGGCCGGCGGCGGTCGTCGGGGCCGGTAGGAGGGCTCCTACACCAGCTGACCCAGAGCCTCCACCGACGCATGTCTCTCCACGACCCGCGCAGGTTGCCTCGAATCCGGCCGGGTCACGGCCAGCACGCCAGCGATACCGCAGGCGGCAGCCGCGTCCAGCACCGGCAGGCTGTCATCGATGAAGAGGGTCCTGGCGGGGTCAAAGCCGAGACGCTGCTGTACCCCCGCCCAGAACAGCGCAGATTCCTTGGGGGCCCCGAACTCGTGGGACGAAATGAATGTGTCGATCCAGCGACCGAGTCCGGCGACGCCCTTCTTGATTTCGAGCGTGTGCTCGTGGGCATTGGTGACCAGCGCCACCGGTTTGCCCGTCGCCTGCAGGGCCTGCAGGAAACCGACCGCGCCGGGCAGGTATCGCACCCGATGACTGCTGGCACTCTTCAGCGCCCGCAGATCCAGGGACAGCTCCGCCGTCCAGTAATCCAGGCAGTACCACTCGAGGCTGCCCTGCATCCGGGCAAAGCGCGCGAAGAGGTCCGACGTGACGTCTGCCAGGTCGGCGTTTCGGTCCCGGGCGAGACAGCGGGGCACCAGTTCCAGCCAGAAATAATTGTCATAGGCCAGATCGAGAATCGTCCCGTCCATGTCAAGCAGGATGGTGTCGAATTTTCGCCAGTCACGCATCGGGAAATATTGTAGCGTCCATGCTCATGCCAGGCATTGTTAACAGCCCGTTCGAGACCCTGTTACCCGGCGTGCTGGACGTGGCCCGTGCCGCGGGCCGCGCCATCAGCGAGATCTACGCCCGGGCAGACCTGGGGGTGGAAACCAAAGCCGATCAGTCGCCGCTGACCGCGGCCGACCGGGCCGCCCATGCGGTCATCGCTGCCGGCCTCGCCAGCCTTTCACCAGATATTCCGTTGTGGTCCGAGGAGTCGGCTGCCATCGACTGGGCCACCCGGCGGCAGTGGCCGGAGTTCTGGCTGGTCGATCCGCTCGATGGCACCAAGGAATTCATCAAGCGCAATGGCGAATTCACGGTGAACATTGCCCTGATCCGCGGACATGCGACCGTCCTCGGGGTGGTCCACGCGCCCGTGCTGGAGCGGGACTACTACGGCTATGCCGGTGGTGGCGCGTTCCGGTCCGACGGCGGCCGACCGGGCGAACTGATTCGCGTGAGGTCGCCGGCGCTGCCGCCAGTGCGTGTGGCGGGGAGCCGCTCTCACCGGGGCTCGAGCCTGGACGACATTCTGGCCAACCTTGGCGATCACACCCTGGTGTCCATGGGCAGCTCACTGAAGTTCTGCCTGGTGGCTGAAGGGGAGGCAGACTTCTACCCGCGGCTCGGCCCGACGTCCGAGTGGGACACGGCGGCGGCTCAGGCGGTGGTCGAGGCCGCCGGTGGCGCCGTACTCGATCTGCAGGGGCAGCCGCTCCGGTACAACACGCGCCGGGAAGTCCTCAATCCCTTCTTCATCGCCCGTGGCGATCCCCGGCGAGACTGGCTCGCGCTGGTACGCGGGTAACACACCAGGCTGGTATCCTCGACTGCAGAGAACGGGCACCCCTGACACGACAAGAAACGCCGCCCGGAGCACGCGCCACCCACCATGACCGACAACGTCAACACCGCTGTGTTCAGCAAACTGCTGCGACTGAAGGAGCTGCGGGTGGCGCATCGCGACCTGGACGTGGCCATTGCGTCCCTGGCCAGGGACACGGCCGTGGACCAGCTGCGAGTGCGGCGGCTGAAAAAGGAAAAGCTGCGCCTCAAGGACATCATCACGCGCCTCGAGAGCGCGATGATCCCCGACCTGAATGCCTAGGCTCGCGCTGCAGTCGATGGGCTTTACAGGCCCGAAACGAGGGGTAAGTGCCTGTTTTCCCTGGATCACGCCCGATGAAGTGTGACGCCGCTAACAACTTGGCGTAATCGCCGCGTCGCGCGCCTATACACCCTGGCCGGTTCGGGCCTTTGCATGCCCGGCCACCCG
Organism: uncultured Chromatiaceae bacterium; assembly: GCA_964391025.1. Lineage (GTDB taxonomy): Bacteria > Pseudomonadota > Gammaproteobacteria > Steroidobacterales > SHZI01. The sequence continues at coordinate 9,391 of CAYMKJ010000246.1, forward strand.
CAATCGGCCCGGGCGCCCGCCACCCCCAAAACCGAGAACTGCATCACGGAATCCGGCGGCTTCAGCAGCTTCTGTCAAATTCCCGGGTGATCCGATCCGGGCTGGCACGGTTGCTGCACTTATCTCGCCTGAGGCCCCACTGAACGGTTACCTGAGAGATCACAGCACCCCAAGCCCCAAGCCCCAAACCCATCTCAGGACCCAATAACCGAACAGCCCCTCGCAAATAAAAACAAAAAGACGAAACATCATCCTCGCCCATCCCCACCGCCCCTTGCCCAGGGGCGGTTTTTTTTGCCTCCGATTCAGCGTGTATGCTTCGGCCAATGCGGTGGCTGATCGCAGATATCGGGGGCACATACACGCGCTGCGCGATCGGGCGCCCGGGCGGGACTGTGGAAAGCATCGAGACCTTCCGCAACCGGGAGTTCCCCGGGCTCGACCGACTGCTCGCCGCCTATCTCGGCTCGCTCCCACCCGGCCAGCGGCCTGACGAGGCAGTAATCGCGATCGCGGCGCCCATCCGCGGCGACGAGATTCACATGGTCAACATCAACTGGGCATTTTCCATCTCCGCCCTGGCCCGCACGCTCTCCCTGAAGCGGGTCACGCCCCTGAACGACTTCGGGGCCCTGGCCTATGCACTGCCGGTGCTCGGCCCGGAAGACCTGCGGCAAGTGGGTGGTGGCACGGCCGTGGCAGGGGCGCCCAAGGTGGTGGTGGGACCGGGCACCGGGCTCGGTACCGCTGGCCTCGTGAACATTGCTGGCCGCTGGCAGGCGATCACCGGCGAGGGGGGCCATGTGACCATGGCACCGAGCAATGAACGAGAGGTGCGGATCATCTCGCTCGGTCGTGAGCGCTTCGGCCACTGTTCCGCCGAACGGCTGATCTCGGGAGCGGGGTTGGCGTTCGTCTATGGCGCCCTCAATAGCGGGGCCACGCTGGCGCCGGATGAAGTTGGCGCACGCATCGAAGCCGGCGAACCCGTGGCGCTGGAGGCGCTGGATCTCTTCTTTCAACTGCTGGGTACGGTGGCCAGCAATCTGGCGCTCACGTTCGCGGCGTTCGGCGGGGTGTACATTGGCGGCGGCATCACCCCCCGCTACGTCACGCAGTTCCTCACCTCGGGATTTCGCCAGCGGTTTGAGGACAAGGGCCGCTACCGCCCATTCCTCGCCGATATTCCATCCTGGGTGATCACCGCCGAGCAGCCGGCCCTGCGCGGCCTCGCCGCCTACGCCGAAGCGCACGCTGAACCGGCTGGCTAGACGTCAGGCCCGCAAACGAAGGCGCGACAGACGCTAGTTCGCTTCGTCGACAGCCTCGTCCAGTCCGTCCTTGCGCTGTGCATTCAGGCCTTCCACAGACCGGGCCTCCTCCAGCGACTGCTGGAGGGGATCCCCGATCACGTTCGACGCGGGCGGCTCGGACGGCGCGCCGCAGGCCACCAGCAGCAGGGGCAGGCAGAACAGGATTGCAAGTTTCACGCTCACTCCTCGCGGGGCGGGGCCCCAAGCTCATCCATAAACAGGCGAAACACGCGGCAGAGGGCCGGGAGATCCGCCACCAGACGGTGATCGTCCGGCACCAGCACAACGCGGGCGCGACTCAGCTCGCCGTAGCGTGTACTTCCCGACCAGGGGAGCACATCGTCTTGCCAGCCGTGCACGATGGTAATGGGGCAGGACGGTGGTGGCGGAAGCGGGATGGCTGGATAACCGGGCACATAGAGGGCCGGCGCCAGCAGAAATAGCCCCGCCGCGCCCACGTCACTCGCGGCCACCAGAGCCACGTAACCGCCCATGCTGCTGCCCACGAGAATCGCGGGGTCCGATTGGGCCCGGCACCAGGCGCTGAGCTTGCGCGCCCGCGCCTCCGGGTTGGCCATGCCCTGGTAATCGAGGGACTCGACCGCGTGCCCGACACCTCGCGCCACCTCGGCCAGTGCCCGGATTTTCGTGCCCCAGGGCCCGCTTTCCTGGCCATGGGCAAAGCACACGGTCGTCATGGAGGACCCCAGATCAGCTCGTCCAGGTCCGGCGCCCACTGAAACTCCGGCAAGCGCACTCGACCGTTCTCCACCTGCACCCCGTCCGAACGCAGCTTGCTGATCTGGGTGCGGTACCCCTCCGTGCCCTTCGGCAGCGCGATGCGGCCACCGGCACCGATGACCCGAAACCAGGGCAGCCTGAGCGAGGCCGGCGCCTTGCCGAGCGCACGCCCAACCTGGCGGGCACCGCGGGGCAGACCGGCCAGCTTCGCGACTTCGCCATAGGTAGACACGCGGCCGGCCGGAATGGCGGCGACGACGCGCCAGATGGACTCCATGACCGCGTGCCTCTCCATAGCTGTCTAGGGTTCGAGGATCGTCGCCCCAGTTGTTCTCCGGCCCTCCAGATCCCGGTGCGCGCGAGCGGCATCGCTGAGCGGGTAGCGCTGGCCGATGGCAATCCGCACCGCGCCCCCGGCAATCAGCCCAAACAGCTCGGCCGTGCCAGCTTCCAGATCCGCCCGGGTCGCGATGAAGTCGAAGAGTGAGGGGCGCGTCAGATGCAGCGAGCCGCGCCTGGCGAGCTCCATCGGCGAGAAGGACTCTACAGGACCGGACGCGTTGCCGAAGGTGACCATGGTGCCGTGCCGGCGCAGGCAGTCCAGGGACTTGAAGAAGGTGTCCCGACCTATGGAGTCGTAAACAACGGCAACGCCGCCGCCGGACAGGTCCCGCACCTTCTTCACGAAGTCGGGATCGTCGGTGAGCACCGTCTCCGCGCAGCCATGCGCCCGGGCCAGCTCGGCCTTGACGGCGGAACCCGCTACGCCAATCACCGTCGCGCCCAGGGCGGCCGCCCACTGACTCAGTAGCGTGCCGGTGCCGCCGGCCGCCGCATAGAGCAGGACAGTGTCGCCAGGCTGCACGCGGTAGCTGCGCCGAAGGAGGTACCAGGCGGTGAGGCCCTTCAGCATCGCCGCAGCGGCCACCTCCTCGGTGATGCTGGCCGGCAGTTTCACGAGCCGCTCCGCCGGCCAGTTGCGCCGTTCCGCGTAGGCGCCTGGCGGCAGCCCTGTGTAGGCCACCCGGTCGCCGACGGCGACCCCGCCGGGGCCAGAGCCCGGGCCCAGGGCTTCGACTACGCCTGCCGCCTCGGTGCCGATGCCGGCTGGCAAGGCCAGTGGATACAGCCCGGAACGATGATAGGTGTCGATGAAATTCAGGCCAACGGCGGTCTGCCTGATCCTCACCTCACCCGGGGCGGGTAAGGGCAGTTCGACGCCCTCCCACTGCAGGACGTCGGGGCCGCCAAAACGGTGAACGCGGATTGCCTGTGTGAATGTGCTGTGCATCGAGTCAGTATAATCCGCGCATGCAGCACACCGTCGTGATCGTCGGGGCCGGACACGCCGCCGGCCAGACCAGCGTGTCGCTCCGCCAGGGCGGCTTCGCCGGCCGCATTGTGCTGGTGGGCGAAGAGCCGTATCTCCCCTACCAGCGACCGCCGTTGTCCAAAAAGTTCCTGGCCGGGGAACTGGATGCGCCCCGGCTGCTGTTGCGCCAGGAAAAGTTTTACGCCGAGCATCAGGTGGAGGTGCTCCTTAATACTCGTGTGACCCGGATCGAGCCCGGGTCCCGGGGCCTGGAACTCAGCAGTGGCAATCGTCTCAATTACGACAAGCTCATCCTCGCGACGGGCAGCCGGGTGCGCGAGGTTCAGCTGCCCGGTCACCGGCTTGCCGGCGTGCATTACCTGCGCACCATCGATGACGTCAACCGGATTCGCGAGCAGTTCCTTCCTGGCGCCTCGCTGGTCATTGTTGGGGCCGGCTACATCGGGCTCGAGGTTGCCGCCGTCGCCGTCACGCACGGACTGAAAGTCACGGTGGTCGAACTGGCGGACCAGGTGATGGCCCGCGTCGAGGCGCCACCGGTGTCGGACTTCATGGCCCGGGTGCACCGCGAGGCAGGCGTGGACATCCGCTGCAATACCGGGATCCAGGCCTTCACGGGCGCGACCCGCCTGAAAGGCGTAGTCGGCAGCGATGGCGTCGAGATTCCCGCGGACCTCGCGATCGTGGGCATCGGCATCCTGCCCAACGTCGAGCTGGCGCAGGCCGCCGGACTCGTGTGCAGCAATGGGATCATGGTGGACGAGTACTGCCGCACCAGCGATCTTGACGTGCTCGCGGTGGGCGATTGCACCAATCACCCGAACCCGCTGCTCGGACGCCGGGTGCGCCTGGAGTCCGTGCACAATGCGCAGGAGCAGGCCAAGACCGCCGCCACGACGATCCTCGGCCGGCTCGAACCGTACGCGCAGATTCCCTGGTTCTGGTCCGACCAGTACGACCTCAAGCTGCAGATCGCGGGTTTTTCATCGCGCTCGGAGCAGGCGGTGATCCGTGGCGAACCCGAGTCCCGTTCGTTCGCCGTGTTCTTCCTGGACGAAGGGCGTCTGACCTCGGTTTACGCGATCAACAGCCCGCGCGAATTCATGCTGTCCAAGAAACTGATCGCCCTGGGAGCTCGGCCCGAACCGGCACTTCTGCGCGACACCACGGTGTCTTTCAAGGAAATTGCCGAAGCGCTGGAGAGCTAGTGCGTCGTCACGGGCGGCGGATTTACCTTGAGGGCTATTTCCCAGTCAGTACCCTTCTTCGTCGAGTCGGGCGGAGCCGGATAGAGCAGTTCCCGAATCTCGCCGGTAAAGCCGGCGTAGCGTCCAGCAGCCCCGGTGACGCCCGTCCAAAGCCCGAGCGGCGACGGTGCGGACACCGGCCACGGGGTAGCAATGAGTTCCTGGTCACCGCCGCGCGCTGCCGCGAAGAAGGCGTCGCGGGTCACTCCCCAGAAATTGCTGTAACCGCTGGCAAAAACGCTGCCTTCGCCGGGCCAGAAGATGTTCCAGTAGTCGTGCGTCCCGAGTTGCGCGCGCCACAGGGAGTTTTCTTCGGCAATGGCGGACACCTTGACGGCCAGGGCCGCCGGCATGCCCTCTCCGGCAGGGAGCACGACGATGCCGATCCGGACGTGGGGCAGCGCGGGGTCCATCAGGGCGACTTTCCGGTCCCGCCGCCCCACCCCGAGCAGAGCGGCCACGCCGGCTTCGATGCCCCGGTAGTCGTCCGAGCGATAGGCCTTGGCCTGCGCAAGCTCGGCCGGCAGCGGCGGCAGTCCGTTCAACCAGGCCAGCGGGTTCACCAGGACCAGGCAGGCACCGACGAGTATTCCCAGCACCAGCCCGAGAAACCCGACCAGCGCGCGCACGGTCAGTTCCCCGCCGCCGTGAGGGTTGAAAGCAGGATCCGCCCCCGCGTGCTGCCGTCGGCGTTCACTTCTTCAAGATCCAGGGTCTCTGTGAAGCTGCCCTCAAGCCCCGCGAACTCACTGGTGCCGCGGAGAACCTTGCCGGTCGTCGCGGAGCCGGTCGTCGCCGGATTGGTGGCTGTCACCCGGAAGCGCGATCGATCCGTCCAGAACGCCGCGGCCTGCGCTGGCGGGACAGCCGCATTGCCGTCGGCGGCAATTTGCTCGCGAACGCTCATGTCGAGCACGTCGGTCTGCGCAAGAAACAGGGCGCCCCGGCTCGGGATCACGAGCAGCCAGTTCGAGGCCGACCGGCCCGGGTCGGCGATGGCGCCGCCGGTGCCGGCCACTCGGCTGGCAACACCAATGACGTTGTCCCCGGTGTCCCGGAGACGGAACAATTCCGCGCTGGCCCGCTGGCCCGCGCTGTCCTCGAGCACGGCTACCCCGATGGCTGCGCCGGCCGGGAGCCCGGAACGCTCCTCATCGGACAGCCGAATGCGGTCTTCGGGCCAGCGAATAATGAATTCCTCCTGACGTCCACCATCCGGCAGGACAGTGATCAGGGAGCGGTAGCGGAGGTGTTTGGGCAGGGGCCAGAACGTGGTGGCCAGGGCCACCACCAGCAGGCCGGCGACGAACGCGACGACGAAGAGCCGTTTCAAGGTTGGACCCCACCCGCTGACCGGTAGAGCCGCAGAGTGTAAACGCTCGCGGGAAGCTAGGCGAGATAGCGCGCCAGGTACTGGTCGAAGGGTTGGTCATCGGCTGCTTCGACCTGCCGCTGCCTGGCCACGGAAGATTCAGCCAGGGCGGTCAGCAGGTCACGGTGCCGATTCAATTCGGGGGCGAGAGCGAGGAAGTACTCGCGTGTCCGGCCCGCAAGCTCCAGTCCGTAGCGCGCCAGAGACTGCCCTCCGCTGTGCAGTTCGCGAAGGAGCGCTGCCGAGGGCGTGCGCTCCGGATCCTCGACGGCCTCCAGCTGGTAGCGGATCGCCTCCACATGGCCCTGCCGCTCACCAGGATCGATGAGACGGGCGACCTGAACCATGTCCCGGCAGATTGTCCCTGCCCAGTCCTGCAAGGCCACGCTGTCATTGCCCCGGACCAGTTGCAGGCCAGGCTCGCGGCCGCGACGCGCCACCAGGCCGTGATTGCGGTCGATGCGCTCCTGCTCCGGCCCGGAGATCGGTGGGCTCTCCTGCAACAGGCAGTAGATGAGGAATACTTCCAGAAAGCGCATTTGCCGCTGGTTGATGCCCACCGGATCCCAGGGGCTGATGTCCAGGGCCCGCAGCTCGATGTATTGCACGCCACCGCGGCGGAGCGCTGCCGTGGGTCGCTCGCCCGGTTGCGTCACGCGCTTCGGGCGGATGGTGCTGTAGAACTCGTTCTCGATTTGCAGCTGATTGGCATTGAGCTGGCGATACTCGCCGTCCACCTTCACGCCGATGCGCTCGAATTCGGGACGTGGCACGTGGGTGGCCTGGTAGAGATCCCGCACGTACTCCTCGAGGCTGTTGGCCGACACCTTAAGACTGGCCTGGGCGCTGTTGCGATAGCCCAGATCGCTCATGCGCAATGACGTGGCGAAGGGCCCGTAAAGGGTGCCCGCGTCCAGTTCCTGCAGGTTGGTCGGCTCACGACCGCGGACAAAGGACCTGCAGAGCGCTGGCGACGCGCCAAACAGGTACAGCAGCAGCCAGTCGAGCCGGCGCACGTTACGCACAGCACCGAGGTAGGTCGCCGACCGGAAAGCCTGCAGGTCTCCCTGCTGCCCTTCCAGTTGCTGGTACAGGGGCCAGAACGCATCCGGCAGCGAGTAGTTGTAATGGATCCCGGAGATGGCCTGCATGATCCGCCCATACCGATGCCCAAGACCCTGGCGGTAGATGGTCTTCATCCTGCCGATATTGGACGAGCCGTACTGTGCCAGCGGCACATCGGCATCGCTGCTGATGGAACACGGCATGCTGAGGGGCCAGAGCAACTCATCGCCGATTCGTTCCATCACGAACTGGTGCACGTCGCAGAGAAACTGGATTGTTTCCCAGTTGGTCAGCTGCGGCGGGGTAACAAACTCCAGCAGGGCCTCGGAGTAGTCCGTGGTGATGTACTCGTTGGTGAGGGCAGAGCCGAGGGCTCGCGGATGGGGAGTCTCGGCCAACTGGCCGGTCGGGGTGATGCGCAGGCACTCCCGTTCGACGCCTCGCTGACCACCACGCACAAGGCCAGCGATTTCCGGAGCCGACAGGCGGTGCAAGCGGGTTTCGAGCGACTGTCCCAAAATTCGGGTCCTGGGTTAGCAAGTCTGGGTTGACGGGTGGGGCAGATTACACGTTATCGTCAAACCGGCGGCACCAGGTCGCGGATCCTCGGTCAGATCCAGTGACCGTAGGGAACCCGCTGCCAGTTGGCGGGTCGGAAAACCCGTGAACCCTCGTGCTATAAAACCGGCCATGCCGCTCCAAGACGCGAAGTCCCGGCCGCCTCTGCACCTCGTGCTTCTGGCCATCTGCGCGCTGTTGCTGCTGGCCACAGGCCCGGCTTTTGCCTTCCGCTGCGGCGCCAAGCTCGTGACCGAGGGGGACCACTACTCCAAGGTGCTCAAGTACTGCGGTGAGCCGATCGGCGTGCAGGAGCGGGTGATCTATCGGGAAGGCCCCACCCGTCCCCGCGTCCGCATCGACGGCCCCAATGGGGTTCAGATCGACCGAGAGGTTCTAACCTATAACCGCTCCTACGTCGAGGTCGCGGTGGAGGAATGGACCTACAACTTCGGTCCGCGTCGACTGATGCAGCTGGTGCGCTTCGAGAACGGCTTCGTCGTAGAGGTCGATCAGTTGGGCTACGGCTTTCAGCCGTAGGAGCCTTGTAGGAGCGCCTTCAGGCGCGACCGTTACGGTGTCGCGCCTGAAGGCGCTCCTACAGGGAAAAGGAGTGCACCAGGTAATCGTCGGACCAGGTTTGCAGGCGGTAATCGAGCAGGAAACCGCAATGCCCGCCCCAGCGGGTGCGGTGAATCGTCAGGGCAGCGGGTTTGGCCAGGCGCTCCGCCGAACCGGCCGGAACCACAGGATCGTCATCGGCCAGCAGTATCGATGAAGGTACGGCGAGCTGGGCCAGCCGTTCGCCGGTGATGGTGTACCCACGCAGGTAGCTCACCAGGTCGGGATACTCCGTGTAGCGCGTGACGAAAAAATCCGTCATGTCCCGCAACGAGCGGAAGCGGCTGAGCGGTCCAAAATCGTAGTCCGCCGGAAACGCCCGAGCCTTACGTTCCAGCGAGCCCCGCCATTTGTTCAGGAAGTACCGGCGGTAGAAGACCGACCCGGAGTCCAGTGCGGCCATGGTTTCCTCCGGATCCAGCACCGGGCAGATGGCCGCGACCCGTGCAAGTCCGAGCACCTGCCCAGCGGCCGCTGCGATGCGCAAGGCAAAATTGCCGCCCAGGGAATACCCCCCGAGACACAACGCCTCGCCGGGGAAGCGCTCGCTGACCCAGCGCGTCGCGTCCACCATCTCGTCGAGACGGCAGGAATGAAAGATGCCGCGGTTCAGATGCTGGGAGTCTCCGTGGTCCCGCATGTTGATCCGCACAATGCGAAAGCCTGCACGCCACAGCCGGTCGGCCGCCGACAACACGTGCAGCGAAAAGGCACTCCCCTCCCAACCGTGCAGCAGGATTGCGACGCGGCCGTTGGGCTGCCGCGCAGGCGTGTGCTGGGCCGAGAGCCGCACGCCGTCGTTACACTCGACGATGAGGTCTTCGGTAAGGGCGAGCAGATTGTCGGCCTCGCCGAGAACGAGCTTGCGACGCCAGCTGCTGTTGGCCAACGCGGCCTGCACGTCCGCGTGCCGCAACAACCACGGTGGTGTAAAACCGATGCCCGTCATGACTCGCTGATTCGTTGTTACTCGGTCGCCGGTTCCGCCGCGAGTTTGATTTCTACCCGCTGATTCTGCCGCGCAGCCCGGTTCCATTCGCCGGCGGTCATATCGGCGGTCGCGACCGGGTATGGCACCAGGGGCCGGGAATTACCGAACGGCCGGACCTCGACACGGATGGGCCCGCCGCTCACAGCGAGCTCAGCCAGATAGTTTGCGAAGGCCACGGACTGTCGGGACGACTCCGCTCGCGCCTCTTCCGGCAATAGTCCCGCCCGGTCGCAGCGCGACACCAGCAGGTCATCCGGGGCCATTTCCCAGGATTCGTCGCGCACTCGCCGCATGCAGAAGTCGCCCACATTGCCCTCAAGCCGAACGGTGCCACGGAAGCCGAGTGCGCGCAGCCGGTCGAGAAGTCCCGTGAGCTTTTCCAGCCGCGCATCATCGAAGGGCAATTCATCCGGCGGGTAGGTGGCACCCTGGTTGACGCTCCACTCGAGTGCGGCGGCAACGCCTGCCGACCAGTCCGGGGGCTGATCGCGGCGAGTCGCCTCATTGGTCGCCTCCACCACGTCACCGGCGCGACGGGCGTTCAGTTCAGAGAGGAGCCCCATGTTCTGCCGGGCAGCTGCGCGCCACTTCGCTTCGGAATCCAGATGCAGCCAGACGAACGTCACCGCAACGGCCGCGAGTGTTGCGATCAGCGCGCCAGCGGGCCAGAAGGCCATCCTCGGTGGCGGGGACGCCGGCCCGCTATTTGGCAGATGCTCGCCCAGCACGCGGCTGACCGTCGTCTCGAGGTCCGCGCGCAGCACCCGGTTATGGTCAACCAGCATTTCCTGCAACCAGCGGTGCAGATCGGACCAGTCGGCCGGGGCATTGACGGATTCCACGCCCAGCAGCCCGGCCGGGTCGCCGGAACGGCGTGCGGGAATGGCCGGCGCATCGCCGGGGAGCAGGCGCAGGGACCGCAGCACCTCCCGGACCTCTACGGGCTTGATCTGCTTCGGCAGGACGCCCACCGCACCCAGCGCCCGCGCCTGACCCACGTAGAGTTCGCCCGACTGGGAGGTGTACATCATCACCGGGATAGTGGCCGTCGCCGGATTCTCCTTGATCGCCTTGACCGCCTGAAAGCCGTCCATGCCCGGCATCATGTGATCCATGAAGATGACGTCGGGCCGGTGCAAGGCGAGGAATTCGAGCGCGGCTTCTGCGGATTCGGCCGTCTCCACGCGGAGCTCATGGTCTGCCAGCATGCGCCGGAGCCCCTCCCGGGCAGTCCGGGAATCGTCCACGATTAACGCACTTTTCTGGGTCACCTGCCCATTCTAAACCCCGCCCGGACCCCAGCGGACGTGCGCACGTCCGGAGTTGGCGTTGATTGAACAGGCTACGGAAGGGTTGGACCGCTTGTCCGGACCCGTGTCCCTCGTCATGCTAGACCTCTTCGAGGGCAGAACTAACAATAATGCAGCCCCGCTCAAGCCTTGATTTTTTGGTTGCCGGCGTGGCCGCCACCACCGCCGGCCCCGTTGCGGCAGCCGACAATGGCACTGTCACGCCCGTGATCCTCCTGGTCCTGGCGCTCTTCCTCATCGTCGCCCTCGTCATCCTGGCGCTCGCGCTGCGGACGCGCCTGGCGCACCGCCAGCGGGCAGCCCGCGAGCTCACCGATGCCGTGGAAAAACTGATCCAGGGCGACCTGAGCGCAGGCATCACGACCACCGACACGGCAGAGGTCGGCTTACTCGCCCGGGCACTCGACCGGCTGCGCCTCAGCCTCCGCACCAACGCGAGTTCCAGCAACTACCTGAGCCAGGTCATTGCCGGCATGAGCGACGCCGTCGTGCTCACCCGCATGGACGGCGCCATCGCCCGGGTGAACCCCGCTGCCGAACGGCTGCTCGGGCAGACCGGCGCCAATCTGCGTGGCCAGCTCCTGGTCAACCTTGTGACCGGGGACCAGCGGGGAGCGTTCACGCTGGCTGACGCCCAGGGCCGGACACGGGAAACCACCATCGTGAACGGGGCCGGGCAGGAAGTACCGGTGTCCTACACCTCCGCCGAGATCGCGGCGGATGAGCTGGCACAGCGGGGCTACGTGATCACCGCCCGGAACGTCAGTGAGCGCAAGCTCGCCGAACAGCGCATCCGGTACCTCGCCCGCATCGACGCGCTGACGAAGGTGGCGAACCGGATGCAGTTTCATCACCTGCTCCAGCGGGCAATCGCGCGGGCCCGCCGGGGTAACCACCGACTGGCGCTGATCTACCTGGACGTGGACAAGTTCAAGGAGATCAATGACACCTTCGGCCACACGGCGGGTGATCTCTGCCTGGAGACGCTGACCGACCGGTTGCGGAGCATCCTCCCGGATTCCTCCGCGGTTGGCAGGCTGGCCGGGGACGAATTCGGGGTGATCCTCGACAACCTTGACCCGGAGCGCAACCTGCGGGCCGAGGTGGTGGCCACCACGCGCCTCCTCCAGGAAACCATTACCGAGCCGCTCCTCTATCAAGGCCATCAGCTGTACATCAGCACCAGCGCCGGCATCGCGCTGTACCCGGGCGATGGCAACAACGTGATCGACCTGATCCGCAACGCCGATGCGGCGCTGTACCGGGCGAAACACCAGGGTGGCGGCGCACTCGAGGTCTACCACGCCGACATGAACGCGGTCACTGTTGAGCGGCTGATGCTGAAGAGCCGCCTGCGGAAGGCCTTCGAGAAGAACGAGCTCCGCGTGCACTACCAGCCGAAGATCGACCTGCGGGACGGCTCGATCGCCGGCGCCGAGGCGCTCGTGCGCTGGGAGTTGACAGACCGGGGCATCGTGCTGCCCGCTGAGTTCATCCCGCTTGCCGAGGAAAGCAACATGATCCTGCAGATCGGCGAGTGGGTGCTCAACCGGGTCTGCAGCGATTATCAGAGCTGGCAGCTCACGCCCGTAAATCCCGGACGGGTGGCGGTGAATTTGTCACTGCGCCAACTGAAGCAGCGCAACTTCATCAGCCGGGTGCAAGCGATCTACGGGAAGCATGGGGTCCCGCCCGCCGCACTGGAACTCGAGATCACCGAAACGACGCTGATGGAGGATCCCAAGCGCACTCTTCGTCTGCTCGATGAACTGCACAGCATGGGCCTTCGGTTGGCCATCGATGACTTCGGCACCGGGTACTCCTCCCTGAGTGCGCTTCAGCAGTTCCCGATTTCCACGCTCAAGATCGACCAGTCGTTCGTCCGCAATGCCACCACGAACCCCGATCAGGCCACGATCGTCTCGATGATCATCGAGATGGGCCACAGCCTCAAACTCGAGGTGGTTGCCGAAGGTGTGGAGACCGAGGACCAGCTGCGTTTTCTGCGGGCGCTGAATTGCGACTACGCCCAGGGCCTGCT
>CAYMKJ010000247.1:0-2163 GCA_964391025.1 uncultured Chromatiaceae bacterium
CTAAGGCGATCCGGTAGGTGATCGAGTGGCTGAGCAGGCTGTCCAGGGCCGTGGCCTCCCGGTCGAGCGTCAGGTGGCTGCTCTCGGCGTCCCGCGTCAGCCAGCCCCGCCGATGCAGGTGCCGGCCGACACGGCTGGGCACCAGCAGATGGAAGTGGATGTTCAGGTTCAGCGCGCTGCCGAAGCGCTGGATCAGGGTCACGGCGCCAGTTTGCGCAGCGGACTGCTTCAGCCCCGCTCTGCGGATCAGGGTCTCGGCGGTTCGGCGACCCCGCCCGCTTGGACCGGGCTATCAGCAGGTGCTTTGAATGCCCTATCCTCGAGCTGCAATACATCGTCAACGAGGGCCGCATGGAACTGGTGAGCGAACTCATTGCGCCGGAGTACCTGAACCACTCCGCCCCGCCCGGAGCACCCCAGGGCCCCGACGCCATCCGCCGTTATCTCAGGTTGCTGAAGGGCGCGTTCCCGGACCGCAAGGTGAAGAACGAGATGCTGCTGTGCGCGGGGGATTACGTCATCGTGCGTTCTACTGTCACCGGCACCTCGCTCGGGCCCTACTTCGGCCGGCCGCCTACCGGCAAGACCTTCAGCGTGATGGGCACCGACATCTATCTCATCCGGGATGGCAAGTTTCGCGCCCGCTGGGGCAACGAAGATTCGCTGGGGATGATGACGCAGCTGGGCTACATGAAGCAGGACGGACCGCGGGGAGAACCCCGATGAAACCGCTCCTCCGGCTGCTGTGCGTGGTCCTGTCGGGCTTCGCCGCCGGCGCGCTGGCCCAGCAACCGGCCGCCAGCACTAGTGCGCTGCCCGACATCCGCGTGCCCAAGGGTTTCCGGGCCACGGTGTTTCACCCCGGCCTCGGCCAGGCCCGTCACATCGCGGTGCGCGCAAACGGCGACGTCTATGTGGCCCGGCCGTACCAGCTCGAGATCAGGATGTTCGCCCAGAAGGCTGCCTACGGCGCCCTGATCGCCCTGCGCGACACCAATGGCGACGGCGTGGCGGACCTGGTCAGGGAGTTTGGCCCCACGGATATCACCACGGAGGTCGCGCTCTACAAGGACTATCTGTATTTCTCCTCGGACCAGGTCGTGTATCGGCTGAAGCTCGGTGAGGAGCTCGTGCCCGCCGGCGTGCCGGAGCCGATCGCCGGCGGCTTTCCCATGCAGCGCTCCCACGGCACCAAGACCCTCGCCTTCGATGGCGAGGGCAACATGTACGTGAATTCCGGCACGCCTTCGAACATCTGCGAGGCGAAGGCCATGAGCCTGGAGTCCCCGGGGCTCGATCCCTGTCCGCTGCTGGAAAGATCCGGCGGTATCTGGCGGTTCAAGGCTGATAAGTTGCTGCAGGACCAGGTGCGCGATGGCCAGCGTTTCGTGACCGGCACCCGCAACATCGTCGCGATGGAGTGGAACCCTTACGTCAACAAGCTGTACTTCGTCATGCACGGCCGTGACAGCATCGGCATGCTGTGGCCGAAGTTGTACGGCAAGGACCAGAACCGTGACCTGCCGGCCGAAGAGTTCCACGTGGCGGAGGCGGGGGACAACTTCGGCTGGCCCTACACCTATTACGACCCGTTGCAGAAGGCGCGCATGCAGGGTCCCGAGTACGGCGGCGACGGCAAGACGCGGGCCCCGGGTATCTACAAGGATCCGCTCATCGGCTTTCCGGCCCACTGGGCGCCGAATGACCTGATCTTCCACTCGGGCAAGAACTGGCCCGACCGGTACAAGCAAGGCGCCTTCATCATCTTTCACGGTTCCTGGAACCGGATGCCTTTCGACCAGGCCGGTTTCAAGGTGGTGTTCGTGCCGCTGCGCGAGGGCCGGCCGCCCGGTACTGACGAAGGCAGTGGCTGGGCAGTCTTTGCCGACGGGTTCACCGGCAAGGAAGCCATCAAGAGCCCGAGTGAAGCTGCCTATCGGCCGACCGGACTCGCCGAGGGACCGGACGGCGCGCTCTACGTCACCGAAGACAGGGGCGGGCGACTCTGGCGGATTACTTACACCGGCAAGTAGCGCGAGTGGGGGCCCCCAAATGGTAAAGAACTCTGGACGCTGGAGTGAGGCAGCTGCCGCCCGCTTCCTGGCCGTGCTGCTGGCGCTGATGATGGCGATGGTGATGGCGCCCCGGCAGGCCCAGGCGGGG
>CAYMKJ010000248.1:0-3748 GCA_964391025.1 uncultured Chromatiaceae bacterium
GGTCAAGGAAACCCGTGTTAATGAAGATGACCCGCTCGCTGGCGGCGCGGATGCACTCCAGCAGGTTGACAGAGGTGCGGCGTTCCTCGTCCATGATGCCGATCTTCAGTGTGTTCCGCGGCAGCCCGACGGCATCTTCCACCCGGGCGAACAGCTCCACGGCGAAGGCGACCTCCTCCGGTCCGTGCATCTTCGGCTTGACGATGTAGATCGAACCGGTCCGGGAATTCCGTAATGCGCCGCGACCCAGGATGTCGTGCTTCGCAATGAGCGCGGTGATGGCGGCATCCATGATGCCTTCGAACACGTCGTCGCCATTGAACTGGATGGCGGGGTTGGTCATCAGGTGCCCGACGTTCCGGATCAGCAGGAGCGAGCGGCCGTGCAGGCGCAGTTCGCCGCCGCCGGCCGCCGTGAAAACCCGGTCGCCGTCCAGGCGGCGCGTGAGGGCCCGGCCCCCCTTGGTCAGCTCGCAGTGCAGAGTGCCGAGCATGAGCCCCAGCCAGTTGCGGTAGACCCCGACCTTGTCGGCGCCGTCAACCGCGGCGACGGAGTCCTCACAGTCCTGGATCGTGGTAAGTGCAGCCTCCACGCACAAGTCCTTGACGTGGGCGCGGTCATCCCGGCCGACGGGGTCCCGGGCATCGATCTGGATCTCCACGTGCAAACCGTGGTGACGGAGCAGTACGCCTCGAGGGTTATCGGGGCTGCCTGCGTAGCCGGCAAAGAGCGCCGGGTCCTGCAGTGCGCTGTTTCCGCCCCCCGTGAGAGCGATGGCCAGGGTCCCCCCGCTGACGGTGTAGCGGGTGGCATCGTGATGGGAGCCCGTCGTTAGCGGGAAGGTGGCATCCAGAAAGTTCCGCGCATAGTCAATGACCCGGGCGCCCCGGACCGGGTTGTACACGTCGCCCCGTTCGGCACCACCCGCCTCGGCGATGACATCCGTGCCATAGAGAGCGTCGTAGAGCGAACCCCAGCGCGCGTTGGCCGCATTGAGTGCGTAGCGGGCGTTGTTCACCGGCACGACGAGTTGCGGGCCGGCCAGCGTCGCGATCTCTTCATCCACGTTGGCCGTGGTCACGCTGAACGCCGGGCCTTCGGGGAGCAGGTAGCCGATGGCCTGGAGAAAAGCCCTGTACGTTTCCGTATCGGCCCTGGGGTTTGCCCGGTGCCAGTCATCGATCCTCGCCTGCAGTTCGTCGCGGCGGGCGAGCAGGGCCCGGTTCCGGGGCGTCAGGTCGGCCACGATCCGGGCGAAGGCGGACCAGAAGGCATCGGCCGTTACGCCCGTGCCGGGAAGCACCTCCCGGCCGACCAGTTCGTGCAACTCCCGGGCGATGGAGAGCCGGCCGTGCTCAATCCGTTCCGTCATCTGAAGTCTCCTCCCGGTGCCGCAGCCTGCTGCTGCAGCCGTTCACGGCAGCGGGCCAGGATCTCCCGCCTCTCGGTTTCGCTGGCCGTGCCCCAGGCGGACAGCTCGGCGCGGTTACGATAGCAGCCAAAACACAGGCCGTCGTGGCCGATGCAGCAGATGCCGACGCAGGGGCTGGCCACTGGCGCGAGGGGCTCTTGATTAGTGTCTGTCATCGTTGCAACGGCTGGTGATCCGCACCGATTTCACGGGCGACAGGCTCCGGCAGGTTGGCCTCTGCGGCAAAGCGCGGCCATTCTGCAACCGCGGCCTGCACCTGTGCCAGCAGATCGGCAGGTTTTCGGATGCTGAACCGTGCCGCCGTGGTCAGCAGGTCATTTCGGGTCAGGTTATCGAACTTGCCGTTGATGCTCATGAGGTGCTGGTAGGTCCATTCGCCCTGCGGGTTGTGGGCGTGGGTCACGTCATAGGCTGGTGCGAGCTCCCAGGCGCCGCCTTGTTTGAGCCGAAACGAGAAGTTCTTGGTGTGATCATCGCAATTCCGGGCCAGCACGTTGAAGGCCATCCGCAGGAACAGTTGTTGCTGTGCCTCGCCACCAAGGTCGAGTTCCCGCGCGACGAGAAACAGCTGTTCGTAGGCGTGCGTGCCCCGCTGCTTGTAGTCCAGGTGCTGCAGGCCGCATAGCGTCTGGATATGGTGTTTGGCATTGCCGTCCCTGTCAAAACGCCGGGTCATGAAGTGGGCCCGGCCACCTTCAAGGAGTAGCCGGGAGGGTTGCATGACGATTCCCGCTGCAACCGCCATCAGGTGATAGGCGTACTCAATGCGACCGTAGTGGGCGGTGTCACCGAGTTCCAGGTCCTTGCCAACCCCATCAAATTTGAGCAGCCAGTGCTCGAAACCGGGCGCTGCCCCGAACTGACCACTGCGAATCTCATCAGTCTGCGGATTCCAGGCGATGACCGCTTTGGCTCGCGCCCCACCAGCCGATGTGCCGACTCGAATGATGTTCGTCAATGCCGCCTGTGCATGATCATGGTCGGAGAGGTCGCCGCTGATAACCCGGCGTGCCGTTTCCACCAGTGCTTTCAACCGCAGGGGACTGGAGCTCTCCCGGGCTGCGCCCATGGCCGGTCTGAACTCCAGCGCTCCCAGACCCCGCTGGCCCATGTAGGCCAAGCGGTCGAGCGCAGTGATGGCAGCTCGGGCCACGCCCTTGCGCGCCATCCACGCATCCACCAGGGCATTGCCGAAATCGTCTGGCAGCGCGTCCGCGAGCAAACCCGGCAGGCGTCTGAAGGTGAGTTCGGGCAATCCCGGGAACAGAAAAATGGCCGGCGAGCGCGTGGCCAGGCGTGTGCCAAGGCGCATGCCCAATGGCATGGTCAGCGGCGCCAGTTCGATGCCGGTCCTGACCCAGTCTGGGGTGTACTCGAAGGCATAGCACGCGGCCGCAGGGTCCGGTGCCACGGCCCCGACCCGTTGTCCCCAGATGCGGACTTCGATGGCGGTGGTGCTCATGGGCGGGAGCCCGAGCTGCGCTTCTTCCGCGGCCGGCCAATGCGTTGCGGGTCCGCCGCTTGCTTGAGCAGGGCCAATGGACTGACCGTGGGTTGAGGTGCAAGGTGGTCGAGTCCCGCAAGGGCATCGAGCGCTTTCAGGACCCGGAGGAGGGTGGCGATGGTCGAGCCTCGGCCGGCTTCCAGATTGCGGAGCGCCTTTTCGGCCACGCCCGCAGTCGCCGCGGTCTCGAGCTGATCGAGGCCACGGGCCAGGCGCAGGCGGCGGAGACGCCGCCCCAGGTCGGCCTGGAGCTCCTCCGTAGTTCGTAGGTCTAATGCGTTCATTCGGTGTAAATATACCGATAAATGTCTAATAACGCCAATAACGGTAGAATAGCACCGATTAAAGCTTATTTGGATGGATGAGTAACCGCAACGAGCGCGGGAGGTGCCGTCGGGAACGACTACTCGTGAGCGGCGAAAGCCTCGAGAGCCGCCTGGGGAAGCTCCTGGCCATACAGGCGTATCGCGAGAGCGAGACGCCGTTCCCGCCGTGACAGATGAGCCGGCAGGGATGACTCGACAATTGCCCGGGCCCCGTCATACATCGCGGAGGCGATCTGGCAGCGCTCGGCTGGGGCCATGGCTCGGTGACGGGCCGCGACCAAGGCTTCAACTTCTGCCGACGTATCCTTCAAGGCAAGACCTTTTCCAGCTCAGTCCTCACCACAGTAGTCTACCCACCGTAGAGGGCGAACTCATGCCAACCTTTCTCATTTACGGCGCCAACGGCTACACCGGCCAGCTCATGGCCGCCGAGGCCGTGCGCCGGGGACTGCAACCCATCCTGGCTGGGCGCAATGCGGCGGCGCT
>CAYMKJ010000249.1:0-7446 GCA_964391025.1 uncultured Chromatiaceae bacterium
AGTTGAATTGCTATCGCTGGATTATCTGGTGGGACTGTGCGCCAAGGCTGGCATCCCGGTTGGCTTGAAGGTCGCCGCCTGATGACTCATTGACCAGGGCCGCAATAGCCTGCGACGGCTGGTCCCTCGCAAGTTGCTTGAAGGTTGCGCGCCCGGACGGATTCGAACCGCCGACCCCCTGGTTCGAAGCCAGGTGCTCTATCCAGCTGAGCTACGGGCGCATGTCGAATTAAGTGTGTCGCGCCTAAAGGCGCTCCTACGAGATGTTGGTGTCGCGCGTGAACGGCGCTCCTACTGGCGCGCCGCCATCGCCTTCATGAAGCCGTCAAACGCCGTGCCGTAGGCCTGCAGAATCGGGCCGCAGTCCGGGTGCTTTTCCATGGCCTTCCACCAGACGCTAAGGCGGCCGCTGTCCGTGGGGTCGATGATCCCAAAATTTCCGGCGCCCAGAATCTTCTTCATCATCATGGTACCAGTGCTGAGCGCGCAGTCGCCCAGCGTGGGCGTGTTGCCCACGCAGAACGGGCCGCTGCCCATGGCGTGCTCGGCGTAGCCAAAGGTCTTCGCGAGATCTTTTGCAGCAGCTTCCACCACGGCCTGGTCCCGCTTGGCGGGATTCATCTGGCGAAACAGCGGAGTCACGTGCTGGGCGATGTACAGGTCCATGATGCGCGCGATGAGACGCGAACGGGCGCGCTCGAGGGGCTGCGCCGGCAGGCCGGGCTTCTGGGGGAACGCGTCCTCCAGGTAGTCGCAGATGATCGTGGATTCGCCGAGACCCTGGCCGTCCAGGTCCAGCGTCGGCATCTTGCCGATTGGGTTCAGCTTCAGGTACTCGGGGCTTTTGATGCCGCCGGGGGCCTCCATCAGGGGCAGATCAATGCCCTTGATCTTCGCGTACATGACAACGCGGGCAACGTAGGGCGAGGCGATGGCGCCGTAGAGCTTCATGGTTCTGTTCCTTAAGGTCAGAGCTGATTCAGTGCCGTGTCAGTGAAGGGCAGACATATCGAAATCGCGGACGACACCGTCCGCCCGGAAAATTTTCAGCAGGATCGCCACGCGCATCCACATGCCGTTGCGCTCCTGCCGCCAGTAAACGGCCCGCGGATCGTCGTCCACCGCTGGCGCAATCTCGGGACCCCGGGGCAGCGGGTGCATGATCACGGCCGTCGGCTTCAGCAGGCTCAGGTTCTCCGGCGTCATGCTGTAGCCGTTGTAGTCGATCTGCCGGGTCTCGCCGCCCGTGTCCCACTCGGACTGCATGCGGGTGACATAGATGGCGTCGAGCGAGGGCAGCGCATCCCTGAGCTTCGCATCGTCCACAAAGGGGATGTTGTGTTCCTTCAGGTGAGCCTTGATGTCGGGCTCCAGGGCGAATTGCGGTGGTGCGATCAGCACCAGGCGCACGTTGCGGTAGTTCTTCATCAGGTAGCACAGTGAACGCACCGTCCGCCCGCGCTTCAGGTCGCCCATCAGGCCGATCACCTTGCCGTCGATACCACCCTGCTCCTCGAAGCTGCGGTCGAGAGTGTAGATGTCGAGCAGTGCCTGGGTCGGGTGCTGATCCTGGCCGCTGCCCGCGTTGATGATCGGCACCGGCCGCGGGATGCGGTTCATCAGCTCCGCCGCCCGGGCCGCCTCGCCAGACCGGGGCGTGCGCATCACGATCACGTCCACGTAGGAGCTAAAGGTGCGGATGCTGTCCTCGAACCGCTCGCCCTTCACTTCGGACGAGGTGGACGGGTCCCGGATCTCGCTGGTCCGGACACCGAGCACATGACAGGCATTATTAAAGGACAGGAACGTACGGGTGGACGGCTGGACGAAATAGAGCATCGCGCGCCGGTCAGGCAGCAGGCCCAGCAGGAAGCGGGCCCCGTCCGGGTGCTTGGCCAGGAGCCGCACCCGGGTGGTCAGTTCGCACAGGTCGTCGAGCTGGGCCCGGTCGAACACGCGGGGGTCGATCACGTGGAACAGCGGGGCGGGCTCCGACTGGGGAGATGGCGGCATCTGGGCTTCTTTCGCTCTTTTCGGCCGGCGCGAATGATAGCAGGGAAGGTACCGGACCTTAGTTATTGGGATTTCTTTAGTTATTGCGGTCGAAGCTCCAACAACTAAAGAAATCCCAATAACTAAGGTCCGGTACCTTTTCGGGGAAAGACAAGAACAATTGAGTGGCGCCCGGGAAGACCTCTGGCTAGGCTGGCCTCATGGACCTGAGCGTTGCCCTGGAAAACTTCCTCAGCCCGCCGATCCTGTTCTTTTTCCTCGGCCTCCTGGCCGTACTGGTCCGCTCGGACCTGGAGATCCCCCAGCCGATCCCGAAGTTCCTCTCGCTGTACCTGATGCTCGCCATCGGCTTCCGGGGTGGCGTCGAGCTGGGGCACAGCGCACCCGGAGGCCAGGTGCTGCTGACCTTGGCGGCAGCTATGAGCATGGCGGCGCTGGTGCCCGTCTACTGCTTCTGGATCCTCCGCTGGCGCCTCGACGTGTACAACGCGGCAAGCATCGCGGCCACCTACGGCAGCATCAGCGCGGTGACCTTCGTCACGGCCACGGCCTTCCTCGACCGGGCCGGCATCCCCTATGGCGGGTACATGGTAGCCGCCATGGCGCTCATGGAATCGCCGGCCATCGTGGTGGCAGTGATCCTGGCCCGACTGGCGCTCCGCAAGCCCGGCCCCGATGGCGCCGCCCCCGCCACCACCCTGGAGGGCGGCTGGAGCCACTTGCTGCGGGATGCATTCTTTAATAGCAGCGTCTTTCTGATCCTCGGCAGCCTGCTGGTGGGCCTCATTACCGGCGAGCGCGGCCAGACCGCCCTTCACCCGTTCACCAACGAACTGTTCTCAGGGATCCTCTGCTTCTTCCTGCTCGACATGGGCATCGTCGCGGCGCGACGCCTGCGGGAACTGCGGACCAGCGGCGGCTTCCTGCTGGGCTTTGCGATCCTCGTTCCGCTGCTCAATGCCCTGCTGGGCATCGGCCTCTCCCGGCTCCTCGGCCTCGGCACCGGCGACGCCCTGCTCCTCACCATCCTCTGCGCCAGCGCCTCCTACATCGCCGTGCCCGCCGCCATGCGCCTCGCCCTGCCGGAAGCCAACCCGGGCCTGTCGCTACCGCTGGCCCTGGCTGTTACCTTTCCGCTCAACATCACGCTCGGTATGCCCCTGTACCTGGCCCTCATCCAACGCTTCGGGAGCTGAACCATGCAAGCCGTCAAACGCGTTGAGATCGTCACCGACACCCTTGAGCTGGACCGGGTCCTCGCCCTGCTCGACAAGGTGGGCGTGTCGGGCTACACGGTCATCCGCAACGCAGAGGGCAAGGGTCACCGGGGCATCCGCTCCGGAGACGACGTGACCCGCGTGTTCCAGAACAGTTACGTGCTGACGGCCTGCAGTGAAGAGCAGGTGGAGCAAGTCGTCGCCGCACTCCGACCGGTGCTGAAGCGCGTGGGCGGCGTGTGCCTGGTGAGTGATGCCCTGTGGGTCATGCACTGAATGACCGCATCCGCGTTTCCGGTGACTTTTGCTGGACAGCGCCTGCTCATTACTGGCGCGGCGTCGGGCATCGGACGCAGCCTGCTGGATGGAGCGGTGGCCGACGGTGCCGAGTGCGCTGTCCTCGTCCGGGACCGCACGGAAGCTGGCGCCGTTGCCGCCCTCCTGCCGTCGTCACGCATCCACGTGGTCGATCTGCGTAATGTCGAGCAGGTGGCCGGCATCACGCAGAACGCGATCGCCAGCCTGGGTGGCACGCTGGACGGACTCGCCTGCTCCGCCGGCGTCTTCGACCATCGGGGCGCCCTGGAGACCGGTCTTCAGCAGTGGCAGGCGGTACTGGACGTGAACCTCACGGCCGCCTTCGAGGTGGCCCGGGAGTGCGGCGGCGTCATGGCAGCCGCACGACGGGGTTCGATCGTGCTGGTCTCCAGCCAGATCGGCATCATCGGCCACCCGCGGGCGGCGGCGTATGCAGCGTCGAAGGCCGCCCTGAACGGTCTCGTGCGGGCGCTGGCCATCGAGCTGGCGGGCTCCGGTGTGCGGGCCAACGCCGTTGCACCCGGGCCGATCGCAACCCCCATGACCGAGGCGGCCCGGGCCGACAACCGCCGCTCGGCAGCCCTGCTGGCCAGCATTCCCCTCGCGCGCTTCGGCAGGCCGGAGGAAGTCGCAGCGGCCGTCGCCTTCCTCCTGTCCGATGCCGCGTCCTTCATTACCGGTCAGGTGCTCTGCGTCGATGGTGGCGTGACCACGGCTTAGCAGAGTCTCTAGCGGTTCGGGCTCCCGCCACCGCTGGCGCGGGTCAGCCGATCGTGCACTGCCTCCCAGCCTTCGGCAGACGCCGGTCGTTCCACCAGCAGCAGACCACAACCCCAGGAATCGATCTCGCGCAGGCGGGCGTAGAGCTGCTGGCCGTAGTGGACCGGATCGTCGGGCATGCGTACCCACCGGCAATTGAGCGGCGGCACCCGCGGCGCACTGAGCGCCAGCACAGCGATCGGTTGTTCACCGGGCAGGGCCGGCCGGCCAGCCAGATCAGCCACCGCGTCGGCGACCAGGCGCAGCGGCGTGTCCGGCACGTAGTGGGACGCCAGCCGGCCGGGTGCCCGCGGCGCCCCTGCCCCACCGATTTCCGGAACAGCGCCGAGAATTTCGCCGAGCGCAGTCCGACTCACTGCGCCGGGCCTCAACACCCGGGGCGCTTGCCCACTGAGATCGAGAATGGTGGACTCGAGGCCGACCGTGCAGGCCCCGTCATCAACAATGTAGTCCACCGTCGTGCCGAACTCGGCAACAACATGCGCCGCCGACGTGGCACTCACCCGGCCAAAGCGATTGGCCGACGGAGCCGCGATGCCCCCACCGAAGGCACTGAGCAGGGCCAGAGCCAGAGAATGGCCCGGCACGCGCAGACCCACAGTATCCTGCCCACCGGTGACCAGAGCAGAGACGCCCGGCGCGCGCCTGAGAATCAGTGTCAGCGGTCCGGGCCAGAAGCTTGCGGCCAGGTCCCAAACCACCGCAGGGATGTCCCGAGCCCAGCGCTCGATCTCGGCGGCGGCAGCCACATGCACAATCAGCGGGTGGTCGGCCGGGCGACCCTTGGCGGCGAAGATGCGCGCCAGCGCCTGCTCGTTGGCCGCATCAGCACCCAGGCCGTAGACCGTCTCCGTGGGAAAGGCCACGAGGCCCCCGCGCCGCCAGACCGCGACAGCTGCAGAGATTTCATCGCGGCGGTGCCTGAGGGACTGCTCGATCATGGGACAAGACTCCAGCCAAGGGTCTCTCCAGCGCGCAACGGTACGCCGAACTCCCTGCCAAACGGAACCTGGGCGGGCACCGTCCAGCCCCGGGACTCCAGCGTGATGCGGTCACGATTGCGGGGCAGCCCGTAGAAGTCGGGCCCGTGAAAACTGGCGAAAGCCTCCAGACGATCCAGGGCGCCAGCCTGCTCGAACGCCTCGGCATAAAGCTCAAGAGCCGCATGGGCCGAATAGACGCCGGCGCAACCGCAGGCAGACTCCTTCGCCTGCCGGGGGTGCGGCGCACTGTCCGTGCCCAGGAAAAACTGCGGGTGGCCGCTGGTTGCCGCCTCCAGAAGCGCCAGACGGTGCGTCTCGCGCTTGAGGACCGGCAGGCAGTAGTGGTGTGGTCGCATGCCGCCTGCAAACATCGCATTGCGATTCAGCAGCAGGTGGTGGGCGGTGATCGTTGCCGCGACGCTGGCGGTTGCGGCGCGAATGAACTCTGCCGCCGTCCTCGTGGTGATGTGTTCCAGGACCACGCGCAGGCCTGGAAAATCCCGCAGGAGGGGCTCCAGGTGGCGCTCAATGAAGACCGCTTCCCGGTCGAAGATGTCTACCACGGGATCCGTGACCTCACCGTGCATGAGCAGGGGCATGCCATGCCGTTCAAGGGCCGCCAGCACGGGATAGCACCGCCGCAGATCCGTCACGCCCGCTGCCGCATTGGTGGTCCCATGGGCGGGGTAGTACTTCACCGCGTGCACGACGCCACTCCCCCGGGCCCGGGCAATCTCATCGGGTGCGGTGTTCTCGGTCAGGAAGAGCGTCATCAGCGGCTCGAAAGCATGGCCGGCGGGCAGGGCGGCGAGGATCCGCTCGCGATAGGCCTCGGCCTGGGCTGTAGTCGTGACGGGCGGCACCAGATTGGGCATGACGATGGCACGGGCAAAACGGCGCGCGGTATCGGGCAGCACAGATGCCAGCACGTCCGCATCCCGCAGGTGCAGATGCCAGTCGTCGGGCCGGGTGATGGTCAGGCGAGTGGCTTGCACTGGCTGGCCGTTCGGACAAGAACTGCGGCTAGAATCGACAGCATGACGCCTCAACCTCCTGACTATGGCCCACGGGCCAGAGTTGGCCTCGCAGTGCCGCATTCGAATCCTACCGTGGAGCCGGAACTGCGCGCATTACTCCCGCCAGCCATCGGTGTTTACGCCACGCGGCTCACGCACCCGGCGCCCCGGGTCGAGGAGCGCCTGAACCACTACGTGCGGCACATGCCCGAGGCGATCCGGACCTTTGGTGAAATGACCCTCGCCGCCTTCGGCTTTGGCTGCACCGGATCGTCCTACATCGCGGGCCTGGAGCTGGAGGAGCGCCTCACTGCTGCCGCTGCCGAGGAGTGCCACATCCCGGTCATCACCGCTGCCCAGGCAATCCGCCTCGCCCTCAAGAGCCTCGGCTGCAATTCCATCGCCTTGGTGTCGCCCTACCCGGCTGAACTCGCCGAGGCCGGCTACCGCTACTGGGAGAATGCCGGCATCCGCGTTGTCGCCCGGTTACGCGTAGATCCAGCGCTCACCGACACGCATCGCATTTACGAACTCACGAGTGACGATGCATTGGCAGCGCTGCGGAAAATCGACAGGTCCGGCGCCGACTGCCTGCTCGCCAGTGGCACGGGCATGCCGACACTGCGGGCGCTGCGCACCCTGCGCACTGAACTGAAACTGCCGGTCCTCTCGTCGAACCTGTGCCTGGCCTGGGCACTCACGGGCACCGCGGCGCCTGAACTAGCCACCGCATCACCGGACGGCCTGCTCGGCTAGACCGCCATTCCCACTTCATAGCCCTGCCGGGTGGCGGCAAGCACCGACCGGGGTGCGTAGCAGTCGCCGACGAGATGGACCTCGAGCCCTGCCGCCTCGCAGGCAGCGCGCAGTTCGTCATCCGGCACCCGGGGCGTGGAGAAGGTCACGGCGGAAACCTCGTCGAGAACGATGGCATCGCCGTTGTAAACATTGAACAGGGTCAGCAGGCCATCTTCGAGCCCATCCAGCGAGCGGGGCTCCACGTTGGTGATGATCTCGATGCGCCGGTCGAACAACTGCTGGTAGATGGACTGGCGGTTGAGCAAGGGCACGTCAGACGCAATCCGCTCCCGGGGCGTCACGATCGTCACCCGGGCAAAG
>CAYMKJ010000250.1:0-5320 GCA_964391025.1 uncultured Chromatiaceae bacterium
CTCGACCGCGCCATCCTCTACTGGCAGACCGTCCGGTACCTTCGCCCGTCCCAGGTGGCCTGGCAGCTGCTCCGTCGGGTTTCCCCCCTGCCGGTCAGTCGCCCCGTCACTGACGCCCGCGTCCGGGGTGGGCTGGCGCCCCAGGCGTTTGTCAGGCCGGTGGCGCCGACGATCGGGCCCGACGAGATCTCTTTTCTGAACCGGGCGCGCCCGCTGGACGTGGCAAGCGTCGACTGGGCGTCCCCCGACTGGCCCAAGCTGTGGCGCTACAACCTGCACTACTTCGACTACCTGCACTGGCCGGTGTACGAAGACGACATGAAGGCCCGGCTCATCGACAGCTGGCTCGCGGCCCAGCCGGTTCCGGCGGGCGATGGGTGGGAGCCCTATCCGCTGTCCCTCCGTGCGGTCAACTGGATCAAGTTCTGGTTGTCCGGCACCACCGGTCAGCCCATCCCCCAAGCCTGGCTGGACAGTCTCGCCACGCAACTGGCCGGGCTCGAGAGCCGGGTGGAGTACCACCTGCGCGCCAATCACCTCCAGAAGAATGGCAAGGCCCTGCTGATCGGCGGAATCTTTTTCGAGGGCGCCCGCGCCGACCGGTGGCGCACGCTCGGACTGCAGATCCTCACCCGCGAGGCCGACGAGCAGATCCTCCCCGACGGCGGCCACTTCGAGCGCAGCCCGATGTATCACTGCATCGTCCTCGAGGACCTGCTCGACGTGGTGAACCTCTGCCGCAGTAATCCGGGGCTCGTTGCACCGTCCGCCGAGGCAATCCTGACCGGGGCGGCAATTCGAGCCCGGGATTTTCTCGTGGCTATCACCGCGGGGGACGGCCGCATTCCGCTGTTCAATGACTCCGCCTTCGGGATCGCAGCGGAGCCAACCGCGCTCCTCGACTACGCCCGGCGAGTGCTGGCCGGGCCACCACCAACCGTGCCGACGAGGATCAATCTCCCCGACACGGGCTACTTCGGCTACCGACGGGGCGACGAGAGCCTGATCATCGACTGCGGCCCCATCGGTCCCGACTACCAGCCCGGCCACGCCCACTGCGACACGATGAGCTACGAGCTCTGCGTGGACGGGCAGCGGGTGATCGTCGATGCGGGAGTCTGGGGTTACGATCCTGACGCAATGCGGAACTATGCCCGTCGGACGTCCAGCCACAACACGATGGCCCTCGACGGGGCGGAGCAGTCGGAGATCTGGGGGGCCTTCCGGGTGGCCCGCCGGGCTTATCCGCTGTCTCCCTCCCTGAGCCAGTGGGGGCAGGGCGAGCGGGGGCAGGACTGCCTGGAATTCCAGGGGGGCCACGATGGTTATCGGCGTCTCCCGGACCGGCCGGTTCACAGTCGACGGATCAGGATGCAGCCTGGGGGGCCCTGGGAGGTCTTTGACTTAATCGCAGGGACCAACGGCCGTCACAATCGGGCGCTAAAGTATGTTCACCGGGCGCTAAACTACGTCCACCTCGGCTACGACATGGAGGTCCGGCAGGAGGGCCCAGCGATTTTCCACTTACGGCACCCGGGCTCGGGCCTGCTGCTGCGCCTCATTGTGACTTGTGGCAGCCTGGCGCGGCTCGATTCCGGCTATCATTTTCCGGAGTTTGGCCTGCGCCGGGATAACAAAATCATCAGCATCGAGCGGGAGGGTTCGTTACCCCTCGAGATGCATTACCGGATAGAGCGCCCCTGACATCGTGCGAATTCTGTTTTTGAGCCATTACTTTCCGCCGGAGGTTAACGCGCCCGCGAGCCGGACCTTCGAGCATTGTCGTGCCTGGGCCCGGAGCGGTCACGCGGTGAGCGTGGTCACCAACGTGCCG
Organism: uncultured Chromatiaceae bacterium; assembly: GCA_964391025.1. GTDB lineage: Bacteria > Pseudomonadota > Gammaproteobacteria > Steroidobacterales > SHZI01. Next base: position 1,835 of record CAYMKJ010000250.1, read on the forward strand.
AATCACCCGGCGGGACGGATCTATCCCGGGTACCGGAACGCGCTGGCCCAGACCGAGACCGTGGCCGGGATCAAGGTCTACCGGTTGTTGACGTTCCTGGCTGCCAATCAGGGGGTCCTCCGCCGCAGTGTCGGGTATTTCTCCTACCTGGTCATGGTGATTCTGGCGGCGCCCTTCCTGCCGCGGGCGGACATCGTGGTGTCCACGTCCCCCCAGTTTTTCTGCGGCCTCGCGGGCTTCTTTGTCAGCCGGATCAAGCGCGTGCCCTGGGTGCTGGAAATCCGCGATCTCTGGCCCGAATCGATCGTGGCCGTGGGGGCCGTGCGGCGTAACTTCTTGCTGCGCTGGCTGGTCTGGCTGGCAAATTTCGCTTACCGCCACGCGGATCGGGTGGTGTGCGTCACGGACTCGTTCAAGGAGGCGATGATTGCCGAGGGCATTCCCGCGGCAAAGATTGAGGTCATCAAGAGCGGCGTCGATCTGGAGTTCTTCTCGCCCAAGCGCAGCGTGGGCCCGGAGGCAGGTCGCATTCCCGGACTCGAGAACACCCAGGGCAAGTTCGTGGTCTCCTACGTGGGCACCCACGGCATGGCCCACGGTCTGGATACGGTCCTGTCGGCCGCCGAACTGGTCCGGGACCTGCCGGACGTGCTGTTCCTGCTGGTCGGCGATGGCGCGGAACGGGCCAACCTCGTGAAGCAGCGGGACATCATGCGGCTCGACAATGTCGTGATGCTCGACCAGCAACCGAAGACCCGCATGCCGGCCATCTGGGCTGTGACCGATGTCAGCCTGGTGGTGCTGAAGAATCAACCGCTGTTCCGGACGGTAATCCCTTCCAAGATCGTCGAGAGCATGGCCATGATGAAGCCTGTGATTCTTGGTGTGCGCGGGGAGAGCGAGGCCCTGCTGCAGGAGAGTCAGGCGGGCCTCTGCGTGCAGCCGGAGAGCCCGGCGCAGCTGGCCCGGGCAGTCCGGCGGTTGCACGCGGACCCGGACGAGCGCCGGGCCATGGGGCTCGCGGGCCGGCAGTTTGTGGAGCAGCGTTTCGATCGGCAGGTGCTGGCCACACGCTACGCAGATGTCCTGAACGCACTGATTGAAGAAAAGCGCAGGCCGGCCGAAGCTCCGGTACAGGGATGAGTCGCTGCGGAATGAGCGGATAGTTGCGAATGGCGATGCAGGAATCAGGCTCGATCGAACCGGTGCCGGTGCCGGTGCCGGTGCAGGTGATGGGCGAGCCGGCCGAGCGGGGGCGCATCCTCGAGCCGGGGCTGTTTCTCCTCGCGCTCACCATGATGTTGCTCACCTTCCGCGAAGGCCTCACCAGCATGTTGCTCTGGTGGGAAGAGCCCGAATACAGCCACGGCTACCTGATTCCCTTCATCAGCCTGTACCTGCTCTCCGTCCGCCTGATCAGGCTCGAGAATGCGAATCCGGTGCCGTCCTGGTTGGGGGTCGGGCTCGTCCTCACGGGTCTCGCCGGCTTCCTGCTGGGGGAACTCAGTGCCCTCTATGTGATTGTCCAGTATTCCTTCGTGCTGACGCTCTGGGGTCTCGTACTCACCCAGGTGGGCTGGCGGGGCATCAAGGTGCTCTGGCCGGTGCTGGTGTTCCTGCTCTTCATGGTGCCGCTGCCCCGGTTCATCCAGTTCAACCTCTCCAGCGACCTGCAGCTCATCTCCTCGGCCCTGGGCAGCGGCATGTTGCGGCTGATGGGCGTGCCGGTGTTTCTCGAAGGCAATGTCATCGATCTGGGCAGCTACCAGCTCCAGGTGGTGGAGGCCTGCGCGGGCCTGCGTTACCTGTTCCCGCTGATGAGCTTCGGCATGCTGTGTGCCGTGCTGTTACAGGCCCCGTTATGGCAGCGGCTCCTGCTGTTCCTTTCGAGCGCGCCGATTGCCATCTTCATGAACAGCTTTCGCATCGCCGTGACGGGCGTACTGGTCAATCGCTATGGCAACGAGGCGGCGGAGGGCTTCCTGCACTATTTCGAGGGCTGGGTAATCTTCACTCTCTGCCTCGTCCTCATGTTCCTGCTGATGACGGGGCTGGCCATGCTCAGCGGCCGGCGCCTGGATGACGTGCTGGATGTGGAGCTGCCGAACCGGGCCTCCCTGCAGGGCCTCGGGGCCCTGTTGCGGCCGAACCGGCAGCTCACGGCGGCGGTGGTGCTGCTGGCGGCGGGAGTCGTGGCCTCGTTCGCGATTGCGGGCCGGGAGGAGCTGGTCCCGGCCCGTTCCCCACTCAGCAACTTCCCGATGGTGATTGGCGACTGGCGGGGCCAGGAGGGTCAGCTCTCCCAGCCCGAACTGGATGAACTGAAGCTCACGGACTATGTCGTCGCGAACTACGGCCGGCCTGGCGTGGCCGTTCCCGTGGGGCTGTACGTCGCCTACTACGCTTCCCAGCGCAAGGGCGCGTCTATCCACTCCCCGAAGGGTTGTCTGCCCGGTGGCGGCTGGGTCATGGAGGCCTTCGGCCAGGTCCGGGTGGCAGGGGCGGGTACTGCTGAGGGCACCGGCCTGACCGTGAACCGGGCCGTGATCAGCATGGGCGAGCAGCGCCAGCTCGTTTACTACTGGTTCCAGCAGCGGGGCCGGATCATCACCAACGAGTACCTGGCCAAGTGGTACATCTTCTGGGATTCCCTCACGCGCAACCGGACCGACGGCGCCCTCGTGCGGCTGATCACGACGGTGCCCGATCCGAGCGGGATCGAAGCTGCCGACCAGCGACTCCAGGAGTTTGTCCGCGAGGTCGAGCCGCGGCTTTACTATTACGTGCCCGGCGAGACGGTGACCGCGGCGGTCGAGACCGGGTTATCGCCGGCTGCCGAAGCGCGGTAGTGCACGGCCCGTTGCCTAGAACAGCGTGTAGATGAAGGGCGCCAGCGCCGACCCGCCCAGGACGACCAGCAGGCCCACGAACAGCAGCAACACGATCGCCGGGGCCAGCCACCACTTCCGGGTCTGCCGCAGGAAGTCGAGCAGCTCGCGGACCAGGCTCGTTTCCTTCGCCTGAGCCTGCCGCGCAAACTCGTCTGCGCCCGTCCCGGATTCCCCGTTTTTTTTGCTTTCGGCCATGGCAACAGCCCCCTTGCTCAAAACTGACGGAAATACCGGGCCGAGCCCGGTGCATCGGAGCGCGCGATCCAGTAGGTCTTCGCGTCCCGCAAAATGGCGCGCTGCATCGGGTCGCGGCCTGCCAGGCGCAGGCCCCAGCCGATCAGCGTCAGGACCACGAAGTAGATGAAACCCATCAGCAGGTGCGAGATTGTCCAGCCGATCGGGTACATCAGGCGCATCCAGCCCAGGTAGAGCAGCTTGCGCAGGGGGCGCACGCCGTAGTAAACGGCGCAGAACACCAGGCCCACAACGGCCAGACGCACCGGCCAGTCCAGCGTGTGCGTCACCTGATAGACCAGGGCGCCGATCAGGACGAAAAACAGCAACATGATCAGGCCGAACCAGCGCAGGTCCCGGT
>CAYMKJ010000251.1:0-11518 GCA_964391025.1 uncultured Chromatiaceae bacterium
CGCTGAAGGGCAAAACCTTCGTACTCACCGGCACGCTGGCCGGCATGACTCGCGAGGACGCCGCGGCGAAAATCGAGGCGCTGGGCGGCAAAGTAACCAGCAGCGTGACCGCGAAGACCAGCTACCTGGTGGTGGGGGAGAACCCGGGGTCGAAGCTGGCGAAAGCGGAGAAGTTGGGGGTGGAGGTGGTGGATGAGCGTGCACTCTCAAGTTTATTGCTGTAGCTAAACAGCTCAATCAGGTATCACCTTCGCCTGCTCAGCATTCGCGTTGACCATAGCCGCGGCGGTTCTCTATAGTGAAAGTTATGACGGCCTCAGAGCCAAACGTCTTACACTCAGTATTGGTCGCAACTATGCGGCCGATAGCAGCAATGCTGTTGAGATTTGGCGTCGGTTATCGAGACTTTGCTCAGGCCAGTAAGATCGCGTTCGTGGAGGTAGCCGGCGAAGAATTCGGAATTCGTGGGCGACCGACGAACATATCCCGAATTGCATTGATGACCGGACTCTCTCGCAAGGAGGTCAGAGTCATCAAAGAAAGCCAAGCACGAGGGAATCAGGCCGAGACGTTACTAACGCACTTCCCCGCAGAAGTATTGCGGCGGTGGTTCACCAATGAGCGATATTGCGATTCTGCGGGGCTCCCGAAACCACTGGCTTGGGATAAGAATCCCGACTCGTTTACGGAGCTGGTTCGCAGCTGCGGGAGCAGCCTGTCTCCCGTCGCCATGCGAGCGGAACTGATCCGCGTCGGTGCGGTCAAGCAAGATGACTCCGGCGTACTCTTCGCATTGCGTAGATACTTTATCGCCGATTCCGCTAAGGACCGCCTAGCTGAGGGCATACAGTTTGGAATCCGACCATTGGCGCTTACCATCGTTAAGAATGTCGAATCGGTTGGGTTAGGCGCGCTTCGCTTTCAGCGAGTTGTCGATAGTTACTCTATTCCTGCTGAGCGTCGCGCAGCACTAGAGCAGGAGATAAATGGCCGACTAAAGCAGTTCTCTGAAGAAATTGATGACCTGCTGTCGGAGGTCGGCGAGACTTCACAGAGCGAAGAGAATTCAGCTGTTGGGGTTGGTTTGTTCTATTTTGAAGATTACGACGCCTCGTCTGGTCCCTAACCTGCGGGCCTTCGGACTGCTCGATTATCCGGCGTTCTTTGAACTCACAATTCGATTTCCAAGAACTTCCACAAGTACCATCTGGCCTTAGGACCTGGCACCACTACCGGTGATTCCCTGCGCTCTGGCGCCGCTGCCGTTAATGCCCTGCGCTCTGGCGCCACTGCCGGTGATGCCCTGCGCTCTGGCGCCACTGCCGGTGATGCCCTGAGCCCTGGCACCACTACCGGTGATGCCCTGAGCTCTGGCGCCGCTGCCGGTGATGCCCTGCGCTCTGGCACCACTGCCGGTGATGCCCTGCGCTCTGGCACCACTGCCGGTGATCCCCTGAGCCCTGGCACCACTACCGGTGATTCCCTGAGATCTGGCGCCGCTGCCGTTAATGCCCTGCGCTCTGGCGCCGCTGCCGGTGATCCCAGCCACCTTCGACCCAGCGCCGCGCATCCCCGCTGACTCCAGGCTGGAGTACTCGGAAACGATCGCGCTGCCGGCGTTGGCCTGATAGGCGAGGACTTCAACCACGTTGCCGGTGACCGGATATTCGCCGGAGACCATGCTGTTCAGGTCCAGCGCCATGCTGCCGATGTAGGCGATGCCCTGGACGTCGTCCACCAGGTCCAGCGAACCGCGGACATAGATCGGGACCGTACCGGGCTTGGCTTCGTTGTCGAGGCGAACGATGTGGGTGGCGAGGCTCTCGCCGCCGCCGTAGGTATCGCCGGCCACCGCGATATAGCGATCTTTCTGCAGGTACCAGATCAGGTTGTCAGCGGTCAGCGTTGCGTTGATATTCCGCGGCGCATCGATGACCGCAGCGCCCTCGGCAAGAGTAGTGGTCTGCCCAGACACGGTCAGCACGCCCGTCTTGGGATCCCAACTCTCCACATGGCCGATCACCAGCAGGGTAGGTGCGGCGTCGACCGTCTCTCCGGCGGGCATCGCAAGACCGGGGGCAGCCCAGGTCGTAAGGCCGCTCACCGAGTCATCGAGAACCAGAGTTCCATCCACTTCCTGGCCCACGACGCGGATACCCGCAGGATCCGCCGAAGCTTCGGCGTTGGCCATGGACCAACTTACCGAGAGGGTGAGGGAGAGGGCGATGCTGCTGACGATTTTCATGTTCTTTTTTTTCCAAAAATGAGTCGATGACGTTTTTTTTGTTCTAGTTTTCCGAGCCGTCGACGAAGTGATAAATGCCCAAGCCTGTCTGTACTATCCGGTCGCCACGCTCTGGATCCGGCTTATCGCGAAGCGTTACCCAGTTGTCGATCTCTTCCAGTAGCTGCTGACCCCGCTGCCGGACAAAGCCTTCCAGTGCCGGCAAGTCCTCTTCCTTGAGCCCGAAGTCTGCAGTGACCGTCCGTTCAAAAAGCCGGTGGTTCGGATCCAGCTGCTGCCGGTTGAAGTCGACCGTCTCAACCAGTCGCTCCACCGCGTAGCCGATCCGCTCCACACTGTCGGGAGCGTCCACATCCGGCAGGTAGGTCCTTGTCAGGACCCGCAACCAGCCGTCGTCTGTCTGTCGCACCGCGCCGATGGCCAACAGCTGATTCAGCAGCGGCCCGGCCTCGGCCCCGGGGCAGTAGTCGCGCACCAGGGTCTCCAAATCCATCCGCCCGGGTTCCTGCAGCTGCAGTTCCAGCGGCAGTCCGTAGGGACCGACTACCCGGTCGTCGCTGTGCCAGGCCGTGAGCAGGGCGGTAATCCGCGTCAGGTTCGTGTTCAGTGGGGCCTGGCTCTGGCCGTCAAGTACCTCTTGTGTTTCCCGCTGTGAAAGCCCTGTTTGTATGGCGATCTGCGCCGCCGAGACGGCAGACCCGCTTTTTTGAAGCTTTGTCGCTGCTGTGGTCACAAACACCCGCTTGGCCGTGTCAGCAAACTCTGAGTAAGAAACGCCATTGCGTAACAGGATCTGGACGAGTGGCCTCAGAAGCCGTGCATACGCCGTCAACAGCGCTGCCTTAAGGTCGGCTTCCATATTCCTTCTAATTCGTTATGTGAAAGAGGTTAGAGCGAAAGTTATGTCTAGTCAAGCGAAAGCAAGGGCTTAAACGGGGTATCTGGACGCGAATCGAGCCGACTGTGCCCAGTGTTTTGTAAAGTCATCCGGCAGTCAAGCGAGGGCCCGCAGGGCCAGAGGGGGGGCGGAGAAGGTCAGATCTCGGCCGAGATCCTGACCGCGTGAATGTCGGTGGTCATCAGGTCCCCCAGCGCGTCGTACACCAGGCGGTGTTGGGCGAGACGGCTCAAGCCATGGAAGCGGGCACAGGCAATGCGGACGTGGAAGTGGCCACGACCGTCCCGGGCGCCGGCGTGCCCGGCGTGAAGATGGCTTTCGTCGATAATCTCCAGGAGCTGCGGCTCAAGGGCCCTGGTGAGACGGTCGTGGATTGCCGCGATCCGGCTGCCGGCGCTGGCGTTGGTCACGGCAGGACCTGAACGAACGGCTTCACGTTAACCTCGGCCCACACGCCAGCCGCCATGTAGGGGTCGGCGGTGGCCCAGGCCTCCGCGTCTGCCAGGCTCGCAAACTCGGCGATGAGCAGGCTGCCGCTGTACCCGGCCTCGCCGGGTTCGCTCGTGTCCAGGCGCGGGTGTGGCCCTGCCAGCACCAGTCGGCCCTCATCCCGGAGTCGGGTGACGCGCGCCAGGTGGGCGGCCCGCGCCACAAGTCTTCCGCTCAGGCTGTCGGGGGCGTCGGTTCCGGTGATGGCGTAGAGCATCTAGTGTTCATCCGGTGTGCGTTTGCTGAGCCAGAGCGCCTGGAGCATGGCGAAGACGAGCATCATGCCGGTCAACCCGAAGAGCTTGAAGCTTACCCAAACGGGTTCGGAAAAACGGTAAGCCACGACTATATTGGCGGCCCCCAACACCACGAAGAACACCACCCACATCAGGTTTAACCGCCGCCAGTCTGCCTGGGAAACCCGGAGTTCATCTTTGGCTGCGGATTCGATGATGCGCTGAACAATGGGACGGTCGCCAAGGTAGCGACTACCGAAAATGACAGCAGCGAGCACCCAGTGCAGAACGGTCGGTTTCCACTTGAAAAAGACGGGATTGTTCAGCTGCAGGCTAATGCCACCCAGCACCACCACCAGTGCCGCAGAAGCCAGCAGCATGCGGCTTACTGTGCGCTTCACCAGCCAGGTGACCAGTACCTGCAGCGAAATCGTGACCATGATTACAAGAATGGCGACTCGCATGGCGGTATGCAGGTCCGTCAGCAAGTAGGCCACCAGGTAGGCCAGCCCGAAGGCCAGCAGGGGCAGCAAATCGACAAAAGCGTGCATGATCGGGCCGTCGTGCGGATTGGGCCCCGCATGATACGCAACGAGGCGCCATCCGGGGTGGCGGCGGTGTGCCGTTAGAATACGGGCATGACCCAATGCTTTCACATCCATCCCGTGAATCCCCAGCGCCGCCTGATCCAGCGGGCCGTGGAGATCCTCCGGCGCGACGGCCTCATCGTTTACCCCACCGATTCCTGCTATGCGTTTGGCTGGCACCTCGGCGATCGCGAGGCCGCTGGACGCCTGCAGCAGATCCGGCAGACCGGCAAGGACCACAACTTCACGCTCGTGTGCCGGGATCTGGCCGAGATTGCCACCTTCGCCCACGTCGAGAACTGGTGCTATCGCCTGCTGAAAGCCCACACGCCGGGGCCCTACACCTTCATCCTCAAGGCGACGCGGGAAGTTCCGCGCCGGCTCCAGAATCCGAAGCGGCAGACCATTGGCATCCGGGTCCCCGATCATCCCGTGCCACTCGCGTTGCTGTCAGCCCTTGGCGAACCGCTGATGAGTTCCACGCTGCTTTTGCCCGGTCAGGACGTCCCGTTGTCCGATCCCGAGGAGATCGCCGGTGCGATCGCTGGCCGCATTGATCTCCTGATCGACAGCGGTGGCTGCGGCATCGAGCCCACGACGGTCGTGGACGTCACCGGCGACTATCCGGTGATTGTCCGGCAGGGGCGGGGTGACAGCAGGGCTTTTGCCTAGGGGCGGGCGCTGTCCCGCACCCGTATACTCGCGCCCATGCCCGACATGGATGTTGCCGCGTCGATCCAGCTGCTGTCAGCCGCGGTTATTCCCGTCCTGTTCGCCATCACGCTGCACGAGGTCTCCCACGGCTGGGCGGCACGCCGCTTCGGTGATCGAACGGCGGAGCTCCTCGGCCGCCTCACGCTGAATCCCTTCAAGCACATTGATCCGGTTGGCACGGTCGCGGTTCCGGTTGTGCTCCTGCTTCTCAGTCTGCCCCCGTTTAATCTCAACCTCCCGCTGTTCGGCTGGGCCAGGCCGGTTCCGGTAAACGCACGAAATTTCCGCAAGCCGAAGCGCGACATGGTGCTCGTTGCGGCCGCCGGACCGGTCAGCAATTTCGCCATGGCCTTGTTCTGGGCGGCGGCTTTTGCGCTGGCGCTGCACGCGCCAGCTCCGTCATTCGGGGTCCGGCAGTTCGTGCTTTCCATGGCGCAGATCGGCATTACGTTCAATGTTTTACTGGCTATTTTCAATCTGTTACCTATTCCACCTCTCGACGGTGGACGAGTATTGCGCGGGCTGGTGCCGGAATCCCTGGGGCGGAAGCTCGATGCGGTCGAACCCTATGGCCTTATACTTCTGCTGGGTTTGTTGACGCTGGGAATCCTGGGCCGGTTGGTTTCGCCGCTGGTGGTGGCGGTGTCGGCGCTGTTTTTCTCTCTCGCTCGCGCCTGAACCAGGACGGCCCCTGACGCATGATCAAAGCAGTACACGAACCGTCGGCACCGCACCTGACGGTGGTCCACGATGCCGACGCGCCCCGCAGCCCGGTGCTGACCGCCGAGGAGGCGGGCGGCAATCCAGCCCAGGCCGAAATGCCCTTCGCGCTGGTCGCCGGCGAGCCGGTGACCCAGTTGCCGCAGGATCTGTACATCCCGCCATTCGCGCTCGAGGTGTTTCTCGAGGCCTTCGAGGGGCCCCTGGATCTGCTCCTGTACCTGATCCGGCGGCAGAATCTCGACATCCTGAATATCCCGGTCGCCGAGATCACGACGCAGTACGTCCAGTACATCGACCTGATGAAGGACCTGCAGCTGGAGCTGGCCGGTGAATACCTGCTGATGGCCGCCATGCTCGCGGAGATCAAGTCACGCATGCTCCTGCCACGCATCGGTGCTGCGGAGGACGAGGAGGCCGATCCCCGTGCCGAACTGGTCCGGCGATTGCAGGAGTACGAACGGTACAAGCAGGCTGCAGCCGACCTGGACGGCGTACCGCGCCTCGAGCGGGACTTTTTTCAGGCCAATGCGGAGGTTACCGAGCGGACAGTCGTCACGCGTCTGCCGGATCTTGCGCTCAAGGAACTCCTGCTTGCCTTTCGCGACGTGGTGACGCGGGCCGAGATGTTGGCGCACCACCACATTCGCCGTGAGTCGCTGTCAGTTCGGCAGCGCATGTCCGAGGTCCTACTGAGAGTGCAGGCAGGGACCTTTGCCGAGTTCCGCGACCTCTTCGATCCGCGGGAAGGTCGCATGGGCGTTACGGTCACGTTCCTCGCGCTGCTGGAACTCCTGAAGGAGTCCCTCATCGAGTTGGTGCAGACGGAGCCGTATGCGCCCATTCATGTGCGGGCCGCCACAACACAGCCACCGATGGACACTGGCCTGGACGAATTAGCCGCCGGGAGCGCCACACTCCCGGCCTAACCCACGCTTCCGGAACACGCAGATATGGACAACGAACAGCTCAAGTACATCGTCGAGGCTGCTCTGCTGGCCGCCGGCCGGCCCCTGGATATCAGTGAGCTGCAGTCACTCTTCGGCGAGGACCACCCGCCGGGCAAGGACGACGTGCGTGCCGCGATACTCAGCCTGCAAGAGGACTACGCCAGTCGCGGGATCACCCTGCAGGAAGTGGCCAGCGGGTTTCGCGTGCAGATCCGCACCAGCATGTCGGGCTGGCTGACCCGCCTTTGGGAGGAACGGGCACCCCGGTATTCCCGGGCCCTGATGGAGACCCTGGCTATCATTGCCTATCGGCAGCCGGTCACCCGGGGCGACGTCGAAGACATACGCGGTGTTGGTGTCACCACCAACATCATGCGCGCGCTGCTCGAGCGGACCTGGATCCGCGTGGTCGGCTTCCGGGATGTGCCCGGCAAGCCCGCCATCTACGGCACCACGCGGGAATTCCTCGACTACTTCGGCCTGAAGAAACTCGATGACCTGCCACCGCTGGCTGATCTGAAGGATCTGGAAACCTTCACGGCTCAACTGGAGCTTGCCGACGCGGAGTCTCTGCCTGCTGGCGCGGGCGCACCCCTGCGCGTGCGGATTGAGGCGGACCTGGAAGAGTCTGGCCCGGAAGAGTCCGACATGGAGCTGGCGACCGTGACGCCCATTTCCGAGGCGCGCAGCTACGTGGACAGCAATACGGAAGCCACCGCCAGTGAACCGGGCTCAAACGTCGTGCCTCTGAAAATCCGCTGATCGTCGCGTCGTGAGTCCGTCAGTTGGCACAGAGCGCCTGCAGAAGGTGCTCGCGGGTGCGGGCGTTGGCTCGCGACGGGAAATCGAGCAGTGGATCCGGGCAGGCCGGATCACCATCAACGGGAAGGTGGCGACCCTGGGGCAGAAAGTCTCGGGACGCGAGAAGATCCTGATAGACGGTCGCCAGATCCCGGCTCTGCGGAAGACGCGCCCGTCGCCACGCGTTCTGCTCTATCACAAGCCCTCCGGCGAAGTCTGCACTCGCAGCGATCCCGAAGGCCGCCCCACGGTATTCGACCGCCTGCCGCCAGTGCAGGGCAGTCGCTGGATCAACGTGGGGCGCCTCGATCTGGCAACGTCGGGCCTGCTGTTGCTCACTACCGATGGTGCGCTGGCCAACGCGCTGATGCACCCTTCGCACGAAATCGAACGGGAATACGCAGTGCGGGTGCAGGGCACCGTCAGCGATGCCACACTCGCGCGGATCCGGGAGGGCATCCCGCTGGAGGATGGCGTCGCGAAGTTTGACAGCGTCGAACTGACCGGCGGCGATGGCTCGAACCAGTGGCTGCACGTGGTCGTCAGTGAGGGGCGCAACCGGCTCGTCCGTCGGGTCTGGGAAGCGGTCGAGTGTCGTGTCAGCCGGCTCATACGGGTCCGGTACGGCCCCGTGGAGCTGCCCCGGTCCCTGCGCCCCGGGCATCACCGGTTGCTGAAGGACAAGGAACTGGAGGCGCTGTATGCGGCGGCCGGAATGCGGGAGGCGGAGCCGGACTGACTAAGCCCATTACTGGCCCGGTTACTGGCAGTCGAGGGAATGCCCGGTGATGCCCCGGCTCGCCGGCCCGAGCAACCACAGATAGGGCCCCATCAAACTCGCCGGTTCCGGTCGCGACGCCGGATCCTCGCCGGGGTAGGCAGCCGCCCGCATCCGGGTCCGGGTGCCGCCGGGGTTGATGCAGTTCACCCGGATCCGTGCTTCCGTTTTCAGTTCGTCGGCGAGCGTCTGCGACAACCCCTCTATGCCGAACTTCGACACGGCATAGGCACCCCAAAACGCGCGGCCCTGCCTGCCGACGCCGCTGCTGGTGAACACCACCGACGCATCGGTCGATTTCCGCAACACGGGCATCAGCAACTGGGTGAGGATGAACGGCACGTTGAGATTCAGGTGCATCACCTGGTGCCAGATGCCGATGTCGTAGTGCTCGATCGGCGCCCGCTGTCCCAGCATGCCGGCATTGTGGAGCAACCCGTCAAGTCGTCCCCAGGTCTTGCCGATCTGTTCGGCCAGCTCCAGGTAGCCCGGACCCTCCGCCCGGGCCAGGTCCAGCACCGAAATAGCTGGCTCCGGGCAGGCGGCGGCGCGGATCTCGTCGTACACCGCCTCCAGCTTGCTCTGCGTCCGGCCCAGCAAGACCACTGTGGCGCCATGGCGTGCGCAGGCCAGTGCGGCAGCGCGGCCGATGCCGTCACCCGCACCGGTGATGAGAATGACGCGATCCTTGAGTTCATCCGGCGCGGCGCGATGTGCCCGGGCAGTAGCCGACAGCATGGCGTTACTGGCGTCCTTTCAGCAAGGCGATCAGGTCGAGGGGGGTATCAACCACATAGTCGGCACCCCACGTCGCCGGGTCCTGCCCCGGTTCCACGTAGCCGTAGCGAACGGCGACGGTCGTGGTGCCCGCGGCCCGGCCTGACTCGATGTCGCGCCGTGCGTCCCCTATATAAATCGACTGGGCCGGGTCAGCCGCCATGCGTTCCAGCGCAAACAGGATCGGCCGCGGGTGAGGTTTGCGCTCCGGCAGCGTGTCGCCGCTGACCGTGCAGGCCGAGCGAAGGTGAAGGCCCAGGGCCGCCATCAGGGGCTCCGTCAGGTACTGTGGCTTGTTGGTCACCACTCCCCACGGCACCGCCGCGCCCTCGAGCGCGTCGAGCAGCGTGTCCAGATGCGGAAACAGCCTGGTGTCGACTGCCAGTCGCTCGGCGTACCGGTCGAGATATCGGCGGTGCAAGGCAGGATCCTGCAGGGGATTAAACTCGGGAAACGCGAGCCGCAGCAGGCCTACGGCACCGTTCGAGACAAAAGACCGCGCCCGGTCGTAGGCCACTGGGTCTGCGCCTTCTTCGGTACAGATCACGTTCAGTGCCCCGATCATGTCAGGCGCCGTGTCGAGCAGTGTGCCATCCAGGTCGAAGAGTACCGCCGCCGGCTGTGCGGGCCTCGCCCAGCGCCTCATGCCGATGGGCCCGCCAGGAAATGCGCGAAATAGTTCACGGCCGGATTGGAGGTGAGGGTAAAGACCCGGCTCGCCGGGTTGTAGGAGCCACCCCGGAGTGAAGTGAGCTGCAATCCGGACTGGCGTCCCCAGGCATCGAGTTCCGACGGTCGGATCAGCTGTGAATAACGGTGCGTGCCGCGTGGCACGAGGCGGGTGAGGTACTCCGCCCCGACAATCGCCGTGGCGAACGCCCTCGGCGTCCGGTTGATCGTGGAGAACAGCACACTGCCGCCGGGCTTCACCAGGGTGGCGCAGGCCCCGACCAGCCGCGCCGGGTCCGGTACATGCTCGAGTAGTTCCATGCAGGTCACGACGTCGAAAGCGTGGGGCGACGACCGTGCCAACTCTTCCGCCGTCGTCTCGCGATACTCCACGTGCAGGGGAGGGGACTCGAGCAGGTGCAGACGCGCGATGGTGAGCGAAGCCGCTGACATATCCAGTCCGGTCACGGTGGCCCCCCGCCGTGCCATGGCCTCCGACAGCAAACCGCCGCCGCAGCCCACGTCGAGAACGCGCTTGCCAGCCAGACCCGCCGCGTCTTCCACCCAGGCCAGCCGAACCGGATTGAGATCGTGGAGCGTCCGGAACTCCCCATCGGGGTCCCACCAGCGACTGGCCAGCCGGTTGAAGTGCGCGAGCTCGGCCGCGCTGCTGTTGCGTGCCTCAGCCATGTCCGCGCCGCAGTTTATTACCCCAGGCCGCGGCCCGCGCGAGGATCCCGTCGCTGTCAACGATGGTCGGCTGGCCCGCCGCAAGGAGTTGCTGGCCCGCAACCCAGACATCGGTGACCTGGTCGCGGCAGGTCGCATACACCAGCTGGGAGATCGGGGAATACACGGGCTGGCTGGCGGGACGCGAGAGGTCGACGCAGATCAGGTCGGCCTCCTTGCCCGGTACCAGCGAGCCCACCCGGTCACCGAGACCCAGCGCTTGCGCACCATTGAGCGTGGCCATGCGCAAGATGGCCGCAGCGGGCAGCACGTCCGCCCGCTGCGCGACGCCCTTGGCCAGCAAGGCAGCGGTGCGCATCTCGCCGAACATATCCAGGTCGTTGTTGCTGGCAGGACCATCGGTGCCGAGCGCGACGTTGACGCCCGCGGCAGCCAGCCGGGCGACCGGGCACAGGCCGCTCGCCAGCTTCAGGTTGGACTCCGGACAATGGACCACACTGGCACCGCGGGCCGCGAGCAGTTCGATTTCGCCGGCCTCGAGGTGCGTCATGTGCACGGCCGCCAGCAGTGGCGTGACCATGCCAAGGGTTTCAAGTCGCTGCAGGGGCCGACACTGAAACTGTTCCATGCTGGCGACAATCTCGTCGGCCGTTTCGTGCACATGCATCTGGATCGGCGCCTCGAGCTCGTCTGCCAGCACACGAATCTGCTCGAACGTGCGGTTCGCCACTGTGTAGGGCGCGTGGGGTGCAAACATCGTGGAGACCCGGGGGTGGCCCTTGAACTGATCGCGCAGGGCCAGGCCCTTGCTCAGGTACTCGTCGGCCGACCGTGCCCACACCGTCGGGTGCTCCAGCACGATCATGCCCACGGTGGCCCGCATGCCGGCGTCCGCGACGGCCCGCGCAACGGCATCCGGGTAGTAATACATGTCACCGCAGGTCGTGGTTCCTCCCTGGAGCAT
>CAYMKJ010000252.1:0-3822 GCA_964391025.1 uncultured Chromatiaceae bacterium
CCTGCTCCACCAGTTCCTGGGACCTGACGTCCAGCGAACCCGCCGATTTCAGCTCCCGGTCGAGTTCGACGAGCAGCGCGTGCAGCCTGTTCTGATCCATTGATTCGCCCTGGGTCCGGTTAACGGCAGAATGCGGGACGACATTATGCACGAGGCAGCGGCGTGCGCCCGAGCCGCCGCACCAGGGCGTCGATCCGCTCAGGGAGCCCGGGCTCGGGGCTTTCGGTGTCGAACACCACCCTGTCACCCTCATCGGCCTGCAGTGGCTCGCGCACACGCATCTGCAGGGCCAGCACCTGCGTGTCTGCGTCCGATGGGTCCCGCTGGTGGGCAAGGCGGCGCGCGATGCGCTCGGCCAGTACCACCTCGCTCGCCGTGCACTCGACGATCGTACAGGGCACCTGCCTCTTCCGTGCCAGTCCGCGCATCGCGTCGCGTTCGTCCCGCCGGAGGAACGCCGCGTCGACCACTGCCGACACGCCGCCATCCAGTGCGGCACCCGCCGCAGCGGCCAGCCGCTGGTAGGTACCCGCCGTGCTGGAGGCGTTATAGAGCAGGGCCGGGTCGGCAGCCCGCTCGGTGGGACCCATCCCGTGCAGACGCTTGCGTTCGACGTCGGAGCGGATGCGCACCGCGCCCAGTGACTGGGCAAGCGCCATCGCGACGGTGCTCTTGCCGCCACCACTCAGGCCGCTGGTCATAATCAGTCGCGGTGCTTCGGGGTGGGCCAGCGCATCCGCAAGCCCGATGCGTTTCGTCGCCATCGCGGTGGCACTCGCGGCGTCCGCCGGATCGGTCTGCCGGACGCCGATCAGTGCCACCTTCGCGCGCACGAGGGCCCGGTAGGCCGAGAACCAGCGCAACAGCGGCAGGCCCGCATAGTCGCCGCTGCCCTCGAGGTTCTGGCTCAGCAGTCGCCACGCCAGCCGTGGCAGCCCGTGGTCGAGCATGTCCATGAACGTGAAGGCGATGTCACTCAGGCGGTCCAGGTGCCGCAGCTCCGGGCTGAACTCGATCGCGTCGAACAACAGTGGCCGTCCCTCGTGTTGCACGATGTTGCCCAGATGAAGGTCGCCGTGGCCCTCGACGACAGCACCTTGTGCGCGACGTTGCTCCAACAGCGGCGTGAGCTCGGCGAGGCGGCCGTCGCTCCAGGCGGCGAGCGCCCGAAGGCGCTCGCGCGCCGGCTCCGGGAGATTGGCGCCCACATCCGGGTCCGCCAGCGAGCGGAAATTGTCCTGCGCCCAGCGCCTGGCGACGTCGGCTGCCCCGTACTCTGGTGGTGAAGCTGGCAGTTCGGCGTGAAAGGTGGCGATGATGCTGGCCAGCGCGTCGATGTGATCCGCCGTCAGGTTGCCGGTGCGGGCCAGCCTGTCGTACAGCTGCGTGTTGTCGAAGCGGCGCATCCACAGCACCCAGTCGATCGCCGGACCCGCGCCGCCCAGACGCGGGTCCTCGGGAGTGCCAGTGACCGGGAGTACCGCCCGATACAGATCGGGGGCCGTGCGGCGGTTGATGCGGAGTTCCTCGCTACAGAAGTGGTGTCGGAGCGCCGGTGTCGAGAAGTCGAGGAAATCCAGCGCCACCGGCTTCTTCAGCTTGATCGCGCCGTCGCCGGCCAGGAGCACGGTCGAGATGTGGGTTTCGATGCGTTCGAAGCCGGTGCCCGGTGGCAGCGGCTCAGGCCAAGCCTGCGGCCGGCTGAGCGCTTGCGCCAGCGCGCGGTGTGACTGCAGTGCGTCATCAGCAGGCTTCATGACGTAACTTACGCGACCGGGTAGCCACCCGGAAGATAGGTAATTTCCCGAATGGTTTTTCTCACCAGAAGGGCCAAAGTAAAAGCTAGCCTAGCTGTTCGCATGGAGAAATGGGGGTGCGTCGTGGAACATCGTTGTGGCGAACGACTCCCGGTGAGCTTGACGGGTACGATCCGCAAACCTGGCGGCGAGGTCGTTGAAGTCACCATTCGGAATCTGAGCATGGGGGGCGCCTTTATTGCGCTGCCGCTTGGCGGGGCGGTTCCGCGCGGCCTGGTAGGACTGGAGGTGAATTTGCCTGGCGCAGCGCAGCCGTTATCCCGGTGGCGGGCGTACGTGGTACATCAGCACGCGGATGGTGTCGGGCTCATGTTTGAGGATCACAAGTCAGCAGAACGGCTGCCATTCCTGGCGGCCCAGAGGGCCATGCGGTCCGCCACCAGGGCGGTCCGTTCGGCGCCAGAGCGGGTGCAGCTATGACTCTTGCGGGAAGAAGGCAATCGGGTTCTGAAGGGACCGGTCGGCGCGTCAAGGAGCCAGGTTCTGCACCGGCGCGTCGGCGACCCGGCAGGCAGTCTCGAGCCGCGGCCCAAGCGCTTCCGGCAGCCGAGATGGCGCCGGGCGAGGCGCAGAGCCGGGAGCAGAAGCTCACCGAGACGGCGTATTTCCGGGCTCAGCAGCGCAACTTCGAATCGGGCCGTGAGCTGCAGGATTGGCTGGCGGCAGAGTTGGAGATCGACTCCCTGGGTCCCGCACACCAGGAGAGCATCGATGATGCGAACATTATCGGCCCCATCCCTTAGCAACCCGGCAGCCTGAAGCCCTGTGCGGGCGATGGTCCTCAGCGGCCCGGCGCCGATTGAAACGGCGCCCTTGTGCATGACCGAACTGCCCACCCCCGAGCCCGGCCCCGGCGAGGTGCAGGTCGAGGTCGAGGTGTGTGGCGTGTGTCGCACGGACCTGCACGTGGTGGAAGGTGACCTGCCGGTCCGCCGGCCGCAGATCATTCCGGGGCATGAGGTGGTGGGCCGGGTCACCCGGCTGGGCCCCGGTGCCCACCGGTTCGCGCCGGGTCAGCGGGTTGGCGTTGCCTGGCTGCACTCGTCCTGTGGCCATTGCGTCTACTGCCAGCGGGGCGCCGAGAACCTGTGTCTCTCGCCGCGTTTCACCGGCTGGACCGAGCCGGGGGGCTATGCCGACGCGCTGTGCGCACCGGAAGACTTCGTCTATCCACTACCGGATGGACTGAGTTCCCGCGTCGCGGCGCCCCTGTTGTGCGCGGGCATCATTGGCTACCGGGCACTCATGCGCTCGGCGATTCGTCCCGGAGAAGCCCTGGGCCTCTATGGCTTCGGGGCCTCGGCGCACATCGTCCTGCAGATCGCCCGGCACTGGGGCTGCAGCGTCCATGTGGCAACCCGGGGTGATCGCCATCAGGCGCTCGCCCGGGAGATGGGCGCCGACTGGGTTGGTGGAACCGATGCGGTGCCACCCGTGAAGCTTAAGGGAGCCATCCTGTTCGCGCCCGCCGGTGAACTGGTGCCGGTGGCCCTGGCCGCCCTGGATCGCGGGGGCACGCTCGCTGTCGCGGGCATCCACGTCTCCGATATCCCCCCTCTTAACTACCAGGCCCACCTGTTCCAGGAACGGACCCTGCGCAGCGTCACGGCAAACACTCGGGCGGACGGAGAGGCACTGCTGCGCCTTGCCGCGGAGATCCCCCTGCAGGCAATGACGGAGGAGTTTCCGCTGGAGCGCGCCAACGACGCGCTCTACCGTCTGCGCCATGATCAGATCGCGGGAGCGGCCGTATTGCGAGTGCGGTAACGGGGCGCCCTCAGCACCGGCTTCCTCAGTCTCGACAGCCCTGGTGACCCGCGGTGCCGCCGTCGTTCACCTTATACTGCCGGCCATGCCACTCCCAGACCATCTCCGCATCGACCAACCCGATCAGCTCGCCACCGTGGCCAAAGCCCTCGCCGCCGCCCCCTGGGTGGCCCTCGACAGCGAGTCCAACTCGATGTTCGTGTACCGGGAGCAGGTCTGCCTGATCCAGGTCAACGCC
>CAYMKJ010000253.1:0-5906 GCA_964391025.1 uncultured Chromatiaceae bacterium
CGATACCGAGGAAGACCTTCTCGGAATAGTCCATCAGATCCATCTTGTTGATCGCCAGGACCACCTTGCGGATGCCGAGCAGGCTGACCAGGTAGCTGTGGCGACGGGTCTGTGTGAGCACCCCCTTCCGGGCGTCGATCAGCATCACTGCCACGTCGGCCGTCGAGGCGCCGGTAACCATGTTGCGGGTGTACTGTTCGTGGCCGGGGGTATCCGCCACGATGAACTTGCGCTGGTCCGTCGCAAAGAAACGGTAGGCCACGTCGATGGTGATGCCCTGCTCGCGCTCGGCGGCCAGCCCGTCCACCAGCAGGGCGAAGTCGATGTCGCCGCCCTGCGTGCCCCACTTCTTGCTGTCGGCTTCGATGGCAGCGAGCTGGTCTTCGAACAGCATCTTCGACTCAAACAGCAGGCGACCGATCACGGTGCTCTTGCCGTCGTCCACGCTGCCACAGGTGATGAAGCGCAGCAGGCTCTTGTTCTCGTGCTGGCGCAGGTAGTGCTCGATGTCGGTCGCAATGAGGTCGGAAACGTGCGCCATGTCAGAAATACCCCTCTTGCTTCTTCTTTTCCATCGAAGCCGCGCTGTCATGGTCGATCTGGCGGCCCTGGCGCTCGCTGGTGCGGGCCAGCAGCATTTCCTGGATGATGGCCGGCAGCGTGTCGGCCTCGCTCTCGATGGCTCCGGTGAGCGGATAGCAGCCCAGCGTGCGGAAGCGCACCTTGCGCAGCATCGGCACCTCGCCGTCCTTTAGCGGCATGCGCTGGTCGTCCACCATGATCAGGACGCCGTCACGCTCCACTACAGGCCGCTCGGCCGCGAAGTACAGCGGCACAATCGGGATATTCTCCAGGTAGATGTACTGCCAGACATCGAGCTCGGTCCAGTTCGACAGCGGGAAAACGCGGATCGACTCACCCTTGTGCTTGCGCGCGTTGTACAGCTGCCAGAGTTCGGGGCGCTGGTGCTTCGGGTCCCAGCGGTGCTGCGCGCTCCGGAAGGAGAAGATGCGCTCCTTGGCGCGTGATTTCTCCTCATCGCGACGCGCGCCGCCGAAGGCCGCATCAAACCCGTATTTGTCCAGCGCCTGCTTCAGCCCCTGCGTCTTCCACATATCGGTATGGATCTGCGAGCCGTGCTCGAAAGGGTTGATGCCGAGGGCCGCGGCCTCAGGATTTTGATAGACGAGCAGGTCCATGCCGATTTCCTGGGCGACCCGGTCGCGCACCGCGTACATGTCGCGGAACTTCCAAGTCGTGTCCACATGGAGCAGCGGGAACGGCGGTGGCGTGGGGTAGAACGCCTTCCTGGCGAGATGCAGCATGGTGGCGCTGTCCTTGCCGACGGAATACAGCATCACGGGGTGCTCGCACTCCGCGACCACCTCCCGCAGGATATGGATGCTCTCGGCCTCGAGCCGCTGCAAATGGGTAAGCTTCATGGGTAAGCCTGTGTGGGGCGGGAATGATAATTCAGACGCGAGCGGCGGTCGATCAGGTGCCCAGCACCCGCGTCAGCCGGCCACGAAACTGCCCGATATCGAGAGGATGCGCGGTCCCGTCGCGTTGCTTTCCGGCCCATACCGGTTCGGGGAAATGCGCGTCGTCCGCGAAGCGGGGAATCACGTGCCAGTGAACGTGGGGCACCTGGTTGCCCAGGGATGCCACGTTGATCTTGTCCGGCCGGAGCGTGTCCCGCAGTGCCCGCTCGACCGCAAAAACCACCAGCAGACAATGCTCGCGGTCAGCCGGCTCCAGGTCGGTCATCTCGCGCACGTGCGCGTGCCAGATGACGCGGAGAAAGCCGGGATAGTCGGGATTGGCGGCGGTGATGACGCGCAGCCTGGCATCGCACCAGATGGCCGGCGTGTCCCGGGTGGCGCAGAGCGCGCAGTCTGCGGCAGCAACAGCAGTCATGACGCGAAAGATACCCGCAAAAAGCAGCCGCGGGGGTAGCCGTCGTCAGGCCGTCTTGCCGGCGTCCACGAGGATTTTCAAGTGTGCGGAGTCCTCCGAGAACAGTGACTCGGCGAAGCGTGCATCCAGGTCTTCCAGTCGCAGCATGCCCGTGGCCCCCGTGTCGATTTCGTCCATCGGCACCGGGGGCTCGGGGCGCAGCTCCTTGGCAACCGTGGGGCGCTCGGCGATTGGTGCTGGCGACGTGCGGCCGATCTGCAGCCGTCGCGTCTTCTCGCTGGCTGGCAATGCCCCGGCTATCGGGGGGGTCGGCCCCGGCGGTCGCGCCACGGCCCGGTCGGCCGTGCGCCCCGTCACTGAGGCCGGCGACCCGCCGGCGAGTTCCGCCGGGCCAAGGCTCCCCATCGGCTTCCAGCCGAGCTGCTCCGCCACCTGGCGCACGAGCTCTGCATCGATCTTTCTGACCTGGCGGGCGTGGGCTTCGCCGAGGGTGGCGTCCATCAGCGTGTTGATGAGGCGCGGGACGCCCGCCACGTACAGGTAGACGCTGGCGGGCGTATTGACCGCCAGCAAGTCGTCCAGACTGGTGCCGCTCGTCGTCAGGCAGTGGCGCACGTAGCCCCCGGTCTCCAGCAGGGTCAGTGGCCGCACCTTGAGCCGGAAACTGAGCCGCTGTCGGAGCTGAATCAGCCCGGGTACGTCCAGCAGCTTGTGCAGGGTATGCGGTCCCTGGAGAATCAGGGACACCGGTGTCTGCTGCTCACCGGTCAGGTGCAGGAAGCGCAGCAACCGGCGGGCCAGATCGACGTTGAGACTGGACACGTCCAGGGACAGGATCAGCTGACGGCCGCTGGTCCTCTGGGCCAGCAAGGCCTCCCGCAGTCGTGCGACAGCCGGGGTGCCCGCCGACTCGGCGGACGTAGCCCCGAGGCCATTCAGGATTGCGTCATGGAGTTCGGCTGGTTCTGCACAGCGCAGGTCAACGGGGAGCAACTGCACATCGCTGTCAACCGCCGCCAGGGCCTGCCGGATGAAGGCCGACTTGCCCACGCCGGGACCGCCTGACAGCACGGCAACGCCGCCGGGAAAGGTGACCGCGTACCGCAAACGAGCGAGCGCATTCGCCTGGAGAGGGTTGGCGACGAAGAACGGGGCGTCGGTGAAGGGGCGCATGGCCTTGTTATAGTGACTGGTGTCCCGGTCTCTGCCGGTGACGCTCTTCACAGTCGCATGACCTGACTATACTGATAGAGCGGGTTTCGCAGGAAAGTGCGTAGTGAAGCGACTGAGAGCATTTCTGGGCGTCCTGGCGGTGGTGGTGTCTGCCCCGGCCTGGCCCGCTACAGATCCCCTTCCCGGGTGGCGGGACTCCCCTGTCCGGCAACGCATTCTCGCCTTTGTCACGACGGTGACCACGCCGGGTAACCCGGGCTACGTGACGCCAAGTGAACGCATCGCTGTCTTCAACGACGACGGCACATTGTGGCCTGAGAAGCCGCTCGCCCAGGGCATGTTTGCCCTGCAACGCCTGCGCAGCGTCGCGGGAGAGCATCCGGAGTGGCAGACCCAGTTGCCCTTCAAGGCAGCCCTCGAACTCGGCAGCAAGTACCTGGAGGTGGCGAGCGATCAGGCGGTCTTCCAGTTGATCGCTGCAGCGTACGCCGGACGCACGCAGGATGCGTTCCGGAAGGATGTCCGTGAATTCTTCGCCACCGCCCGGCACCCCCGGTTCAAGCAGCCCTACACGCACCTTGTGTACGTTCCCATGCGGGAGCTGATCAACTACCTCAAGGCCAGCGGCTTCCGGGTCTTCATCAGTACGGCGGGTAGTATCGACCTCGTGCGGGTGCTGGCAGAAGAACTCTATGCAGTTCCCGCCGACGACGTGATCGGTAGCAGCGTGGTCAGTACCCTCCGGGAGGAAGACGGGCGCCTGGTGCTGCGGCGGCTGGGAAGCGTCCATGCACTGAATGACGGACCGCGCAAACCCATCGCCATCGATTCACACGTGGGCCGGCGCCCGATCCTTGCCGTCGGTAACGTTGGATCCGGCGGCGATATCGACATGCTCCGCTACAGCGAGCAGCCGGACGTCCCGAACCTGCAGGTGCTGATCCGGCACGACGACTTCGACCGGGAGTTCGCCTACGAGGAGCCGGACGGCGCATCCGTGCGAGCAGCCAATGCCAATGGCTGGCTGCTGGTGAGCATGCGCTACGACTGGTTGCAGCTCTTCAGTGCGGATTAGCCACGGGACTTCGGCGGGCGTGCCCGGCCCGGCCGGTGCCAGCTTCAGTCCCGCGCGCACCAATTTCGCGGTCTACAGCCGTCAGGCCGCAGGAATGGAGCTGCTCCTGTATCGCGGCGCCGCCGATGACCAGCCCTTCCAGGTCGTGGCACTGACGCCGCCCGGGCACCGGGACTCCTTCTTCTGGCACGTGGCCGTGGACGAACTGCCCATCGGCACCCTGTACAACTGGCGGGTGACCAGGCTCGATGCCACTGGAGGCCGACAGCAGCTGGAGGTACTCGACCCCTTCGCCCGGTCGATCAGCGCCACCCGGTGGCAACGGGCCAGCTGGGTTGCCGGGACACCGCTGGGCCTCCGCGGCGTCGTTACCCCAACCGCGGACGAACCGCGCCCGGCACCGCTCGGCCTCGATGGCGCCATCATCTACGAGCTCCACGTGGGCGGCTTTACCCGCCATCCCACCTCCGGCGTCCGCCAGCCGGGAACGTTCAGCGGGCTGATCGAGAAGATTCCCTATCTGCAGGACCTAGGGATCACCCACGTCCAGCTCCTGCCGGTGGCAGCCTTCGATGAGCAGGACGTCCCTGCCCCCGTCGCCGACCTTGGCTTGAAGAACTTCTGGGGCTACAGCCCCATTGCGCTGGCGAGCCCTCACCCCGGCTATGCCGCGCAGCCGGATTCGGCCGGGCAGGTCGGCGAGTTCCGCGCAATGGTGCAGGCGTTTCACGCCGCAGGCATTGGCGTGCTGCTGGACGTGGTGCTCAATCACACGGCAGAGGGCAATGCGGATGGCCCGAGCCTGAACTACAAGGGCCTCATGCCCGACGAGTTCTACCATCGGGACGGGGACAGCTACCGGGACTACACGGGCTGCGGGAACACCATCAACACCAATCACCCGCTGGTCACGCAGATGCTGACGCAGACCCTGCGCATCTGGGCCGAGGAGCGGCACGTGGATGGCTTCCGCTTCGACCTGGCCAGTGTGTTTGTCCGCGGCAGCGACGGTGCGCCACTGGAGCAGCCACCCTGCCCCTGGGCCATCGAGGAAGCCCTGCCCGGCACGCCACTGATCGCGGAACCGTGGGATGCCGCCGGCCTGTATCACGTGGGCAATTTTCCGGGCCACGGCTGGAGCGAGTGGAACGGCAGGTACCGGGACGCGCTGCGGCGTTTCCTCCGCGGCGAGCCCGGGCTGACGGGCGAGATCGCCACCTGCCTCTCAGGCAGCAGCGACCTGTTTAAGGCCAGCGACCGGCGGCCCGTCCACAGCATCAACTACATCACCTGTCACGACGGCTTCACGCTCAACGATCTGGTCAGCTACCGGGAAAAGCACAACGGGGCCAACGGCGAGGACAACCGGGATGGCTGGGAGCACAACCTGAGCTGGAACTGCGGCACCGAAGGCGACACCCTGGACGAGGCCACGCTGCGGATCCGGGGCCAGCACGCTCGCAATGCCATCGCGCTACTGCTGCTCTCCCAGGGCGTGCCGATGCTACTCGCCGGCGACGAAGTGCTGCGCACCCAGCGCGGCAACAATAACGCCTGGTGTCAGGACAACGAGGTGTCCTGGTTCGACTGGCGCCTGACTGAGACCAACGGCGACATGCTGAACTTCGTGCGGCGGCTGATCGCGCTGCGCCGCCGGCACCCGACCCTGTCGCGGCGGCAATTCCTCACCGGTCAGCCGGAACCCGCCCGCGGCATCCCCGACATCGCCTGGCTCGGGGCC
>CAYMKJ010000254.1:0-8480 GCA_964391025.1 uncultured Chromatiaceae bacterium
CGGCGCCAGCAACTCCTGCAGGCGGCGAGTGAGCTGCTCCGTCTTGTAGCTGGGCAGGGTGTAGACCCAGCCGCCCAGTCGCGCATTAAGGGCAGCGGCTTCCTTGCCGGCCGCGCCCTCGCCCGAGGCAAGAAAGGTAAACCGGGCGCCATCGGCCAGCCGCCAGGCGCTGGTCTCTACCGTCAGTCCGTCCGTGGTCACAAACCGCGCGACGATGGGTTTACCGGGGTTGGCCCCGAGCGTCTCCTTCGTCTGCGCATTCTCCAGCTGCAGGTCGGCCAACGCTCCGGCGACGCCGTTGCCCACGCCCGGATAGCTGAGATCGCGACCCGCGGGCACGTCAGCCACCAGGAACTCCGTCATGTCTTCCTTTGCGGCTTTCTCTTTGGCGTTGGCCCGGGAGATCCGCACTGTCTCGAGCCCCGGGTGGCTGATGGTGACCGACTGGATCCGCCCTGCGGGAATATCGGTGAGTGCCCGGTCGAGCCACTCGCCGCCGTTCTTGCCCAGATCGAATTTGCCGGCGATCAGCCAGCTGGTGGGTTCGCCGGCACGACGCACGTAAGTGAGGTCCGAGGTGCCGGGCGGTGCCATGCCGATGATGGCGCTGACCGGTTCTTGGCCGCCACTGAGTGTCAGCTGCACGCCGCCCGCCGAGGCCAAGCTAATGTCCTGCACGCCCAGCCGGGCGTAGTAGTCCGGGCTCGAGGTCTTCTCTTCGACAATCCGGGCCTCAGCAAGGGCCAGCAGGTTCCTGCGGATCCGGCCGACATCCGCGGGATAGTTGTTGCGCTCGACGACGGTCCAGATGTCCGCGCCGCGCTCGAGGGTGGCAATCGGCGCGTTGCCCGGGCCGGTGACGACGATCCGCTGGATGTTATTGAGCTGTTCTTTCAGCCCGGGCAGCAGCAGGTCCTCCGCCTGGATGCCGGGCCGCTCGCCCCTGAGGACGACGCCGGCGACGACCGCCATGATGGCGAGCGCCGCGAGCAGAACGACCAGCGTGCGGCGATTCACACCGCCACTCCGGCAGGCTTCGCCCGGCGGCGGAACAGCACCAGCACGATGCTCACGAGTGAAATGATCAGCGGTACGAGCGCCACGTTGATCGCTTTCAGGGTAGTGCCCAGCCGCTCGATGTCCTGATCCAGGTCGCGCTGGACCTGGCGAAGCTCCTTGCGCAGCTCGAGCCGGCGAGTCTTGAAGCGCTCAATCTCCCCCTCCTGTTGAGGAGACAGGATCGCGGTGCCCTGGTCCTTGCGGCTGGCCTGCAACTCGCCGAGTCGCGCCTCAGTCTCCTCCAGTTCGTTCTGCAGGCGCTGCTCGGCCGAGCGAAAGCGCTTCTCCGCCTCGCGCCGGAGGTCCTGCACACGGGTGAACGGCCGCTGGAAGGTGGCACGGCTGCGAATGCCGATGAGGTCGCCGCTGCCGAGCAGGTTATCCAGGGCGTTCACCGTGAGATCGGCGTTGTTGGCAAAGGCCGTGGTCAGGCGCTGGCCAAGGACTTCCTGGGTCTGGACCCACAGGCGGTCGCTCAGCAGATCGACGTCCGCCACCAGCAGCACGTTAACGGGCTCCGTGGCGACCGCTATGTGGCCTTCTCTGCCATTTCCCGGAAAGGCGCTCGGCAGTTTGCCACCAATCCGTGCCGCCAGCGTGTAGCGCTCACCGGTGGGGGCAAAGTCCGTCCGCAGCAGTGCCGGATCGGAGGCCATTGCCAGTTTCTCGGTTGGGATGAGCGCTGCCTGGTCGCTGGACCGGATGAGCGGCGTAATTTTCGCAACGGCGTCCTTGCGACCGTTGATATGCCCGGCGAAGGCCAGGTTCACCAGGTTGAGCCCGCTCGTAATCACGTCGTCCTGGGACATGCCGTCCTGGCCAACGCCGATGATGACGAGGTGCCGGACCGGCTCGGGACCCATGCCGCCGACGGTTAGCGCGTAGCGGTCGTCGCCAACGATGGTGCCGGTGTCCACACTGATACCCCAGGCCCCGAAGAGCTTGTCCAGGCCGGAAGCCTGACCTAGCGGCCTGCCCGCCATGGGGTCCGACGGATCGCCCCGGTCGATCTCGGCAAATGGATCGACAAAGATCAGGGCCCGGCCGCCCCGGAGAATGAACTGGTCGACCGCATAGAGAGTCTCGTCGGACAGGTTCTTCGGGTGCACCAGCATCAGCACCTTGATGTCGTCGTCGATTTTCTCGAGGCCCGGTTGCAGGACGCGCAGGTCGAACAGTTGCCGTAGCTGGTCGGCGATGACCCAGGGCTGACGAATCTGCTGGGTCATGGGGTCGAAGCCGACCGTCATGGGCAGACTGGAGAGCAGCCCCACCACCGGCTTCTTCGGGTTGGCGAGCGTGTACGTAAGCTTGGCCAGGTCGTATTCCAGGAACGACTCCTTGGCCGGGTCCAGGAACGGGATGATCTCGTCGTCTCCCACGCTGTTGGTCGCGGCGATGCCAAAGTAGATCGGGTCCGCGTTGTTGCCCAGGTTGATGGCGCGCAGGCCAAAGCCCGTGGCCCGGTCTTCCTCGTCGGAAAATGGCGGTGGGTCGATCACGGTCAGTTTCAGCTTGCCGTCGGAGCGACTGGCGAATTCATCCAGCATCTCCCGGACACGACCGGCATAGGTGCGCAGCTGGGGCAGGTCGGCCGTGGCCTTGTCGGAAAAGAACAAGTAGACGTTCACGGGCTCCGTAATGCTGCCGACGATCTTCTTCGTCCCCTCGGAGAGGGTGTACAGCCGGTTGCCGGTCAGATCGAGGCGCACTCCGGGCAGCAGGCTGATCAGCGTCACGCCCACCAGGAAAATGACGGCAAGGGCCGTAAGCCCGATGCGATCAATGCGGTTCTTCCTGCTCTGCTCAATTCGAGGGCTCATCCTAGTCCGCCTTCTTCAGGTCCAGCACGATCGTCGTGGCGAAGAGCCAGACGCCGATGACGAGCAGGAAATAAAGCACGTCGCGGAGGTCCAGCACGCCCTTGCTGATGGCCGCATAGTGCGTCAGGAACGACAGGCTGGCCACGGCGTCCAGTAACGGGCCCGGCAGCCACCCGGAGAAGAAGTCCAGCACCAGCGGGAAACCCGCCAGCATGAAGAGGAAGCAGATCACGACGGTGAGGATGAAGGCGACCACCTGATTTCGGTTGGCCGCGGAGATGCAGGAGCCAATTGCCAGGAATCCGCCTGCCATCAGCAGGCTGCCAATGTAGGCCGCAACGATCACCCCATTGTCGGGATCACCCAGGTAGTTGACGGTGATCCAGATGGGAAACGTCAGCGTGAGGGCGACCGCAATGAACAGCCATGCCGCGAGGAACTTGCCCAGCACCGCCTGCCACAGCGTGACGGGTAGCGTCATCAGTAACTCCACGCTGCCGCTCTTCCGCTCCTCCGCCCACAGGCGCATGGCAATGGCTGGCACCAGGAACAGGTATAGCCAGGGGTGGAAATTGAAGAAGGGAGCGAGGTCCGCCTGGCCGCGCTCGTAGAAGCCGCCCAGGTAGAACGTGAACAGGCCAGCAAGGGCCAGGAAGATCACGATGAACACGTAGGCGAGCGGCGTGGCGAAGTAGCTACGCAATTCCCGGCGCGCGATGCTGCGGATCACTGCCATCGGCTGGCTCCCGCTGCGTTGTTCGGCGTCGTGATGCTGCGAAATACTTCGTCGAGGCGCCCCGCCTCCAGGTGCAGCTGCTCCACGGGCCAGCGCCGTTCGGCCGCGAGGCTACTAATGACCGGCAGGATGTGGGCACCGTCCCGGGGGAAAGCCGTCACTGTGAAGGCGTGTTCGTCCACCTCCACCTGCCTGAACTCGCCCAGGCCGCGCAAATCATCGGCCACCGCCGCCAGGTCCGCCGTGCGCTCCAGCTGGAGCGTGACGGCGTTGTGGTAACGGGACCGGCGGATCAGCGCTGCGGGTTCCTCGTCCGCGACGATGCGCCCGTTGGTGATGATGATGGCGCGTGTGCAGACCGCATCCACCTCTTCGAGAATGTGAGTGGAGATGACGATCACCTTGCCGGGTGCCATCGTCTGGATGAGCCCCCGGACCTCGTGCTTCTGATTGGGATCGAGTCCGTCGGTGGGCTCGTCAAGGATCAGCACGGGCGGGTCGTGCAGGATCGCCTGCGCCAGGCCCACCCGGCGCCGGAAGCCCTTCGACAGGGTCTCGATGGGTTGTTGGAGGACGTCACCCAGCTGCAACCGTTCCACTACAGCGGTCAGGCGTCGCCGGAAATCAGCGCCAGTGAGGCCGCGGACCTCGCCGATGAACTGCAGGAAGTCCCGCGGCGTCATCTCGCCATAGGTCGGCGCCCCTTCCGGCAGGTAGCCAAGCTTCTGCTTCGCGGCCACCGGCTGCTCCTCGATCGAAAAGCCGCAGATCTCAGCACGGCCCGCCGTGGGTGCCACAAAGCCGGCCAGCATGCGCATGGTGGTGGTCTTGCCCGCGCCGTTGGGACCCAGGAAGCCGAGGACCTCGCCCGGCTGCACGCTGAAGGAAATGCCGTCGACCGCCGTTCGGCTGCCAAAGGTCTTCACGAGGCCTTCTGCTGCAATCATCGTCGGTTCTCTCACTGGATTTCGCGGCGTGCGGGTATTGTCCACGTGAAGCGCCCGCCCGCAAGGTGAATTAAGCGTTCGTAATCCGGACCACCGGACGGATCAGCAGCACGTTGCCCACCGCGATGACGGCAACGACCGTCACTAGCGCGAACGGGAGGAAGTAGTCGCCGGTGGCTGTCCGGATCTGGCCGGCCAGCAAAGTGCCCGCAGCCCCGCCCATGGTATCCGCGAAAGTCACAACTCCCAGGATCCGGCCCAGAGCGAGCTGCCCGAAGCTCTCCACGGCGACCAGCTGGATCAGTGTAAAGCTGCCGCCGAATCCCAGGCCGAAGATCACCGCAAAGGCGGTCAGTTGAACCGGGCTGCGGGCCAGCCCCAGTTCCAGTCCCTGGCCGGTGAACAGCAGCAGGCACCCGGCAAGCAGCGTCAGGCTGGTTACCACCATCACCGGCTGCTTCCTGAAACGGTCGCTCACCGCGCCGAACAGGAACTTGCCGGCCACGCTGCAGGCGAGGATGGTGGAGTAGAGGGCCGTCGCCCGCTGGGGTGCGAGGCCCGCCTCCTGCTCGAAGTAGATCGTGATCTGGCTGGTCAGCGCCTGGATCGCGAACCACAGGCAGGCGGAGCCGACCGCCAGGCACCACAACGTGCGGGAGCGCAGGGCCTCGGCAAACGTCACACCGTCCACGGCTTGCGAGGCCTGTGTATCGGTGGCGTTCTCGGTCGCGGGCGCCTCGCGGAGCACGAGGAAGGCCGGCAGCACTGCCAGCAGCCAGAACGCCACCGCAAGCACGCCAAAACCTACACGCCAGCCGTAGGCCGGGTCATTGACCAGCGGCGAGATCGCCACCGGCAGCGTGGCACCCGCCAGGCTGGATCCGGCCACCAGCACACCCACGGCCATCCCTCGCCGTTCCCGGAACCAGCGGGACAGCAGGACCACGTTGGGCATCAGGCCTGAAAGGATCAGCCCGACCGCAATCACCGCGTGCAGCAGGTAAAGATCCTGCAGCGAGCGCGCCATCGGGTAGGCAGCGAAAGTGATGCCGAGCACGAGCAAACCCACGCGAATCACGCGCACTACACCGAAGCGGTCGATGGCCGCGCCGACGAAAGGCGCCAGTAGCCCGGAGATGCCAAAGGTGATCGCGGTGGTCCGGCTGACCTCGGCCGGCGTGGCGCCGAAGGTTTCCATGAACCGGGGGAACAGGTTCTGGGGCACGAACAGCGCCATGCCGTTCGTGAAGAAGTACACCAGTACGCAGACGGTGGCGATCCAGAGGGGCTTCCGGCTCATGCGCTGGACGCCGGCCAGGCCACGCTCTACAGCAGCTCGCCGTCGGTGTTTATCAGCTGGATGGTGTCGAAGCCAAGACCTTTCAGCCCGGGCTCGATGACCTGGCGATCGCCCACCACCACAAAGACCAGATCGTCGGGATGCAGATGGTCCCGGGCGGCCTTGTTGACCTGCTCCGGGGTGAGGCCGCGGAGCGTGGCAGCGTAGTTGTCCCAGTAGTCGTCGGGGAGGCCGAATTCCACGATCTCGCTGATGGAGCCCAGTATCGCGCCCCCGGTTTCCCACTGTCCGGGGAGGGACAGCGTGTTGGCCCGCTTCACCAGCGCCACTTCTTCCGGCGTGGCGGGGCGCTTGCCCACGATCCCGGCGATCTCATTGCGGATTTCAGTGATGGCCTCGGCAGTCTTGTCGGACTGGACCGGCGCGTAGGCCAGCAACGGCCGCTGGCCGCGGGCGTCGTAGGCAAAGGAGTACGCGCCGTAGGACCAGTGTTTCGCCTCCCGCAGATTCATGTTGAGGCGGGCGGTGAACTTTCCCCCGAGCACGTCGTTCATGGTTGAAATGGCGAGATCCTCGGGTGCGGCCCGCGACGGAATCAGCTGACCGGCGAAGATCACCGACTGATCGGCGCCGGGCTTGTCCAGGAGGTACAGCGTGCGGCTGGGGCGCGCCGTGACGGCGGCGACCACTTTCGCCGGGATGTCCCCTGGCTGCCAGTTGCGAAACAGCTGCTCGAGCTGTGGTTTGAGTGAAGCGACAGTCACCGGGCCAACAGCGATCATCGTGGCGTGGTTCGGGCGGAACCACTCGGCGTGAAACCGGACCAGGTCCTCGCGGGTCAGGGCCGCTAGTGTCGCTTCGGTGCCCGTGCCGGTCAGTGGTTGTGCGTAGGCGTGCCCGGCGCCGTAGAGGAGCTTTGGCACCACCCGCAAGGCCATCGACGTCGGCTGGGTCTTCTCCTGGCTCAGCGCGGCCAGGTAGACCTTGCGGAGCCGGTCCAGTTCCTTTTGGGGGAACGCAGGATTCAGCACGACATCGGCAAAGATCTCGAGCGACGGTTCCAGCTTGTCGGCCAGCGCCGACAAAGTGACCGAGGAGGTGTCGAGGCTCGATCCGGCGCTTAGGTCGGCGCCGAGCAGCGCAAGCTCTTCGCTGATCTGCAGGGCATTCCGTGATTTCGTGCCCTCATCGAGCATGGCCATCGTGAGGTTTGCCGTGCCAGGCCGGGCTGACTGATCCGCGGCGTAGCCCGCGTCCAGTACCAGGTGCAGGCCAACGACGGGAAGTTCCGGGCGCTCTACCACTATCAGCTTGAGGCCATTGCTGAGCGTGGCGCGCTGAAACGCCGGGAAGGTCACGGGCACGTCGCCGGCCGGCAGGGGCATTTGGCTCCGGTCGGCACCGGTCGTGGTGGCCATGAGTTTCTCGGCCGGCTCCACGGTGAGAACAAAGGGCGCGGGTGTTACCCACTTGCTGACGACAGCCTGCAGTTCGGCTGCCGTAGCTGTTTCCACAACCTCATAGCCCCGCTTCCAGGCATCCGGCGATCCGCCGTAGACAGTGCTCTCGGCCAGTACGCCCGACTTTCCTGAGAAGCCGCCGACCTTCTCGAGGCCCTGGATAAAGCTGGCGCGTCGTTGCGTTTTCACGCGCTCCAGTTCTTTCGCCGTGGGACCCGACTTGCGAAAGCGCTCTAGCTCCTCGTTCACGACAGTCTCGAGCTGTTCGAGGGAGACATCCGGCTGCGCCGACACCTGCAGGTAGGTGATGCCGGCAATCTCGAGGGCAAGGGTGCCGAACTCGACGTCGGAGGCGATCTGGTCACGGTAGACGAGCCGCTGATATAGGCGGGAATTCTTGTCTCCCGCGAGAATGGACGACGCCAGGTCCAGCAGGTCCGCATCCTTCGTTCCCCAGCGCGGCCCGGTCCAGGCGAGGTAGAGGCGCGGCTGGGCAACCTGATCCTTAAGGCTCCAGCGCCGGACCTGATCGTGGGACGGAATCCATTCCTCGAAACGGCCAAGCGTGGGCCCGGGCGGAATGTCGCCGAAGTACTTCTCCGCCTTCGCGAAGGCCTCCTCCGTGCCGACGTCGCCCGCAATCACGATGACCGCATTACTTGGGCCGTAGTAGGTCTCGAACCACTTCTTGACGTCGGCGAGGCTCGCGGCGTTGAGGTCCTCCATCGAGCCGATCGTTTCCCAGGAGTAGGGGTGCTCGGGCGGAAAAAGGTTCTTCAGGATTTCCTCGAAGACCTTGCCATAGGGCTGGTTGTCCCCCTGGCGCTTCTCGTTTTGCACCACGCCGCGCTGCTCGTCCAGCTTGGCCTGGGTGATGGAGTCCTTGAAGTGGCCCATCCGGTCCGACTCGAGCCAGAGCGCGGTGTCGAGAGCGTTCTTTGGCACGGTCTGGAAGTAGTTGGTGCGGTCGAAGAAGGTGGTGCCGTTCAGGTCGGTGGCCCCCAGTTCCTGCAGGGTGTTCAGGTACTCGCCCTTGAGATTCTCCGAGCCCTGAAACATCAGGTGCTCAAAGAGGTGGGCGAAGCCGGTGCGCCCCCGTACCTCGTTCTTGGAGCCCACGTGATACCAGACGTTCACGGCCACGATGGGCGCCTT
>CAYMKJ010000255.1:0-13200 GCA_964391025.1 uncultured Chromatiaceae bacterium
GACTCCTGTGCGCCCAGCAAGGTGTCCGTCCGCCCGCCCTCTGGATTGGACGTTCCATACGCCCGCTGCCCATTGCCGTTGATATCCAGCGCAGCGCTTGCCTGGTAGTCCTGGTCATAAAGGTCCCGACTGTCGAAATCCGTCCAGCCGGTATAGGACGAGAACAGGCCGTAGCCCAGGTCAAAAGTTGCGATCAGGCTGGCACCGAACGTGGTGGTGTCCGTACCCGGATAGTCCGTACCGGTAACGGGATTTTCACTCTGTGCAACCGTATAGTCATCCCCGTTTTTGATCGTACCCGGCAAGCATATGCCCGGCTGCCCGGCGGGATTGCCCGGGTCAAAGCCGAACTTGGGGCAGTACGTTCCAAAGTTAAAGAGATTTGTCGCCGAGGAAGAAGCACCGTCCGGGTTATTAACACTGCTACCGGGAAAGGGGGTCAATCCCACTGCGCCGGCAGTTATGGGCCGCGGGATAACCTTGGCACTATCGGGCAAGAAATAGGGCTTGTCCCCCTGGATATTGACGCCTGCCCTCGGATCGTAATTCTCTTCGCTATACTCGAAGCGCGCCTTGACCTTCACGGGGTCGGCGGGCTTCCACACCATCGTTAACGCTGCTCCGTAGCCATTAGAGCCGCCCACATCGTTCCCGGTGAGGCTGTTCGTGTAGTACCCGTCTTCGTTGAAACTGACGCCCGCCAGGCGAACGCCGAACGTGTCAGTCAACGGGCCACCGACTGCGCCGTCAACAGACCGGCGGCCGTAGTCACCCACATCGACATTGACGCGACCGTTAAACTCCTCTCCGGGCTCCTTGGTCACATAACTGATGGCCCCGGCGAACGCCGAGCGCCCGTACAGCGCGCTCTGTGGGCCCTTGACGATCTCGATGCGCTCCACGTCGGTCAGGAGCCTGCGGTTGGCCAGGAGGCCCGAGCCTGCGGATACCAGGTTTTCAGTCGTCACGTCGATGCCGTCAACCAGGAACGCGACGTTCGATCGGCCGCGCGTATTGGACAGCCCGCGGATGGTGATGCGATTGTCGGCTGGACCAAACGCCTGGTCGAACTGCACGCTGGGCTGATTCTGCACGACATCCGCGAGATCCGTGATGCCAGCCCGCTGGATTTCCTCGCTGCTGATCGCCGATACGGCGATCGGCACGTCCTGCAGGTTCTCCTCTCTCCGACGGGTGCTCACCACGACTTCTTCGATCTGTGCGCTCGCCACTATCGGCAGTGCCTGAAGCACCGCGAAGCTCATCCACAGGAAAGCAGTAATACCGCTGACAGTCTTGGACGTCGTCATTCGAATCCCCCTCCGAAGTGGCCCCAGCATAATACCAAACGGTCGCTCCAGCGCTACAGTTGCGGGCAGCGCGTGCGAGGACTGCCCAGCCTGCAGACGGGCACTCCGAGGAGCCTGACGCGACCCGCTACGCTATAGCCAGTCAGTGCCCGATTCGCTATAGTCCCGGGCGTTTTCGCCGATCCGCGCTTTCAACAGGGGGACGTCCTATGAATGCCAGACTTGTCCGGTTGCTGAGTGTTGCTGCTCTGCTACCGGTGACCGGAGGCTGGCTTGCCGCAGCGCTGGCTGAGGATTCGTCCGGCGGTCCTCGTTACACCTATTTCGACGTGGGCTACCAGTGGACCGACGTCAACTACGCCATCAAGCAGGACGGCGGTCAGCACGACGGCCTCAAGCTGAACGGCTCGGTCAATCTTGTAAAACTCGGACCCGTAGGCGTCCACGTCTTTGGCGAATTCTTCGATGGTACCTTCAGCGGCGTCACCACGTTCTGTGACGATGGCCAGGGTGGCACCGAAAAATCCAGTGCTGATCGCGACTCCCAGTCTTTCGCCGGGGGACTTGGTGTGAATTACCGCGTGCTCGAGAAGACCGACATCGTGTTGCGCGCGGCCTATGTGGATATCTCCAAGTTCCAGATTCCGAACAGTGAATGTCAGCTCGAGTCCATTGACGACCACGGGTACTTCGCTGAGGCTTCGGTCCGCAGTGAACTGTCGGAAAACGTGGAGATCGAAGCCGGCTTTCGCTATGCCGACCTGAGCGATTCAGATATATCCAATAACGACGTGTTCCTGGGTCTTGGTTATCACGTCACCGACTACCTGACGCTCCGGGCCATGGGTGTCGTGTTCGACACCGATACCGGGTTCGAACTCGATGCGCGCTTGTACTTCGGCAGCTTCCTGGGGCGGGACACGATTTTCTAGATCGGGACGAACCGCAGGCTTGAGCGGTACAACATTAACCAGAACAGTTTCAGGAGCGGGGGAATGAGCAAGATCTGTGCAGTGCTGATAGCGATGGTTCTCGCCATCCCGTCCCTGGCTGTGGCCGGACCTTATATCGGTCTCGGCATGGGCATCGGACGAACCGAGTCCAGCCTGACGAAACTCGACCTGGTGCCCAACCCGGTCCTGGAGTCGGATCTCCCCGTGTTTGGCAGCAGCCAGAGCTTTTCCAGCAACGAAGCCAATTACGAGGTTACCGCCGGTTGGAACTTCAATAAGCATTTCGGCGTAGAGGTCGGCTACACCAAATTCGGCGACGCCACCGACACTTACGAACTTCCCCTGGCCTGCAATGAACTTGGGTGCCAGAGCCGGCAATGGACGGCGGAGATGAAAATGACGGGCTTCCGCGCGTTTCTCGTGGGCAGCCTTCCCCTCAGTGACCGCGTCGATGCCTATGCCAAGGTGGGCGCCATCCTCTGGGACGCCAACTACGACGGCTTTGAGCGCAACGCAAACGTCGTGCCGGATCCGGATCCGCCCGGACCCATCGCCGAGCGCAACGATCCCGTGAGCTACGACGACGACGGTACGGATCTGGCCGTCGGCCTGGGTCTGAACCTGAAAACCGATTCGCCAATCAGCCTGCACCTCGATTTCACTTACTATGCCGTGGACACGACCGACTACGTCTATGACATCGCGTTGCTGGCCATCTACAATTTCTGATTCGCTTCTGATCGCCCTGGGGGCCTGTGGGCCTGGGCGCTGGCGGTGATCAGGTCAGCAGATTGCAAAAGGCCCTGCCCCGGCGGGGTCTTTTTTTTCGGCTCCCGGCTTTGCCCCTGACCCCATGCGGATCCTGATGATCTCGGCGGAGTACGCCCCGTTCGCCAAGACAGGCGGCCTGGCCGATATGGTGACCGGCCTCAGCAAGGCACTGGTCAGCGCCGGCCACGATGTGCGGGTGGTAGTGCCGCTTTACACGGGTCTCGACGTGGACCCCGGTGATCGCCGGCCCTCAGCCGGCATGGCCCTGGGCGACCTGCAGGTTTCTCCGGTTGCCCTGGCTGGCGTCCACCCGGGGTACACGTTCCGGCAGCTGCCAGCCGTGCCAGGGTTGGAGCCCCTGCTTTACCAGGTCGACGCTCCGGCATTCTTCGGTTCCGGCGCCATCTACGGCGGTGGAGAACTGGAGGCACGGCGCTTTGCCCTGCTCGCCCACGGAGCGTTGCGCCTTTGCGCGATCCTCGACTGGTCGCCTCAGATCATTCACTGCCACGACTGGCATGCAGCGCTGGTGCCCGTGCTCCTCAGGACCGGTTATCGAGCGACGCGGGTCCTTCGCGAAGCAAACTCAATTCTGACCATCCACAACATTGGCTACCAGGGGGTATTCGCCGGCGCACTGGCACCGGAACTTGGCCTTGTTGCCAGTACCAGCAGCACGCCAACCGGCGCGGCGATGGCCGCTGACCTGAACTTCCTGCGGGATGGCATCGTCGCTGCCGACGCGCTCACGACCGTCAGCCCAAGCCATGCGGCGGAGATTTTGACGCCCGAATACGGCAAGGGTCTCGACGCTTTGCTGCGCCAGCGCCGCAATCGGCTGGTCGGCATCCTGAACGGGGTCGATTACTCCGCCTGGGATCCAGCCACGGATGCCCGGCTCCCTGCCCACTATGATGCGCGGCAGCTCGCCGGCAAGACGAGCTGCCGCGAGACGCTGATTGCACGGGCCGACCTTAACTCCCGAATGCCGGT
This sequence comes from uncultured Chromatiaceae bacterium, assembly GCA_964391025.1. Lineage (GTDB taxonomy): Bacteria > Pseudomonadota > Gammaproteobacteria > Steroidobacterales > SHZI01. The sequence continues at coordinate 4,028 of CAYMKJ010000255.1, forward strand.
GCCCTTGCTGGGCATGGTGACGCGGCTCGCCGAACAGAAGGGCATTGAGCTCGTTGTCGAGGCACTGCCGCCGCTGCTTCGCCAGCGAGCGGTGCAGATGGTGATCCTAGGCCAGGGTGAAGACCGGTACGTCGCCCAGCTCCGGCAACTGGCGGCTGCCTTCCCCGATCTGTTTCGCTATTTCGACGTGCAGGACGAGTCTCTGGCGCGACTCATCTTCGCGGGGTCAGACGCCTTCCTCGTGCCATCCATCTACGAGCCCTGCGGCCTGACTCAGATGTACGCCCTCCGTTACGGCACGGTGCCGATTGTTCGAGAGACTGGCGGGCTGAAAGATACGGTTCGCCACTTTGACACCGCGAGCCGGACCGGAACGGGCAGCGTTTTCAGGAACGCCAACGGCACCGAACTGGCCTGGGCAATGGGCGAGGCTCTCGCCTGGTACCGGCAGCCGGAACTGTGGATCCGACTCCAGCAAAATGGCATGGCTGAGGATTTCTCCTGGCGACACCAGGCTCCTTACTACGAGGCGCTTTACTCCCGGCTGACAGGCAACAGGGGGTAGCCGCCCCGCCCCGCCCTGGCCTCAGGCCTCAGGCCGCAGCGTCCCGTTGCCACTGACGGCCCGCCTCCCTGCCCCATCGCCGGCAGTCGTCGGCCAGGCCTGTCGGTACCTGACTCCAGGCAAAACGCCAGCTCCAGTTACCCGTGGTCGTCGCGGGCGTATTCATCCGCGCGTCGGAACCCAGCCCGAGGAGGTCCTGGAGAGGAAAGATGGCGGTCTGCGCCCGGGACTGCCACACCGACCGGAGCAGGGCAGCCGGCACGTCGTCAGGGCCGCAGGCCAGTACCCGCTGGACGTTGTCGCGGGCAGCCGCACCCAGGCTGCGATACCAGCCCAGTGCCGTGTCGTTGTCGTGGGTTCCCGAGTAAATCACGGCGGCCTCGACCTGATTCGCCGGTAGATAGGGGTTGTCAGCCGAGCTGTCGAACCCGAACTGGGCAATCAGCATGCCGGGCAGACCGAACTGGCGCCGGAGGGCATGCACCTCCGCGGTGATCGTGCCAAGGTCTTCTGCCAGGAACGGCTGCCCACCGCACGCGGCACCAATCGCGGTCAGCAATTGCGCGCCGGGCGCCAGCTGCCAGCACCCCTCCCTGGCGCTGGTGGCGGCCGCCGGGATCTCCCAGTAGGCCTGCAAGCCGCGGAAGTGATCGATGCGCAGGTAATCGAACCGCCGCAGCTGGGTGCGCACCCGGTCAACCCACCAGCGGAAGCCCTCGGCGCGCAGCGCTTCCCAGTCATACAGCGGGTTACCCCACCTCTGGCCTTCCGCGCTGAAGTAGTCCGGCGGTACGCCGGCAACCGCTGCGGGCCGACCATCGGGGTCCACGCGAAACAGCCGGCGGTGCCACCACACATCGGCACTGTCGAGATCGACGTAGATAGGCAGATCGCCGATCAGTTCGATGCCGTACTCGTTGGCCCGCGCGCGGAGCCCGTGCCATTGGCGGTCGAACACCCATTGCTCAAAGGCGATTTCACGAATCTCGGCCGCCGCATCCTGCAACAGGTGCGCCATGGCGTCAGGCCGCCGGGCGCGGACGGCCTCGGGCCAGGTCCACCAGCCCTCTTCGCCGTGTTGGCCGCGGGCAACCTGGAATAAAGCGAATGGCAGCAACCACGCCCGCTGATCCTGCCAGTAAGCCTTGAACGCCGCGCGCTCATCCGGCCGGGAACCGGAGCGGAAACGCAGCCACGCTTCGTGCAGCAGACCCTTGCGCTCTGGCCACGAACCGCCGGTTGGGTGCAACTCGACCGGCAGCCAGCCGGCGACCGGCAAGGTACCCGGATCGATCAGTCGCGGGTTGCCCGCAAACGCGGAACTCAACTGGTACGGGGAAATGGAATAACCAACGGGCCCCAGGGGCAGCATCTGCCACAGCCGGAAGCCACCCTCCCGCAACCAGTCGAGAAAGCGATACGCGTCGACCCCGAGAATGCCGGCCTCCCAGGGCCCGGGCAACGACGTGGGATGCAGCAGCACCCCAGCGCGCCGCTGGCCATCGAGCAGGGACGCTGTCACCCCGAACCCAACCGGCTCAGCGGACCACTTCCGGGGCACTAACCGGGGCACTAACCGGGGCACCAACTGGGGTGCTAACCGGGGTACTAACCGGGGCACCGACGGTTGCCTGGCCTGCCGATCGGGACGCCTCGCTCCGCAGCATGTCCTCGGTCACGAGCACCACGCCCTGCTCCGTCACATGGAAGCGCTGCCGATCCCGGGCCAGATCCTCCCCGATCACCATCCCATCCGGAATGCTGCAGCCCTCATCGATGATCGCCCGGGAAATCCGGCAGCCCCGCCCCACCACCACGTGGGGCAGGACGACGGAGCGGAAGATCTCCGTCCGCTCGTCCACGGTGACATTGAAAAACAACAGCGACTCGCGAACGCTGGCTCCGGAGATGATGCAGCCACCCGCCACCATGGAATTGATGGCCGTACCCCGGCGACCCTCCTCGTCGAGGACAAACTTGGCGCAGGGCATTTGCTCCTGGTAAGTCCAGATAGGCCACTCCGAGTCGTACAGATTGAGTTCCGGGCTGACGAAAATCAGCTCCATGTTGGCCGAGTAGAACGCATCCACGGTGCCCACATCGCGCCAGTAGGCCTGCGCCTCGGTTTCGACACTCTGGAAGGGATAAGCGTAGACCCCACCGCCCGCAATGGCCCCGGGGATGATGTTCTTCCCAAAGTCATGGGCCGTGCCCGGATCAGCCGCATCCCGGCTCAGCGCCTCACGCAGATAGTCGAGGCCGAAGACATAGATGCCCATCGACGCGAAGGCAACGTCGTCCCGGCCGGGCATTGGCTCGGGATTGCGGGGCTTCTCGCTGAAACGGGTAATCCTGTGATTGGAATCCACGGTCGCAATGCCAAATTCATGGGCGGTAGCCAGCGGCACCTGCACCATGCCGATCGTGATATCCGCTGACACCTCCACGTGGAAGGCAATCATCGGGCCGTAGTCCATCTTGTAGACATGGTCACCGGCCAGCACCAGCACCAGCTCCGGCGCATGGGCCTCGATGATGTCCAGATTCTGGTACACGGCATCCGCCGTGCCCCGGTACCAGAGCTCCCCCAGCTTCTGCTGGGCGGGCACCAGCTCCACGAACTCACCAAGCTCGCCACGCAGATAACCCCAGCCGCGCTGGACATGCTGGATCAGGGAGTGGGACTTGTACTGGGTGAGCACCAGTATCTGGCGGATCCCGGAATTGACACAATTGGAGAGACTGAAATCAATGATGCGGTACTTGCCGCCGAAGGGCGTGGCCGGCTTGGCCCGGTGCAGGGTGAGCTGCCGCAGGCGCTCGCCGCGCCCCCCGGCCAGGATCAGGGCCATCGTGCTTTTCGTCAGCTGGCTGACAAACCGGCCCGAGCGGGCCTGCTTGGCACTGTTGCCAGGGTAGAAGATGCTCACCGCAGTGTCCGCGCCCGATCTGTCACACTGTGAGTGAATGTAACACCATCGGTCCTAGGGGAGCCATGCCACCTTTGCTGTCGCCGGACCTCGATTCCCTGCTCGAAGCCCGCCATCACGACCCATTCGCCTGGCTGGGGCGGCACCCGCTGCCGGACGGCTCGCTTATCGTCCGGGCGCTGCTCCCGGACACGGTCCGCGTGGAGATCGTGGAGGCGGGGACGAGCATGGCCCGGGTCGGACACACCGATCTCTTTGAGTGGCGGGGTCCGACCGCGTCCGTGCCAGCCCGCTACCGGCTGCGGGTCCTTAAGGGCAATGGCCAGGTCAGTGAGGACTTCGATCCTTACTGCTTCGGCCCCCAGCTCGATGAGGGTCAGATCAGCGCCTTTAACGGCGGCCACCACAATGCCGCCCACCAGTTTCTGGGTGCGCATCCCTGGCGGGCCGAAGGGATCGCTGGCGTGCGCTTCGCCGTCTGGGCCCCCAACGCTGGACGGGTCAGCGTGGTTGGCGACTTCAATCGCTGGGACGGGCGCTGTCACCCCATGCGCGTCCGCGGGACCTCCGGCGTCTGGGAGTTGTTCATCCCCGGGCTGACTGAAGGCCTTTACAAGTACGAGATCCGCAACCGGCACTCGGGGGAGCTGCGCCTGAAGACCGACCCCTTCGCCCGCGAGTTCGAACTCCGGCCGGCCACCGCATCCCGGTTCCGCCCGGCCGGCGAGTTCCAGTGGCAGGACGACGCCTGGCTTGCACAACGTCGCGCCCGGGACTGGCTGCACGCTCCGCTGTCGATCTACGAGGTGCACTTCGGGTCCTGGCGACGCCATCCGGATGGCAGTTCGCTGACCTACCGGCAGGCCGCCGACACCCTGGTCCCGTACGCCCTGTCCCAGGGCTTTACCCACGTCGAATTCCTGCCGCTCACGGAGTTTCCCCTCGATGAATCCTGGGGTTATCAGCCGGTGGGCTACTTCGCACCCACCAGCCGGTACGGCAGCCCGGATGATCTGCGCTACCTCATCGATGCGTGTCATCGTGCGGGTCTCGGCGTCATCCTCGACTGGGTACCCGGCCACTTCCCGCGCGACAGCCATGGCCTCGCCGATTTCGACGGCTCCCCGCTGTTCGAGTACGGGGACCCGCAAAAGGGCAGCCACCCGGAGTGGGGCACCCTGATCTTCAATTTCGACCGGCAGGAAGTCCGCAGTTTCCTCCTGTCAAGCGCACGCTTCTGGCTGGAAGAGTTCCATGTGGATGGGCTGCGGGTGGACGCGGTGGCCTCCATGCTGTACCTCGACTACTCCCGCAAGCCTGGCCAGTGGTACCCCAACGTGCACGGGGGCAACGAGAACCTGGAAGCCGTGCAATTCCTCAGGGAGCTGAACACGATGACCCACCGGGACTTTCCCGGAACGATCACGATCGCGGAAGAGTCCACGGCCTGGCCCGGTGTCAGCCGGCCCGTGGAAACGGGGGGCCTGGGCTTCAGCATGAAGTGGAACATGGGGTGGATGCACGACACCCTGAAGTACCTGCAACTGGACCCCGTCCACCGCAAGCACCACCACGATCTCCTCACCTTCGGGCCCCTGTATGCCTTCAGTGAAAATTTCCTGCTGCCCTTGTCCCACGATGAGGTCGTACATCTCAAGGGCTCACTGCTGGGAAGAATGCCCGGCGACGACTGGCAGCGGTTCGCCAACCTGAGGCTGACCTACCTGTTCCAGTGGACGTACCCGGGCCGGAAGCTGCTGTTCATGGGCGGCGAACTGGCGCAGCCCTGGGAGTGGAATCATCGGGAGTCACTGCCCTGGCACCTCCTGGATGATCATCGTCACAGTGGAATGCACCGTCTGGTGGGCGACCTCAATAGTCTCTATGCCCGGACCCCTGCCCTGCACCGGCTGGACTTCGACGGGCGGGGCTTCCAGTGGCTGCGCTGGGACGATGCCGACAACTCGACCCTGAGCTTTGTGCGCCGGGCGGACAACGCCACCGCCGTCGTGGTGCTGAACTTCACGCCGGTGCCGCGCCCCGGCTACCGGCTGGGCGTCCCCCGGCCCGGCGCGTGGCAGGAACTGCTCAATTCGGACTCGCGCTTATATGGCGGCAGCGACCTGGGGAATCCCGGCCTGCTCCAGGCCGAGCCGGTGCCGTGCATGGATCAGCCCTGGTCGATAGTGGTCACCTTGCCGCCGCTGGCGGGGGTGGTTCTGGGTCCGGCTGCTTAAAGATCGACCCTATCCGTTAAGCAACGCATTGAACTGCTCTACCGCCATCCCGGCCTGGCGAATAATCGCGCGTAATGTGCCGCGATCAAGCTCCCGATGGTCGGGAATGGTGAGCTGCGAAAATGGCGTATCGCGCCGCACAATGATGTGCGAGCCACGTTGGCGTATTTGGTGAAATCCTGCGCGCGACAACGCGGCCACACAGTCGCGCCCCGAAATCCGGGGAAGTCCGGTCATACTGCTACGAGCATGGCATCCAGGTTGTCCGAGGGTACCGGCAAATGGTCGTCGATTAGCGCTTCGATATACAACTCGATCGCCTCCTTGATATTCGTCAAGGTTTCTTCCCGTGTAACCCCCTGGGAAATACAGCCAGGCAAGCTCGGGCATTCAGCCACCCACATATTGTCTTCACCGCGGTAAATGACAACTTGCCTCATGCTGGTTGCTCCACAGAATTCCCAGATATAAGTTCTCGCACAACAGCTAATCTAGCATGCGCCGGGTTCACGGCAAGTTTGACTCGACATATCGGCTGCGGCGCGGCTGGGTATCCGCTAGATCCAGCGCATCAGTCCCAGTTCGTAGGGGTGCGACAGCTGCGGATGCCAGGGGACCGCCCGGACCTGGTAATGCAAGGCCCCGCACCAGGGTGGCCGCAGTTCGACGCGATAGCGGTGCACGCCCGCCACCTCAGTCGGACCAGCGGCTGCAAAGGCCTGCACGAAAACATGGTCATTGCCGAGCTGCCGCAGTCCGGACTCCGCCACGCCCCGGTCGGCGAACTGTCGCACCGGAACGGTGAGATCGGAACAGATCTCCCGGGATACCACGCACTCGAGCCGGATATCACCGGTTGCCAGGCCATTCACCGTCACATCGATTTCCAGCGTGACGCTGGCGTTGAATTCGATCCGGTTGCCGACCGAACTCGTCAGGCGCAGGGCGACCCCCGGCCAGGCCGTCCGCACCTTAAGTTTCCAGGCAGCCAGGCTCCGGGCGGCCGCATAGCCATCTCCCGCCAGCTGGCGGCCGCGGCGTGCTGCTGGCCCGTAATAAAGAACCGAGTAATCGTGAACCACCCGGTTCATGTTGAAGTGCGGAAGAATGGTGGACATGGAGCGCTTGCACTTGCGTACCCAGCCCGGGGAATACCCAAGGCGTTCATCCCGCGCGTAGTAAAGCGGGATGACCTCGTCCTGCAGTATTTCGTAGAGGGTCCGCGAATCGTGCCGATCCCGCTCGGCCGGGTCATTGATCTGGGTTGACGGCGGAATTGCCCAGCCGTTTTCACCATCGTAGGCCTCGGCCCACCAGCCATCGAGCACGCTGACATTCACGGTGCCATTGATGGCAGCCTTCATGCCGGAGGTGCCACTGGCCTCCATGGGGTACACGGGCGTGTTCAGCCACACGTCCACACCAGAGGTCAGCAGGCGACCGAGGCCCATGTCGTAGCCCTCCACGAGCAACAGTTTCCCCGAAAAATCGGGCAGGTTGCTCACCCGGTGCAGCTCCTGCATCAACTGCTGGGCGGGGCGGTCGGCCGGATGCGCCTTGCCAGCGAAAATGAAGACGACGGGCCGATCGTCCTTGTCGACGAGGTCCTTCAGCCAGCCGAGATCCTGCAGCAGAAGGGTCGCTCGCTTGTAGGTGGCGAAGCGGCGCCCGAAGCCAACCGTCAGGACGTCAGGCCGCTCTGGATCCAGGTACTTCAGCAACCGGTGGGCATGGGCTTCGGACAGCTGGTTCCGGGCGTGCTGGCGGCGCAGCCGGTCCCGCAGGCCAACGAGCATGGCGGCCTTGACCTGCTGTCCCACGTACCAGAAGCGGCCGTCGGGAATGTCCTGGATCTGGTGGATCAGATCCCGGTCCATCAGCTGATACCGCCAGGACGGGCCGATACTCTGCTCGAGCAGATCCGCCCACTCCGTCTGCATGAAAGTGGGCACGTGGACCCCGTTCGTGACGAAACCGATGGGATTCTCGGCGGCGGCGATCTCCGGCCAGTTGGACGCGCAGATCGCGGCGGTAGCACCTCGATGGATGCGGCTGACGCCATTCACATTTCGCGCGCCGGTCAGCGCCAGGCGCGTCATGTTGAACCCTCCGTGCACGCCACTCTCGGTGCCGAGGTTCAGGAAGCCCTGTTCACCGATGCCCAGCTCGCCGATCAGGGTCCGGAAATAGTTGAGCACGGCATCCCGGTCGAACACGTCATGGCCGGCGGATACCGGCGTGTGCGTGGTGAACACCGTACAGGCGGCGACAGCCTCCACCGCGGCATTGAGCTCCAGCCCGCCCACGACCAGTTCCCGGATTCGCTCGACAATCTGAAACGCGGCGTGACCTTCGTTGATGTGCCACACGTGCGGACTGATCCCGGCGGCCCGGAGGGCCCGCACCCCCGCGATGCCCAGAATTATTTCCTGCTGGAGGCGCGTCTGGTTGTCACCGCCGTACAACTGCCGGGTGATCTGGCGGTCGGCAGGGTCGTTCTGGGGCAGATCGGTATCGAGCAGCAGCACCGGGATGCGTCCAACATCTGCCTGCCAGGCCTTGACCGCGACCCGCCGGGCTGCAAGATCGCAATTCACGATGACTTCGTTACCCGCCGGATCCAGGGCAGGCCTGACCGGAGCGTCCTCCACGTGAATGTAGCTGTACTCCGCAATCTGCTGGCCGTGTTCGTCGATCCGCTGATTGAAATACCCCTGCCGGTAGAGCAGACCAACGGCGACGAAAGGCAGCCCGAGGTCGCTCGCCGTCTTGCAGTGGTCGCCGGCCAGGATGCCGAGGCCGCCGGAGTAAATGGGAAAACTCTCGTGGTAGCCGAATTCAGCGCAAAAATAGGCAATCAGGTCGTCCGGTGCCAGGCCTGCCGGCTTGTAGCCGGCCGTGCGCTGCTCCAGGTAGGAGTCGTACTCGGCGAGGGCACGCCGGTAGGCGGCCAGGAATGTGTCGTTGCTGGCTGCGATTTCCAGCACAGACTGGTCAACACAGCGCAGAAAGACCCGCGGATTGCGCCCCGTCCGCCACCACAGTTCCCGGTCCAGGAGATCGAACAGTTGCCGCGTCGGGCGATGCCAGCTGAACCAGAGATTGGTCGCCAGATCGTTCAGCCGGGCAATCCGCTCCGGCAGGCGCGGCTGGACATGAAGGGAGAACTGCTGACCGGTCATATGGTGGGCCGTGATGGATTTGAACCATCGACCAACGGATTAAAAGTCCGCTGCTCTACCAACTGAGCTAACGGCCCCATGCGATTACTGGATCCTTGCCTGGCTGTCGGGTGAAGTAAGAATGCGCGGCATCTTAACGATAGCGCGTCGGATCCGCCACGCCGGCCGCAGCAAATCCGCCACTTCGCAGCCGGCAGGCAGCACAATTTCCGCAGGCCTCCCCCGCCACCGTGGCCTGGTAACAGGACACCGTGGCGCT
>CAYMKJ010000256.1:0-6545 GCA_964391025.1 uncultured Chromatiaceae bacterium
GATAGGACATAAGTCGCCGCAGCCGTTTTGCTGGCGTTACCCCCCCCGCAGGCATGCTGCAGACACGGGCGGCACCGATAGCGCGTGCCCTCGCTGACGGAACGCAACCATTTCCCAACACAAGAAATTCATTCAAGGGGAACCACACCATGTCGACGAAAACTTTATTCACCGGAACGCTGCTCGCCGTGAGCCTGACCGTGGCGCTGGCCGTCGCGCTGGCAGGCACCGTCCAGGCCGGCACGATCTGGCAGGCCAGCGGCAATGGCCGCAGCGTGCAGGCCCAGTTCTCGGCGGCGGGTGGCGGCGGGACCCTCACTCTGCAACAGAATGGCGCGTCGACGCTGCTGTTCTATGAGAGCTGGGGGAATGATCCGAGCAGCGAAGTTTGTACCGAAATCATCGATCCGTCCGGAAATGTCATCCTGATTTGCGGCTTCACGCGCACCACCTACGACTCCGGCTATGGCGTAATCCCGAGCACCGACTTGCAGTTCTTAGCCACCGGGGCGCGCCTCATCACCACCACCGGGGCGGGCTTCGTCAATCACCGCTGCACCACCGACACGGCCGGGCCGACACCGGTCACGACCTGTGGGCCCACTACGCCCGCGAGTTTCGACCTGAGCTGGACCGCGAACGGCCACTCCACCACGGCCACCGCCGGCGCAAGCCAGCGCACGCTCGGCGCTTTCAAGTTCACCAGCTTCCCCAGCACGCTCGAGGCCGGTTCCGCCGAGGTGGACGGCGTGGCGCTGGGCCACGAACTGACCCGGGCCCCGGGCACGGTCGGCACCACCAAGGGCAAGCACGTGGCCACCGACTGAACGAGCGGCGGGTACCGACCGGCAGACGGGTGGCCTTCAGCTGCCAAGCGCCGGGGCTTCTGCCCGAGCCGCTAACCCGCCCGATATGCCAGAACGGCTGTTAGCCCCAGATGGCGCTTTCGGTATCCCGGACTACGCTTGTATGCCGTACATAAATTTGGCCAAAATAGCCAAATGTCAAAGAAAATATCCGCCAGCGACGCGAAGAACAACTTCGGTGCACTCATCGAGGACGTCGCCAACCTGGGGCGTGTCAAGATCCCGAAGCACGGTCGGCTCGTCGCCGGAGAGCAGCCCGGCCTGTGGGGCGAGAAGCACATGATTCCGCCGGATCTCGCGCGCGCGGCGCGGATGCTGAAGGCCCCAGGCGATTTCGACGAAGAGTAAGCGCGACGCCGAGGCGCCCTCACTCCCAAGGACGTACGGAAGATTCTCAGGCGGCCAGGCCGCCTGGCCGCGGCTGAGAAGTTCTTGCGCAACCGGGCCAAATCTGTGCCCCAGTTCGCGATCCGGCACGTAGGGTTACGGCAAGATGCCGTGGTATCTTCAAATCGTAAGTCCCTGATTGGATCGCAGCATGGCGGCAAACGTCACGGCACTGCCGGGCAAGGAAAACCTGCACCTTGCCCGTCAGCTGGCCGATCAGGTCGGGTCTGAAATCGGCCAGGTGATCCTCGGCAAGCAGACCGAGATCCAGCTGGCGTTCACCTGTCTCCTGGCCGGCGGCCACCTGCTGATCGAGGATGTACCGGGCGTCGGCAAGACGCTGCTGGCCCGGTCCCTGGCGGGTGTTCTCGGCCTGTCCTTCCGGCGGATCCAGTTCACCAGCGACATGCTGCCGGCAGACATCGTTGGCATGTCGATTCTCGAACAGGCCACGTCGACCTTCCGCTTTCATCCCGGGCCGATATTTGCCCATGTAGTGCTCGCCGACGAGATCAATCGCGCCACGCCCAAGGCCCAGAGCGCATTACTCGAAGCCATGGAGGAGTATCAAGTCACGCTCGACGGGCACACGCATGCGCTCCCTGCCCCCTTCTTCGTGATCGCCACCCAGAACCCGCTACACCAGGCCGGCACCTTTCCGCTGCCCGAGTCCCAGCTCGATCGCTTTCTCATGCGCATCGGTCTTGGCTACCCGGGCGAGGCACTCGAGCGCAAGCTCCTGAAGGGTGATGATCGCCGGCTGCTGCTCGGCGACCTGCGCCCGGTTATCGACGTCGCTGGTCTGTCCGCCCTGCGTACCGCCGCGCGGGAACTGTTCCTGTCCGACGCTTTGCTCGACTACGTGCAGGCCCTCGTGCGCTTCACGCGCCAGTCCGCCCAGTTCGATCTGGGCCTGTCCCCGCGCGGAGCCCAGGACCTCATCAGTGCAGCACGCTGCTGGGCACTGATTCACGGGCATCCTGGCGTGCATCCCGAGGATGTAAAGGCCGTGTTCCCCTCTGTCGCCGGCCATCGCTTGCGACCCCGGCAGGGTGGCACCGCTGCCCTCCGCGACCCGGCACGCCTCGTGCTGGAGTCCGTGCCGATTCCGTGACCGGGCCACTCCGCCGGCGCCGACTGGGTCGTTTCCTGCAACGTTACGTGCAGCACTGGGCCCGGCGTCGTCAGGGACCTGACGGCGAGTGTGTCGAACTGCACCAGGGCCGCGTCTATATCCTGCCGACGCGCAGCGGCCTGGTCTTCGGCCTGGTGTTCTTCACCATGCTGCTCGGTGCGCTCAACTACAGCAACAACATGGGCTTTGCGCTGGCGTTCCTGCTCACCGCGGTCGCGGTGGTCAGCATTCATCACTGCCAGCGCAATCTCGCCGGCTTGCGGTTGTCAGTCAGCGGCTGTGAACCGGTTTTCGCGGGCGAGCCCATGGAGTGCAGCTTGTACGTCACGAACCCCGGCCGCGGACCGCGCTGGCAGATTGCGGCCGGGCCGGCGGCGGAACGCACGTCTGCGGTTGATCTGCCGGGGGGTGGTTCCGCCGTACTGACGTTGCGCCTCGCAACGGTCCGCCGTGGCCGGCTCCGCTGCCCGGAAATCCGCGTGAGCACCCGCCACCCACTCGGCCTGTTCGAGTGCTGGGCATTGCTCTATCCGGAGCGCGAGCTGCTGGTTTACCCACATCCCGCAGAAAGCGCGGCTGTGCACCTCCCACCCGGAGCAGCCGATCTTGGGAATGTCGGCGAGTCCGTCCGGGGCAGCGACGAATTCGTCGGCCTGCGGCCACCCTTGCCCGGCGAATCGCTGTCGCGCATCGCGTGGAAGGCCTGGGCGCGCACCGGCACACTGCTGGCCAAAGACTATCGCAGCGGGGCAGGTTCGGCCTGGCTCGACTGGAATGCCGTCCCGGCTACCGAACCAGAGGAGCGCCTCTCTCTCCTGACCCGACTCGTCATCGACGCCGAGGCTGCGGGGCAACTCTACGGCCTGCGCCTGCCCGGCGTCGAGATGCCACCCATGGCTGGCCAGAACCACTTCCACCGATGCCTCGCGGTGCTCGCCACCTACGATATTGCCCGCGACGACTTTGCAGGGGCTGCCTGTGCGCCCTGACTCAGCCAGCGCCGCGACAACGCTGCGGGAGTCCGAGCACAACTGGGAAGCACCCGGCGCCAGTCGCACACCGGTGGGCAAGAGCCACACGAGCTTCGGCCAGCTCGCCTGGCTGGCACTGCTCATCGGCGTCGCCGTCGGCCCGCATGCCGGGTCCATTCACCCGTGGGTCATTGCAGGTCTCGCCGCTTCGGTCGTCTGGCGGCTCGGCGCAGCGCACTGGGGCTGGCAACTTCCCGGCAAACCCCTCCGCGGGGCCCTGACGATTCTTGGCTCGTTCGGGGTCGTATTCACCTACCGGCGCATTTCCGGGCTGGATGCCGGCTCTGCCCTGCTCATTCTCATGCTCGCGCTGAAACTGCTGGAAACCCACTCCACCCGGGACCGGAGCATCGTGATCCTGATCGCCTGGTTCGTGCTCTTTGCGAGCTTCCTGCGCGAGCAATCGGTGGCGTCCATACCCCAACTCGCCGCCGGCGTCCTGGTGGGAACGCTGGCTCTCCTGCAAAGCGCCCGTCCCGCAGGCCTCCTCGCACTCAGGCATGCACTCCAGATGGCCGGGCGCCTGCTGCTGCACGCGCTGCCGCTGGCGCTGGCGCTATTTCTGCTTTTTCCCCGCCTGCCGGGTCCCTTCTGGGCACTGCCCGCGCCCGGTGGCAACGGGCGCACGGGCCTGTCGGACCAGATGAGTCCCGGCGACATCACGTCACTGGCTCAGTCCGACGAGGTGGCCTTTCGCGTGCGCTTCACAGGGCCCGCACCCGTGCCCGCGGAACTCTACTGGCGGGGACCGGTCCTCGAGCGCTTCGACGGTCGCCGCTGGCGCACCGTGCCGGACGCAGTCCGCGACCGGCTCCCGCCGCTCCGCAACTACACGCCACCACCGGGCGATGGACAACGCGTCTTCAGCTATGAGATCACCCTGGAACCCCACCAGCAGCGCTGGCTGCTCCCCCTCGAAACCCCCCTCAGCTGGGACGCGCCGGACAGCCGGCTCGCCGGCACACTCGAACTCCTCCGTAGCCGGCCGCTCGATCGCCGGATCGCGTGGAGCGGTCGATCAGTAGCCGTCGGCAGCTTCCAGGATCCCCGCCAGCCGCAACGGATTAACCTGGAACTCGCGAGCGGCACCAACCCGCGAAGCCTCGCCCTCGCCCGGGAAATGCGCACCGCTGCCGTCACCGACGAGGACTATCTGCAGCGCATCCTGCAGATGTTCCGCGAGCAGCAATTCTTCTACACGCTGCAGCCGCCGGCGCTCGGCGAACAGCCTGTGGACAACTTCCTCTTCGGCACCCGCGCCGGTTTCTGCGAACACTACGCCTCCGCGTTTGCGGTCCTTGCCCGCGCGGCAGGCCTGCCGGCCCGGGTTGTCGCCGGCTACCAGGGCGGAGAACGAAATCCCGTTGCCGATTACTGGATCGTCCGCCAGTCCGATGCGCATGCCTGGACCGAGGTCTGGTTGGGTGGACGCTGGGTGCGGTATGACCCGACGGCCGCCGTCGCGCCGGAACGCATCGAAATCGGCCTCGACGCCGCCTTGCCCGGGCTGACCGGCGATGGGCTGCCATTGCTCGGCACCGGGGAATGGCTCGCGCGCCTGGCGTTGAACTGGGATGCGGTCAACGCCACCTGGGATCGCTGGGTGCTGGCCTTCGGACCGGATCAGCAGTCCGCGCTCCTGGAGGGCCTCGGCATCCGGTCGCCTTCGCTGCGCGACATTGCACTGGTCTGTGCGGTGACGGTCAGTGCTGTCCTGCTGCTTTTCACTTGGTTTGGCATGCGCACAAACTCTGTGCAAGCCGATCCTGTCGAGGAGACCTGGCAGCGGCTGTGCCGGCTGCTCGCGAAGAAGATCCGGCCCCGGGCTCCCACGGAGAGTCCTGCCGAGTACGCCGCGGCGGTGGCCGCGCTTCGTCCGGATGTGGGCGCCGCGATCCAGAGCCTCGCCGCCTGCTACCTGCACCTGCGCTACGACGGGGTACCCACGGCAGCGGAAACCCAGCGCTTCGCCCGCCTGGTCAGAGTACTGCGCGTGCCGCCGGCACCCGCACCCGGGTAAGTAGCCAGAGGCCGGAGACGAACAGCACGAGTATCGAGAGAATGCCGACGCGCTGGCTGCCGGTCACCAGAGCCGCCGTCCCGGCCAGGACCGGGCCGAGAACCGACGAAAACTTGCCCAGCATGTTGAAGAAGCCGAAGTATTCGCCGCTCTTGTCCGGCGGGATCAACCGCGCGTACAGCGACCGGCTGAGCGACTGCACCCCACCCTGCACCAGGCCGATGGTGGCGGCCAGTGCGTAGAACTCCACCGCCGTCGTCAAAAACACGGCGAGCAGCGTAGCAACTATGTAGACCGTCAGCGCCAGGTAGATCGCCTGGCGCGCGCCCAGGCGCGCGCCCAGCGCGCCGAAGCCGATCGCCGCCGGAAAGCCGATGAAGTTGGTGAGCAGGATGGCACCGGTCACGTCCGTGGCCGACAGGCCCTGGGACAAGCCGTAGTCCACCGCCATCTTGATGATGGTGTACACCCCGTCGATGTACAGCCAGTACGCCGCGAGGAACCACAGGAGATTCCGGTCCGCACCCAATGAGCGCACGGTACCGCGGAGCTGGCGCAGGCCGGCCCGGAAAGCCCCGACCACCGGCGGCGCACCCGCGTGGCGCTCCTTCACCCACAGCAGTAGCGGCAGCGAGAAAACTGCCCACCAGATCCCGACCAGGACGAACGTCAGCTGGATGGCAGCGGACGGGCTTGCAAGACCAAAGGCGGCGGGACGCGCCAGCAGCAAGATGCTGACGGTGAAAAGGAGCGCACCACCGAGATAACCGAGGCCATAACCGAGTGCGGACACCCGGTCGAACGCCGCGGGCTCCGCCACATCGATCAACATCGCGTCGTACAGACTATTGGCCGCAAAGAACCCCACGGAGCCCAGCACAAAAAAGACCATCGCGAGTTGCCAGTCGCCGGGGCCGATGCCGGCGAGCAGCGTCGTGGCCACGATCCCAAGGACCGTAAACAGGGCCAGCCAGGGCTTGCGCCGCCGGGCCTGGTCCGTCATGGCACCAAGCATCGGCGCGAGCAGCACCACCACCAGGCTGGCCAGGCCATTCGCCAGGCCCAGCCGGAACGTGGTCACCGCGCTCGGCGCGCCATCGTTCCAG
>CAYMKJ010000257.1:0-21733 GCA_964391025.1 uncultured Chromatiaceae bacterium
GCGCCTTGCGGCCATAGGCGTTGACGGCGACGGCCGAGCCCTCGATCTCGAAGCGCGCGATCTCCTGGCCGCGGCGCGCCGCGCCGCGCGTCACCTCGAACGCCGCGTAACCCTCGCCGGCGCCTTGCGCGTTCGCCGCCGTCGCGACGACGGCGAGGCCGGCGCAGAGACCAAGACGGAAACTCCGCATCACGACCGCGTCCTCCTCGCCGCAAGCCTCGCGCCGATTGTTGATGGAAGATTTACGCCGCGTTCGGACATTTGTCGAAAACGGGGCGGGGTTTTCGCTTCAAATTCTCGGCGAATTGAAGCGGCGGGTCAGCCAGCCGAACCCGCCACCCAGGGTCAGGCCTGCGACGCCGGTGTTCGAGATCTCCCCGAGGGGCGTTGCCAGAGCGTGATGTTGGGCCTCCCAGTCCAGGTCCCCGCCCCAGGCCCCACCCTCCGCCCGCGCCGTGCGGCCTACCGGGTCCACTCGCACGCCGCGCATGCCGGAGAGATCAATGACCAGCCCGCCGTCGCAAGCCGAAAAACCGGGGAAACTATGCCCGCCGCCGCGCACCGCGAGAACCAGCTCATGCGCGCGCGCAAAGCCGACGGCGCTCGCTACATCGGCCGGACCTGCACAGCGGGCGATCAGCGCCGGGTGCCGGTCAATCATGCCGTTCCAGATCCGGCGCGCTTGCTCATAGCCGGCCCCACCCGGCCACAACAATTCCCCGCGCAGGCTCGCGGCGAAATCGCGCACCGCTGCAGGCGCGATCAGGGTGTGCTGGCCGGAGAGCTTGATCGCCGGCAGATCCGCCAGTGCCGCCACCGGCGCTTCCGCGGCCAGCAGCCTTACGTCAGGAAACGCGGCAGCCAGGCCTCCCATCACAGTCGCTGCGCAGAATTCCCGTCGTTTCATGGAACTCCCCTTTTCGTCCTGCCGCTGGCCCGGTTGCCTGGGTTCGTGGTCGACGACCCGTGAGCGCGCTGCTGACGGTTAGCCCGAGGAACATGAGAGTCACGAGCCAGCAGAGCCCCTAAAATACCAGCTTCGCATAGCAGACGACAGCCGTTGCCCACACCACCAGCGGCGATGGCGCGCGGGTCGGTATCTGCTTTCTTAAGGCAGTCCACCGTCATGCCCTTGGGTATCCACCCGTGGCGAGGTATCAATGTTTCAGTGGATATGCAGTCACGCCATCGCCAGCGAGCTAATCGAGCGCCGCTTCGAGCAAAGCCGGATCAACCTGATCGACCTCATGCCTCAACTAACGGAACTGGCCGGTAGTGATCAACACGAGTTGCCTCGTCAATTCCCCGCACGCCGCCAGCGCGTGCCTTCCGGGCCATCGAGGATGACGATACCGGCGGCGACCAGTTCGTCCCGGATGCGATCGGCGGCCACAAAATCCTTGTTCTTCCGCGCCACCAGCCGCTGGGCCAGCAAGCCCTCGACAGCCTCGGCCGTCAGGACGTGGGCTTCGGTGGCCTGGAACCAGGTCTCCGGATCCGTGCCCAGCAGTCCCAGGATCGCACCGCTCGCCCGCAGCCGGGCGGCAAGGCCCTGGCGCTCGTCGGGAGCCTCGGAACGATTGATGCTGCGGGCCAGGTCGAAGAGCACGGCCAGCGCCTTCGGGGTATTGAGATCGTCGTCCAGGGCGGCAATGAACTCGGGATCCGCAGCGCCGCTGGCTGCCGCCTGTTGAGGCACGTCGCGCAATGCGCCATACAACCGGTCCAGCTTGCGCCTGGCCTCGGGCAGGACTTCGCCGGTCCAGTCGAGCGGTTGCCGATAATGGGCCGAAAGCAGGGCCAGCCGGATTACCTCGCCGGTTGCCTCCTTCAGCAGGTTGCGCACCTGAAGCACGTTGCCCAGCGACTTGGACATCTTGGTGTGGTCCACATTCACGAAACCGTTATGCAGCCAGTAGCGCACGAAGAGCTCGCCACCATGGGCGCAGGTGCTCTGGGCCATCTCGTTCTCGTGATGGGGGAAGATCAGGTCGTTGCCGCCGCCATGGATGTCGATAGTGCGCCCCAGATGGCGAGCAACCATGGCCGAGCATTCGATATGCCAACCGGGCCGGCCCCGGCCCCAGGGACTCTCCCAACCGGGCAATTCCGGCGTGGATGGCTTCCACAGCACGAAGTCCCCGGCATCCTCCTTGTAGGGGGCGACCTCGACCCGCGCGCCCGCGAGCAGATCGCGACGGTCCCGTCCAGACAGGGCGCCATAGTCGGCAAACGAGCGCACCCGGAACAGCACGTGCCCTTCCGCGGCGTAGGCATGGCCACCGTCCACCAGCGCCGCAATCATCGCGATGATCTCAGGGACATGCTCCGTGGCCCGGGGCTCCAGGTCCGGTGGCCGAACACCCAGAGCGGCCATGTCTTCCCGGTACACCGCCGTGAAGCGGGCTGCGATCTCGCCGATGGGCACACCCTGCTCGGCAGCCGCCTTGTTGATCTTGTCGTCGATGTCCGTAATGTTCCGGGCATAAGTGACCTGGTAGCGCGTACGCAGCAGGTGGGCCAGCACGTCGAAGATCACGGCTGGCCGGGCGTTGCCGATATGGGGAAAGCTGTACACCGTTGGCCCGCAGACGTACATCGTCACCTGGCCGTCCTGCAGCGGGACGAAGGGCTCCTTCTGGCGGGTGCGGGTGTTATAGAGCGTCAGTGACATAAGAGAGACATAAGAGGGACATAGGGCGGCGGGGCTAAACGGGCCGGCTATAATACCGCCCGCATGGATCCGAACCGCATTTTCGCGCAGCGCCTCACCATCGAACAGGTGGAAGAAGGCCATGAGCTGGCCCCCAGGTTCGATGCCCAGGGATTGATCGCCGCCGTCACCACGGACTTCAGCAGCGGCGAGTTGTTAATGGTTGGCTACATGAACGCCGAGGCCCTGCGTCTCACCATTGAGACCGGCGAGGCCCACTATTTCAGCCGGAGCCGCCAGGCTTTGTGGCACAAGGGCGCGACGAGCGGCCTCGTGCAGAAAGTGCGCGAGCTGCTGATCGATGATGACCAGGATTGCGTGTGGCTGCGTGTGGACATCCTAGGCGGCGCCAGTTGCCACGTGGGGTATCGCAGCTGCTTCTACCGGCAGGTGCCGGTGGGGCCCGAGGCGGCGACGGCGGACGGCCCGCTACCGCTGACGTTTACTGAGACAGACAAGGTCTTCGACCCGGAAATCGTCTACCAGGGCCAGCCGAACCCGACTAAGCTGTAGGAGCGCCGACCGGCGCGACCCCTCTAAAGATTTACAAGGTCGCGCCTAAAGGCGCTCCTACTTCAGGCTGAGGATCGCTCCGGCCAAAGCACCCAGAGCGAGGATCGCTGTCGGTAGAAACGACAGGCCGAAGCCGGCTCCGCGCTTCTTCGGATCGTCAACGTACCCCGTCAGGTACAGCACGCGGCCAATCACGAACAGGAGGCCGAGGCCTGCGGCCCAGAGTGGGCTCACGTACAGGCCGAAGAGCCACATCGATGGCACAAAGACGATCAGCTGCTCCAGCGTGTTCTGCTGCACCCGGAAATACCGCTCGAACACCGGATGACCCGTCGTGGCAGGCGCCAGAATATTACAGCGCACACGAGCACGACCGACCAGAATACCAAACACGAGATACTCGATGAGGGCCAGCGCAATCACTACAGCAACCAGAGCCATGGACTTCTCCCGACGGAAAGTTGGAGCAGCCTATCCTGTCATTGTCGGCCCGACCAGCGGGCGGCCGGCAGCTCATCCGCCAGGCGGCGCGCCTGGCGCTGAATCCACGCCTGACGGCGTGTCGTGTAACGAGACGGATTCCGGACTCGGTACACGCGGGGATTCGGCAGAACCGCTGCCAGCAATGCCGCTTCCGGCTCATTGAGGCCGGCCGCGGGCTTGCGGAAGTACAGCCGGCCGGCGGCCTCAACGCCGAAGACGTTCGGCCCGAACTGGGCGATGTTGAGGTACACCTCAAGAATGCGCTCCTTTGGCCAGAGCAGCTCCACCCACAGCGTGAACCAGGCCTCCAGCCCCTTGCGCAACCAGCTCCGGTCAGGCCAAAGCCAGAGATTTTTCGCCACCTGCTGACTGACCGTGGACGCGCCCCGCACCTGCCGGCGTCCCCCGTTGCGCTTCCAGACCTTGCGGATGGACTCAACGTCGAAGCCGGAGTGCCTGAAGAACTTCTGATCCTCCGCCGCCATGACCGCCAACGCGGCCCGCCGGCTGATCTTGTCGCGCGACACCCAGTCGTAGCGCACATCTGCAGACAGGCTGCTCTGCGCCACCCAGTTTTGCAGCATGAAGCTGGAGGTCAGCGGGGGCAGCCAGCGGAGGGGGACGACCAGCAGGATAGTCAGCACGAGGAAACCAGCCGTAACGCGCAGGCCAAAGGCCCCCAAGCGGCGCAGCAACTCAGCGCACCGCCGTGAGGCGGCGGGTCACGAGGCCCACGAGGTCACTGGCGATGGCCTGGCGGATGCTCTCTTCCTCCCGGGCCTTGCCAAGCACTTGCGTTTCGTCGAAGGCGAAGTCACGCGTGAGGGAGAGCCGTTCCACGGGCACCACCTCGATGCCGTCCACATCCACGGCAAAGCGCACCCGGTAGTAAACCTCGTACTCCGCCGGCACATTGCGGCCAGTGACGGCCAGCAGACGACGGCCCGTGTCGTCGGTCAGGACCTTGACGATGGTGCGGGCCTGCGCCGGATCGTCGGTCAGCCTGACGTCGCTCCGACGCAGCTCCGCCACCAGGTTACGGTAGAAGGGGCTGTAGCGGTCGGCAGCGTCGATGTGAATGACGTCCATCTGTGGCGGAAAGTCAGGAGTGCCGCGGAACTTGAAACCGCAGCCGACCAGAGACAGCACCAGGACTGCCACCAACCAGCGAACACCGCGCTCAGACGACCACATTTACCAGTCTTCCCGGGACAACAACGACCTTCTGGACCGTCTGCCCGCCCACAAAACGCTGCACGTTGGCGTCGGCCAGCGCGGCAGCGCGCACATCGGCCTCGGTCGCGGTAGTTGCCACGGTAACCCGCCCGCGCACCTTGCCGTTGACCTGCACCACGATTTCCCGAGTCTCCGCGACTAGTGCAACCGGATCTGGCTGCGGCCAGGGCTGATCGATGATGGCGCCCGGGTGGCCCAGGACGTTCCAGAGGCAGTGACAGATGTGGGGCACTATTGGCGAGAGCATCAGCACCGTAAGCTTGAGCGCCTCCTGGACCACGGCCCGATCAGCCGGCGTTTGGGTCTCCGCGCGATTGATCGCGTTCAGCAGCTCCATAACGGCGGCAATCGCCGTGTTGAAGGTCCGGCGGCGGCCGATATCGTCGGACACCTTGGCGAGAGTCTGGTGCACCTGTCGACGGAGGGACTTCTGGACAGCATTGAGACCAGCGGGAGCGACAGCGCCGGCGGTCGCTTCCGCAGCGTGCGCGTGGACGGCCTTCCAGATTCGCTTCAGGAAGCGGGATGCGCCCAATACCCCCTCGTCGGACCATTCGAGAGTCTGTTCGGGCGGCGCGGTGAACATCGTGAAGAGCCGGGCGGTATCCGCGCCGAGGGTATCGACCAGCGTCTGGGGATCCACACCGTTGTTCTTCGACTTGGACATGGTGCCGATACCATCGGATTCCACGGGCAGGCCGTCGGCCAGGAGCAAGGTGGTCTTGCCACCCGCACCGTCTTCGCGCTCTTCCACTTCGGTCGGGTTGTAGTAGGCAATGCGCCCCCCTTCCGTCTTCCGGAAGAAGATACTGTTCAGCACCATGCCCTGGGTCAGCAACTTCGCAAAGGGCTCATCGAGTGTTACCTGCCCGAGATCCCGCATGACCCGGGTCCAGAACCGGGAGTACAGGAGGTGGAGAATCGCGTGCTCGATGCCCCCGATGTACTGGTCCACAGGCAACCAGTACTTCACGCGCTCGTCCACCATGGCCTGCTGGTTATCAACACAGGCGAAGCGCAGGAAATACCAGGACGAATCCACGAACGTATCCATGGTGTCGGTCTCGCGCCGGGATGGCTTGCCGCACTTTGGACACGTACAACTCAGGAAATCTTCGCGCTTGCGGAGCGGATTGCCGCTGCCATCGGGAACGCAGTCCTCGGGCAATACAACCGGCAGCTGCTCGTCGGGCACCGGCACCGCACCGCAGGTTTCGCAGTGGATGATGGGGATGGGTGTGCCCCAATACCGCTGACGGGAGATCCCCCAGTCCCGAAGCCGGAACTGGACACGCTTGCGCCCGAGGCCCGTTTTCTCGAGTGCCGCCGCAATCGCAGCCACCGCCTGCTGAAACTCCAGGCCGTCGAACGCCCCGGATTTCACCGTGATGCCTTGCTCAGCGTAGGCGTCCTGCCAGGGTGCGGTGGTATCGGCGTAGGCACCGGACTTCGAGCGAATGACGCAACGGATGGGGAGTCCGTACTTCGACGCAAACTCGAAGTCCCGCTCATCGTGCGCGGGCACGGCCATCACGGCGCCTTCACCGTAGGCCATCAGCACGTAGTTGGCCACCCACACTTCCAGCGGGGCACCCGATAGCGGGTGGAGGACAAAAAGTCCCGTGGGCATGCCGCGTTTCTCGGCAGTGGCCACGTCGGCTTCCATGATGCTACCCCGCTTGCACTCTTCGACGAACGCGGCGAGCTTGGGGTTCGACCTGGCGGCCGCCGTGGCCAGCGGATGTTCCGCAGCTACGGCACAGTAGGTGGCCCCGAGCAGCGTATCTGCGCGGGTAGTGAAGACCTTGAGCGATCCTTCGGCACCGACAGCGTCTCGCGACGAGGCGTGGAACGGAAAGGCGATTTCGACGCCCTCGCTGCGCCCGATCCAGTTGGCCTGCATCAGGCGCACCCGCTCCGGCCAGTCCTGCAGGGTACCGAGGGCATCGAGAAGCTGGTCGGCGTATGCAGTTATCCTCATGTAGTACATGGGGATCTCGCGCTTCTCGACGACGGCGCCCGTGCGCCAGCCGCGGCCGTCGATCACCTGTTCATTGGCAAGAACCGTCTGGTCCAGCGGATCCCAGTTGACCGTGCCGGTAGTCTGGTAGACGAGGCCCTTCTCCAGCAGGCGCAGGAAGAGCCACTGGTTCCAGCGGTAATACTGCGGCTGACAGGTGGCGAGCTCGCGGCTCCAGTCGATGCCGAAGCCGAGGGCCTGCAACTGCTTCCGCATATAGGCGATGTTGTCGTACGTCCAGGTGGCGGGGGCAACGCCCCTTGCCATGGCAGCGTTCTCCGCCGGGAGCCCGAAAGCGTCCCAGCCCATGGGCTGGAGAACGTTCCGTCCTAACATCCGCTGGTGTCGGGCGATCACGTCGCCGATGGTGTAATTGCGCACATGGCCCATGTGCAACCGCCCGCTCGGGTACGGGAACATGGACAGGCAATAGAACTTCTCGCGCGCCGAATCTTCCCTGGCCCGGAAGCTGTCGTGGTCAGACCACCAGCTCTGGGCTTCGGCTTCGACCGCCTGCGGGTTGTACTCGGGAAGGGTGTGGGACTGATCGCTCACTTCGCCGGCGGACTTCTGGTACGTGGATTAAGTCGGTAAGGATACAACGCCGCTGCGAGCAGCAGCACCACGCACGCCGACAGCACCGGCCAGTTCCCGAACCTTACCCAGGGCGTCGCCCCCTGCCGGGGCTGGACAGTGGCCGAGACCACCACTGCCTTGAACTGCGCCCCCTGCTGGACAACTTTGCCGAGTGGGTCGATCACGGCCGTGATCCCCGTATTCGTACTGCGCAGCATGAATCGGCCCACCTCCAGGGCCCGAAAGCGGGCCATCTGCAAGTGCTGATGCGGAGCGATGGAATCACCGAACCAGCCGTCGTTGCTGACATTCACCAGGAGCCCGGCTTCAGGGAGGAAATCCCGGAGTTCAGTCCCGAAGGCATCCTCGTAGCAGATGCTTGGGGCCAGCGCGACGCCCCGGGCCAGCAACGGTCGCTGACCATCGAGACCGGGGGTGATGTCGGTGTACGGCAAGTTCATCAGGCGCAGGACATTACGGATGAAATCCGGCACCGGAAAGTATTCGCCGAAGGGCACCAGATGGCGCTTGTGATACACGCCGGTGCTGCCTCCAACTGTCAGCAGGGAATTGCGGAATTCACCCGTGCCAAAGTCGAAAGTGAGCATCCCGAGAATCAATTCCTGATGGCGGGCCTGCATGAGTTCGCCGAGGGATCGAAGGAAATCCTCTTCCTCGTGGGCCAGCGCGGGAATTGCCGCCTCCGGCCAGATGATGAGATCGGCCTTGTCGAGTTTGAGAGTGAGATCCAGGAACAGCGCCTTGGTCGTCTCCAGCTCTTCCAGCAGCCACTTCCGGTCCTGGGAAATGCCGCCCTGCACCAGCGCCACTTGTAGTGCTTCCCCCACTGGAGCTGTCCACTCACGACCGGTGAGCAGCGCGGTCAGCGCAATCCCGCCAGCCAGCACAGTGAACCCGGCTATCCGGGCCCGATTCGGACCAAGCAGCAGAACAGTCAGGGCGCCCGCAGCCAGCGCCAGGAGCAGGGAAACGCCATGCACACCCACGACGGGCGCCCACGCGCTCAGAGGTCCATCGATCTGACCGTAGCCCAGGCTCAGCCAGGGAAAGCCGCTGAACAACCAGCCACGCAGCCATTCCACTCCAACCCAGGTCGCCGGCAATACGGCCAGCAACTGCCACGCCGGTTCCCGCGGTGCGACGAGCCCCGAGAGGTAGCCCCACACGGCCAGATATGCCGCCATCAGAAGGATCAGGGCCCCACATATCGCGACGGCGATCGGCGGTGCGACGCCGCCGAAATCGTGGATGCTGATGTAGAGCCAGTAGGTGCCGGTCGTAAACGCGCCAAAGCCAAACCAGAAACCGCGCAGGGCGCGCTCCCGCCCAGACGCTCCCTCGATTAGCAGGAAAAGCACCGCCAGAAGGAGCGGCGCGAGCCACCATACGGAAAATGGCGCGAAACTGAGCGTCAGTGCGGCGCCCGCAACCGCAGCAACGAAACGACCGCGGACTGTCAGGAGGCGACGGAGCAACGGTGGCTTTGCGGGCGTCGGGCGATTCGGTCAGGCGGCGGCCACGTCGCCATCGGCAGGCAGCGACGAACCGCGCGTCACTTCGATGCTGTGGACCCGTCTCCGGTCTGCCTGCAGCACCTGGAAACGGAACTCGCCGAGTTGCAGCGCCTCCCCCTTGCGCGGCAGATGGCCAAGCTCGTGCATCACGAGGCCACCCACCGTGTCGTAGTTCTCGTCGTCCAGGTCAGTATTGAAGAAATCGTTGAACTCTTCGATCCGGGCCAAGGCACGCACGTGGTAGTGGCCCGGGCCCTGCTCCTGAATAGGGGCGATCTCGGCGGCGTCGTGCTCGTCATCGATCTCCCCGACAATCTCCTCGAGAACGTCCTCGATTGTCAGCAGTCCCGTGATGCCGCCGTACTCGTCCACGACAATGGCGATGTGATTGCGGCTGCCACGAAACTCCTTAAGCAGGGCGTTCAGCCGCTTGCTCTCGGGAATGAAAGTTGCGGGCCGTATGTAGCGGGAAATATCAAAGTCCTGATCCGGCGTGTCGACGAAGTGCCTGAGCACGTCCTTGGCCAGGAGGATCCCGACCACTTCTTCACGGTCGTTGCCGATCACGGGAAAGCGGGAATGGCCGCTTTCGACGATGGCCTTCAGCAACTCATCCCGCGGCGCATCCCGTTCGAGGACCGCCATCTGGGACCGGGGCACCATGACTTCCCGAACCTGGGTCTCAGATACTGCCAGAACGCCTTCGAGCATGGCCAGCTCGTCTGAATCCAGAACGGTCTGGGCATGGGACTGGCGGAGCCAGTCGAGAAGATCGTTGCGGGTTGCAGCCTCGCCCTTGAGGACCCGCCGCAGGCGGCCGTACCAGGTCCCGCCAGAGTGTTCTTCGGGGTCGTCGTCGCTCATGCGCGTATTCTACCGGGTTCCGGGAATCGCCTCGCGAGGCCTCGCCGCGCCTCACTTCATGACATAAGGATCCGGAATACCCAGCCAGGCCAGAACCCCGGTCTCGAGGGCTTCCATTTGCGCCGCGTCGGCCTCGTCGTCGTGGGTATACCCCAGCAGATGCAGGGTGCCGTGAACGACCAGGTGGGCGAGGTGGCGACCGGGTTCCTTGCCCTGTTCCGCGGCTTCGCGAGTCACGACCGGGAGGCAAATCACGAGATCGCCGTATTCGATGGGCATCCCGACGGGGAGACCGGCCGGAGGGCGCAGACCCGGGAAGGCCAGTACGTTGGTCGGCCCCGGCTTTTGCCGCCAGGCCGCGTTGAGCTGGGCGCCTTCCTCCAGACCGACCAGCCGGAGGCAGATGGCGCCGTCAGCGGCTGTGCCTCCATTGGCCTCCGCCGCACCGTTCAGAGCGGCCCGGATCCAGGTCGAAAAGTCGGCGCCGGCCGGCAGCGCCGACGGGTCGGCGACGAGCTGGATATCCAGCTCGAGGATGGGGCCCCTATCGCCCGACATCGGGTTTCGAAACGACCGCCTCAAAGCGCTCGTAGGCCTCGACGATCCGCTGCACGAGCACGTGGCGCACTACGTCACCCGCCGTGAAGTGCGTGAAGCTGACTCCCTCGACCCCCACCAGCACCTGCATGGCGTGCCGGAGTCCGGAAGGCTGGTGCTTCGGCAGATCGATCTGGGTAATGTCGCCGGTCACCACGGCCCGGGAACCGAACCCGAGGCGGGTCAGCAACATCTTCATCTGCTCGACGGTGGTGTTCTGGGCTTCATCGAGAATCACGAAGCTCTCATTCAGGGAGCGGCCGCGCATAAACGCCAGAGGCGCCACCTCGATGATGTTGCGTTCGATCAGGCGCGCCACCCGATCGAAGCCCAGCATCTCATACAGGGCGTCGTACATCGGCCGCAGATAAGGGTCCACCTTCTGGGACATGTCGCCGGGCAGAAAGCCCAGGCGCTCACCCGCCTCCACCGCCGGGCGTACCAGTACGATCCGGCGCACCCGTTCTTCCTCCAGGGCTGCGACAGCGCTGGCCACGGCGAGATACGTCTTGCCTGTACCGGCCGGCCCGATGCCAAAGCACAGGTCGTGGGACCGGATGGCCTCCATGTAACCGCGCTGATTGCTGCCACGAGGCCGGATGTGCAGACGCCGGGCCTTCATCACGACGCTGCCGTCGTCCGCTGCTTCCGGGGGTTCCGAAGGCTGTTCCATGAGTGCTTCCTGCAATGCGATGTGGACCCGCTCGGTGTCGACCGTCTCGCGACCGGCGATGGCGTACAGGTCCCGAAGAATCCGGGTGGCAGCCTGAACTCCGGCGGCGGGACCCGCCAGCCGGAAACGATTTCCCCGGTGGTGGATCTGGATACCGAGCCGGCGTTCAATCTGACGCAGGTTGTCGTCGAACTGTCCGCCAAGATTCGCCAGGCTGCGGTTGTCCACCGGCTCGAGCACGATCTCGCAGGCATCCACTACGGGGCCTACTCCTTCGGTGGCCTCGCCCGTGGTTTGGCCGGGAGATCCCATGCTCAGGCGGCCTCGGCGCAGCCCGTGAGGCGGCCCCGGAGCGAGTTCGTGAGCGCTTCCGTGATCTGCACGTCCAGGAACTGGCCGATCAGGCCCGGGTCAGCGTCAAAATTCACCGAGCGATTGTTGCTGGTCTTGCCAGTCAGCTGCCGCTGGTCCTTCCGGGACGGGCGCTCCACCAGCACGCGCTGGACCGAACCCACCATGGCCCGGCTGATCTCCTGGGCGCGGCTCGTAATCCGGGACTGGAGGATGGCCAGACGGGCGAGTTTCTCTGTTTCCAGGACTGGATCCGGGAGCGTCGCCGCGGGCGTGCCCGGCCGCGGGCTGTAGATGAAGCTGAAGGACTGGTCGAAGCCGATGTCCCCGATCAACTGCAGCGTCGCCGCGAAGTCGTCGTCCGTCTCCCCGGGAAAACCCACGATGAAGTCCGTAGACACGCTGATGTCAGGCCGCACTGCCCGGAGCCGGCGAATCTTCTGCTTGAACTCGAGGGTCGTGTAGCCGCGCTTCATCAGGGTCAAGATGCGGTCGGAGCCGCTCTGCACCGGTAGGTGCAGGTGGTTGGCGAGCTTCGGCACGGTCGCGAAGGCCTCGATCAACCGGTCGTTGAATTCCAGGGGATGGGACGTGGTGAAGCGGATGCGTTCGATGCCTTCCATCCGCGCGACGACGGTGATCAGCGCCGCCAGGTCGGCTGTTTGCCCATCCCCGGTCGGGCCGCGATAGCCGTTGACGTTCTGGCCCAGCAACGTGACTTCGCGAACGCCCTGCCCGGCCAGCTGCCGGACCTCGGCGAGCACGCCATCG
This sequence comes from uncultured Chromatiaceae bacterium, assembly GCA_964391025.1. Classification (GTDB taxonomy): domain Bacteria; phylum Pseudomonadota; class Gammaproteobacteria; order Steroidobacterales; genus SHZI01. The sequence continues at coordinate 12,333 of CAYMKJ010000257.1, forward strand.
AGCGGCCGGCTGACCTCTTCGCCGCGCGTAAACGGTACGACGCAGAAGCTGCAATACTTGCTGCAGCCTTCCATGACTGAGACAAACGCCGTAACGCCCTCTGCCCGGGGTTCGGGCAGGCGGTCGAACTTTTCGATCTCCGGGAAGCTGATGTCCACGACCGGACGGCCATGGGCCCGGACCTCGTCGATGAGGTCCGGCAGGCGATGCAGGGTCTGAGGCCCGAAGACCAGATCGACGAAGGGGGCTCGACGCAGCAGCTCCTCGCCCTCCTGGCTCGCCACGCAGCCGCCCACGCCGATGAGCAGGCCCGGACGCGCCAACTTCAGCTCACGGAACCTGCCCAGGTGTGAGAAGACTTTTTCCTGGGCCTTGTCGCGGACAGAGCAGGTGTTGAGCAGCAGCAGGTCCGCGTCAGAGGGGTTGTCAGTGGGTTCCAGACCGTGACGGAAACTGAGTGCGTCCAGCATCCGGCTGGAGTCGTACTCGTTCATCTGGCAACCGAAAGTCTTGATGTAGACCCGACCTGGCAACTGACAAGCCTCGGGTCAGCGATGCAGAGGAAGCTTCAAAAGGGGATGTCGTCGTCGAACTCTGCTGCTTCGGCCACTCCGGCGGCTCCGGCAGACCCGGACGTCGCACCTTCGGCCGTCGCAGTCTTGGCCGGCCGGCCCCGACTGGCAGGACCTGTGCCACGGAACTCGCCGCTCTCAGAGTTGCTCCCGGCATCGTTCGCCCCCGCCGCATTGGAGCCAACGGCGCCTGCGCCACCCCCCATACCGCGCGAGTCGAGCATCTGCATCTGGTCGGCGATGATCTCGGTGCTGTAGCGGTCCTTGCCTTCCTTATCCTGCCACTTGCGCGTTCGCAGGCGACCTTCGATATACACCTTCGAGCCCTTCTTCAGGTACTCCGCTGAGATCTCGGCCAGCCGGTCAAAGGTCGCTATGCGATGCCACTCGGTCCGTTCCTGCGGCTCACCCGTCTCCCGGTCCTTGAACCGCTCGCTGGTGGCGATGGAGAAATTGGTTGCTGCTTTGCCGCTAGGCATGTACCGGGTTTCCGGATCCTTGCCCAGATTGCCAATCAGAATGACTTTATTGATGCCGCTCATAGAGGGTAATTGTAAGGTTCCGCGCCCCAAAAGCCACCTGAATTTCTGGACAAATCGTTAGGCAATGCGGGGCGGTAACCGTCCGTTTCGGCCAGAACTCCGACAGGGCCGGGCCCCGGCCCCAGGAGCGGCTCTGTGGGAGCCCTTCCGGCGCCGTATAGTTATAGGTTAGATCCCGCCCAAACAACAGCCTGAAGGCCCCATGCAGCACATCAGCATCCGCGGTGCACGCACGCACAACCTCCGCAACATAGATCTGGACCTCCCGAGGGACCGGCTGATCGTCATCACGGGGCTGTCCGGGTCCGGCAAGTCCTCCCTGGCCTTCGACACCATCTACGCCGAGGGGCAGCGGCGCTACGTGGAGTCCCTGTCGGCCTATGCCCGGCAGTTCCTGTCCATGATGGACAAGCCGGACGTGGACCACATCGAGGGCCTGTCGCCGGCCATTTCCATCGAGCAGAAATCTGCCTCCCATAACCCCCGCTCCACGGTGGGTACGGTCACTGAGATTTACGACTACCTGCGCCTGCTCTTTGCCCGGGCGGGTACGCCGCGCTGTCCCGATCACGGGCGTGATCTGCGCGCCCAGACGATCAGCCAGATGGTCGACCAGGCCCTGTCACTGCCGGAGGGGACCAGGCTGGTGCTGCTTGCGCCCGTCGTGCAGGCCAGGAAGGGCGAGCACACGCAGCTGCTGGCCGATCTTCGTAGCCAGGGCTTCGTGCGCGCCCGCATCGACGGCGAAATTTTCGAACTGGATGACCCACCCCAACTCGACCTGCGGCGCAAGCACACCATCGAGGTCGTCATCGACCGGTTCAAGGTCCGGGAGGACATCAAGCAGCGCCTGGCGGAATCCTTCGAAACCGCTCTCAAGCTGGCTGACGGGATAGTCAAGGTGGCGCCGATGGAGGCCGGCGACAAGGCGGCGATGGCCAGCCTCGGCGGCGTGGAGGCGCTCTTCTCGGACCGCTTTGCCTGCCCGATCTGCAGCTTCAGCATTGCCGAACTCGAGCCGCGGCTCTTCTCCTTCAACAACCCGGCCGGCGCATGCACCGCCTGCGACGGCCTTGGCGTGAAGCAGTTCTTCGGCCAGGACCGTGTCGTGCGCTACCCGGACCTGAGTCTGGCCGGCGGCGCCATCCGGGGCTGGGACCGTCGGAATGCCTACTACTTCTCCATGATCCAGAGCCTGGCGAAGCACTACGACTTCGACATCGAACTGCCCTGGCGCAAGCTCTCTGCGAAGATCCAGAAGATCCTGCTCCACGGCAGCGACGAGGAAAAAATTCAGTTCAATTACCTCACCGGCCACGGTGTCAGCATCAACCGCAAGCACAAGTTCGAGGGCATCCTGCCGAACCTGGAACGCCGCTACCGGGAAACCGACTCCGGCATGGTCCGGGAAGAACTGGCCAGGTTCCTGAGCACCCAGCCCTGCCCCGACTGCAAGGGGACGCGGCTGAACACCGCCGCCCGCAATGTGTTCGTCAGCAACAAGTCCATCCCCGAAGTCACAACGATGGCGGTGGGGCATGCCCTGGAGTTCTTCGCAACCCTGAACCTGGAGGGCTGGCGGGGCGAAATCGCGGCCAAGGTGGTCAAGGAGATCCAGAACCGCCTCCGCTTCCTGGCCGATGTCGGCCTGGAGTATCTCTCGCTGGACCGGAGCGCAGAAACCCTCTCAGGGGGCGAAGCCCAGCGGATCCGTCTGGCCAGCCAGATCGGCTCAGGGCTTGTCGGCGTCATGTACATCCTGGACGAGCCGTCCGTCGGGCTGCACCAGCGTGATAACCGGCGGCTGCTCAACACCCTCATCCACCTGCGCGACACAGGCAACACGGTGATCGTGGTCGAGCACGACGAGGAGGCCATTGCCGCCAGCGATCATGTGGTCGATCTCGGTCCCGGTGCGGGCGTGCACGGCGGGCAGATCGTGGCGCAGGGCACGCCGGCCGAAATCATGGCACACCCGGCCTCCATCACCGGCCAATACCTCTCGGGACGCAAACAGGTGCCGGTGCCAGCCCGTCGGCGGGCGGCGGATGAATCGCGCTGGCTCACAATTCGCGGCGCCCGGGGCAACAACCTGAAAAATCTGACCGTGCGGATCCCGCTCGGCGTGATGACGTGCGTCACCGGCGTGTCCGGGTCTGGAAAGTCGACGCTCGTCAACGACACCCTCTACCTGTATACCGCGGAGAAACTCAACGGCAGCAGCGAGACCGCGCACGCAGCCTGCGCCCGAATCGACGGCCTGGACGCAGTGGACCGCGTGATCGACATCAGCCAGAGCCCGATCGGCCGGACACCGCGCTCCAATCCCGCCACCTACACCGGCCTGTTCACCCCGATTCGCGAACTGTTCGCCGGGACGCAGGAGGCCCGGTCCCGGGGCTACAAGTCGGGGCGCTTCAGCTTTAATGTAAAGGGTGGCCGCTGCGAGGCGTGCCAGGGCGACGGCGTCCTGCGCGTGGAAATGCACTTTCTGCCCGACGTGTACGTGCCCTGCGACGTCTGCAAGGGCCGGCGCTACAACCGGGAGACGCTGGAGATCCGTTACAAGGGCAAGAACGTCAATGACATCCTCGAGATGACGGTGGAGGATGCACTGCCGTTCTTTGCTGCCATTCCGATGATCGCACCCAAGCTGCAGACGCTGATGGAGGTGGGCCTGTCCTACGTCCGACTGGGCCAGAACGCGACCACCTTGTCGGGCGGCGAGGCGCAGCGGGTAAAGCTCGCCAAGGAACTTTCGAAGCGGGCCACTGGCAATACGCTCTACATCCTCGATGAACCAACCACCGGGCTGCACTTTCACGACATCGCCCAACTCCTGGTCGTGCTGCAGAAACTTCGCGACCAGGGCAACACGATCGTGGTGATCGAGCACAACCTGGACGTCATCAAGACCGCCGACTGGATCATCGATCTCGGTCCCGAGGGCGGCAACGGCGGCGGGCACGTGGTGGCGGAAGGCACGCCCGAGGATGTGGCGAGCATCCGCAAGTCCTATACCGGACAGTATCTGGCCCGACTACTGAAGAAGAGACGGGCCGCCTGATCCGGCGCCGAGGCCCTCAATGCCCGGCGGCAACGGGTTCGGCTACACTCCGGGTGCATGATGGCTTCCCCCACGCCTGAGCTCTGCCGCGCCGTAAACCACCTGGCGGCGCTCGTCGGCGGGACGCCCCTGGTCGAAATCCACTACCGGTTCAATGGTCAGCCCCGGCGGCTCTACGCCAAGTACGAGTCGATGAACATGACCGACAGCGTCAAAGACCGCATGGCACTGCACATCCTGCGCCGGGCAGCGGAGCGGGGTGAGCTCCGGCCCGGAGCGGTCATCGTCGAAGCGTCAAGCGGCAACACGGGAATCTCCTTCGCGGCCATCGGACGGGCTCTCGGCCATAGGGTCCGCATCTACATGCCGGACTGGATGAGCCTGGAGCGCACACTGCTGATGCACGGTTTGGGCGCCGACGTCGTACCGGTCTCCAAAGCGCAGGGCGGGTTCGTCGGCTCCATTCGCATGACCGAGGACTACGGCGCCGAGAACCCGAACACTTTTCTCCCGCGCCAGTTTTCCAACACCGACAACACTGAGGCCCACGAGCTGACCACGGGGCCCGAGATCCAGGCGCAGCTGCTCCTGCTGGGGCGGGAAGCCGATGGCTTCGTGGCCGGGGTCGGCACGGGTGGAACGGTGATGGGGGTGGCCCGGGCACTGCGCAACAAGGGTCGCAACGTCCGGGTGCATCCCCTGGAACCGGCCAACTCGCCCACTCTTCGTACCGGAAAGAAGGTCGGCAATCACCGGATCCAGGGCATCAGCGACGAGTTCATCCCCGCGATCGTCAAACTTGACCAGCTGGATCCCGTCATTGATGTCTGGGATGGCGACTCGATACTGATGGCACAGGCTCTCGGCCATCGTCTGGGCCTGGCCGTGGGTATCTCGTCGGGCGCCAACGTGGTCGGCGCCATGAAACTCGTGGAGGAGATGGGTCCAGAGGCTACGATCGTCACCGTACTGCCCGACTCGAACAGAAAGTACCTCTCTACCGCCCTGCCTCAGGCCGAACCCCCGCAGGATGACTACATCACGCCACTGGTCCAGTTCCAGTCCTTCATCAGCGTCCGCTAAAGAGAAGCCGCATGGGTCCGATTCGTTTCATTTTTCCCGCCTTCGTTTTCGCCATGTGGATCCTGTGCGGGGTGGGACTGGCGAACGGCCAATGGCTGGGCATTCACTGGGTCATGCTCGGGCTCGCCTTCCTGGGCTGCACCATCATCTTTGCGAATTTCGTTTACGTCTTTTCCTACGGTTACGGCATTAGCATGGTGCTCGCGAATCTGGGAGTGATGACCTGGCGCCCCGTCCCGGCGGCACTCCTGGTCGGCAGTCTGGGGCTGGCCTACGGACTCCGGCTCGTCTGGTTCGTCTACGCGCGCTATCGAAGCCAGGGCTATGGCGCCACGCGGGCCAGGGGCGAGCAGGCCAACGCGGGCGTGCCGTTGCCCCTGCGCCTGTTCATGTGGATCTCCTGTGGGTGGCTGATGATGTTCGTAGCACTGCCAACGTGGGTTGCGGCCACATTCGTCGAGGTTACGATCGGGATCCTCGCCGGGGCCGGCCTGATGCTTGCGGGACTGCTGCTCGAATCCGTTGCCGACCAGCAGAAGCAGGTGGCGAAAGCGTCCAGTCCCGGGGCGTTCGTCGCCAGCGGACTCTACGCACGACTGCGCCACCCGAACTACCTGGGCGAGATCATCTTTCAGATCGGGCTGCTCATGATCACCGTCGTTGGTGCATCCGGGGGCTGGGCGCTCGCCGCGGGCGTGCTCGGCCCTGCTTACATCGTGATCCTGATGTACTACGCCGCCCGGGATCAGGACGGCCAGCAGAGCAAACGCTACGGCAACGATCCGGCGTACGTATCTTACCGACAGCAGAGCAGTTCGCTGCTACCGGGGTTGTAATCCATGATCGTCAATTGCGTCGCCTATCGCGCCGGCAAGAGCCTGGGCAACGTGCCTGTAGACGACATCAGCGAGATTCTGAAGGAACCGGAGACCTTCATCTGGCTGGGCATGCACGAGCCGGACACCCACCTGCTGCGTAAGGTTCAGGAGGAGTTCTCCCTCCACGACCTTGCCATCGAGGATGCGCTGAATGCACACCAGCGGCCGAAGCTGGAGGCTTACGCTGACTCCCTCTTTATCGTCGTCGAAACGGCACAGTTGGTTAACGACGAAGTGCGGTTCGGAGAAACGCACCTGTTCGTTGGACAGAATTTTATCGTCACGATCCGTCACGGATCGTCGGTTAGCTACGCGCCGGTCCGCCTGAAGTGCGAGACCGCGCCCCACAGACTGGGGCTGGGTCCCGGTTTTGCGCTGTATTCCGTCATCGACTTCGTCGTGGACAACTACCAGCCGGTTGCCGAACGATTGCAGGCACGGTTTCAGGAACTTGAGCAGGAGATCTTCGAGAAATCCTTCGACCGGGACTCCATCGGGCGGCTCTACAAACTGAAGGGCGAGCTCATCAAGCTTCGGGACGCCGTTGGTCCCATCAACGACATCAGTGCGCAGCTGATCCGGTTCCACGAAGAGATCGTCAGGAAAGAGCTCCGGCCCTACTTCCGCGACATCGAGGACCACGTCAGCCGGATCATCAAGGGCGTGGACACGATCCGCGAGATGCTCACCACCGCGATCCAGGTGAACCTGGCGCTCGTCACCGTCGGTCAGAATGAAGTGGTGAAACGCCTGGCCGGCTGGGGCGCCATCTTGGCTATCCCGACGGTGGTGTTCAGCATGTACGGCATGAACTTCAAGTTCATGCCGGAGCTGAGCGAGAGATTCGGCTACCCGCTCATCGTCGGCACCACGCTGCTCGCGTGCGTGCTGCTTTACCGGCGGCTGGTGCGGGAGGGTTGGATTTGACTCACTCGCCGATCAGCCAGGCTTTCATCAGGTCCTTGATCTGGGACTGGTAAGGCCGGCCGGACAAGCGGGCCTTCGTCCTGAACGCATCAAGCAAGTCCTCCGGCACCTTGAGACTGATCAGCCGTGACTTCGCGCGCGTCGCACCCTGCGCTGCTCCGCCGTGCAGCCTCCGGAAGTCCTCGACAAAGCGGATGATCTGGTCTGGGGTCATTGCCCGGCACTGCTCCAGGTACTCCGGCGTGAAGTATTGGACCGGCCTCATGGGAGCTTCTCCAGCGCCGCAATGTCGGCAAGATCCTGGGGCCGGCCACTGGCGCGCTTCATCTCGATGAGGTCCTTCCGTGCCAGCACTTGCAACGGACCGTCCACCGTCTGGAACCGCTGGACCCTTTTGCCCTTGAGATCGGTCGAGATGACAATGTCGAGCTGCTCGGTGAGGTCCTGGGGATGGTAGAAATTCCAGGCGATGAGATTCCGGTTGCGGATGTATTCGTCGCGGAAACGGAAGACCTCGTCGGCGGTGATCGGCAGGCGGGAAACGAGGCCAATTTCCCTGAGCGCCTTCTCCGCCGCCCGCAGTGAGCGGGCATCCCACGCGAGGATCACATCCACGTCGACGGTACCGCGCACCGCGCCATGCAGGGCCACGGCGTAGCCATCGACCAGCGCGTACCGCACGCCGGCGCTTTCCAGGGCAGCGCCCACCCGGCTGAGGAACGACATTTTCTAAGGATATACCGGTATATACCATCGTGTCGATGGCCGAGCGGCATTTCTGTGATGCGGGTGCCCCATTGGATAGCGGGGGCCGTCACTGTCACCTGTCTGGCCGACCGGTCAGCCTACTGATTTGCGCCTTCCGGCGTGAAAACCTTTCGCGCGGTCAGCTCGGCTGGGCCTGAAACTGCAGCGCATCGCCGCCGATGTGATCCCAAGGGGCGCGCGAGCCAACAAAGATGTGCATCTCAATCTGAACGCCAGGGTCACCGTCTATGCAGCCCAGTGTCACGCCATGCACTTCGCCGTTGTGCGTGCCGCACAGCGTGGACCCGCATGTGCCGCAGAAACAAAGCCCCCAGCCCGGCGTGGACTCGTAGCGCACCAGCCCCGGTTCGCCGGATACCCACGCCAATGATCCTGGTTCAATTTCCGCGTAAGTCGACCCCGCCCCGCTGAAAGCCTTGCGACAGCGGGAACAGTGGCAGCTGCGTGCATTTCTGAGTGGCGCGGCAATCGTGTAGCGCACGAGTCCGCAGAAGCAGCCGCCAGTCAATGGCACAACGCTCTCCTTCGTCCTCTCGTGTAGCGTGCCGTTAACCGGTGCCGGACCGCGCAGCGCCGGGGCGTCCGTTTGAACGGCTGGTTAAGCATCAGGCTCATCGTCCTCGGCAAATAGGTATTGAAGAAACCGCTCAGGACTATTGAGAAAATCCTTAGTTAATAGGTAATGCTCTGTTTCGCGATAGGCTACCTGACGAATTCCAGCTTCCTCGAATTGATACAAGGTTGCCCCAGGATAGGCCAGAAGAATTGGTGAATGGGAGGCGATCAGAAACTGTGCGTGGCGAGGCACTTCCAGGTCGTGGATGACTTTCAGAAAGGCTAGCTGTCGTTGGGGCGATAGTGCGGCCTCCGGTTCATCCAGGATGTACACGCCGTGCTCAAATCTATTTTGGAACAGCGCGAGGAAAGACTCACCATGTGATTGGTGGTGTAGTGACCGGCCTCCATAAGCCGTGAAGTCGGATACGCCGTCAAGGTAGCTTGCAAAGTTGTAGAAGCTTTCGGCGCGCATGAAAAATCCCTCAGTCATTTTTGGCATCCAAGAGAGCCTGAGGGCCTGCGCGAGTTCGGACCGGTCCTCGCGGGCTTCGCGATAGTGATCGCGGTTGCCCCCCTCCGGGTTGAAGCCGCAGATTTCCGCCAATGCTTCCAGCAGGGTAGATTTTCCGCTTCCGTTTTCACCGACGAAGAACGTGACTGGCGTAGGCAAATCGAGGGCTATGCCCTGACGAAACGCCGGGATGCTGAATGGGAAGTGAGAGTTCACCATTCGCTCGGGGTCGCTGCTGATTCGACGCAGGTACGGGGCGCCTAAACTTGAGGCGGTCTTCTTTGAAGACCTTCGGGCTGCCATAGTTAATTCTCGATGCCTAACGCTACGCGTTAGCCGGCATCATCTCCCGACACGACCTGCATCTCCGAGGGAGACAGTCCGATCCCATGGCCATCAATATCCTCATCTCCGCGATCCCACCACATTGTTACCCACGCTTGACCCCACTCATCGACCTCATCCACTTCGAAAACGGCGCCGATCATTTCGCGG
>CAYMKJ010000258.1:0-7198 GCA_964391025.1 uncultured Chromatiaceae bacterium
CCGCGGCGCTCGCCCTCGTTGAACATCTTGAGGGTGCTCATGCCCTGGATCGAATCCAGGTACTGGGAGCTGTTCCGGTTCTTGACCTCCTCGTTCTGCTTGCTGATGCGGCGGAAACCGCGCGCCGATGAGCCCACGAACAGCGGCGTCAGCGGCACGCCGGCCAGCGTCCAGAGGCCCACCACCCAGTCGATGGAGAACATCGCCGCGCAGAGGAAGATGGGAATCGCGATCGCGACCCAGATCTGCACGAAGTAGACGCTGAAGTAGTAGTCCAGGTACTCGACGCCCTCGGTCGCCGTGTTGGCGATCTCACCCGTGCGCCGCTTGCCGAGGAGTCCGGGGCCGAGTTTCACGACCTGCTGGTAGATCTGGTCGCGGACGTTCAGCTTGGCTTCGCTGGACGCCCGGAACTGCCCCGTCCGGAACAGCCAGGCCAGGCCGGCCTTGAGGAGCACCAGGAACGTCAGTACCCCCAGCCAGTTCCGGACCTGGTTGGTGCCTGCGAGCGCCGCGTCGACGGTGAGCCCGAGTACGTAATAGAGAACGATCGTGGTGGGAATGGTCGCCAGGCCGGCGAGCAGGCCGACCTTGACCCACTTCAGGGTGGCTGGTGTCACCAGCCTGTCGTCAACTCCGAGCATGGGGCGCGCTCCTCTGGCGGTATATATTATGAGTGCATCCTAGACCTTCAACCATGGTTAAAGGTCAAGGCCGCCCGTGCCGGCGTCTACGGCTGCGAAGTAGCAGCGCGCTTGTTGGCCTCAGCGATGGCCGTGGCGCAGGGATCTTTCTCGCGAAAGAGCCGGTCCCACACGGTCGTCGCCAGAACCGACAGGCCGCCCGTGGCAAAAGCAGCACCGCCGCTGACGAGGGAGCCGGTCGGGTCGAGTGTCAGCCGTGGCTTCGCCAGCGTCCCGGAGATCTTGATGTAGGGATTCACCATCTGTCCGAGACTGATGCCTATCCCTGAGCGGGCGGCAGTCTTGAAGTTGAAGTCGATGGCCTCATTACGCAGATTGATCGAACCATTGCTGATGACGTCGATCGCGGTCGTGCGCAGGACCAGGGCCGGATCAGTGCGCAGCATGCCGTCGTCGGCCCGCAGCAGGTACACGGCGCAGACCACGTCGGTGTAGGGCTGCTTCTTCACGAGGGGGTTGAGCGTGCTCCAGAGCTCGCTGAAGAACGACGAGTAAATCGCAGTCAGGTTGCTGTTGGGCAAACGGCCCGGGCCGCTGGTCAGGCGAATCTTGCCCTGGAGGGAGGCCGCCAGCTCCCGGAGCGTGCCGCCCCTGCCGGTAAGGTCGATCTGCCCGTCGTACCGGAGCCGGTCAGCCGGATTGGCAGTGCGGCGTCCGAACTCCAGTATCACATCGCTGCCGCTGGCCACCACCCGCAGGAGCGGTAGTCCGGCCCCCTGCTGCACGTCGAGCTGTCCCGACACTTTTCCATTGGCGTTTGCCCACTGGATCGGATTGGCCGTGAGTTGACCGTCCTTGAGACCGGCCTCGATCTGGACCGCCGTGTAGTCGATTGCGGCAAACCGCAGCTTGCCGGCGCGCACTGCGAGACGTCCGTTGTACTGGTTCAGAAAATCCAGCGGCAGCCGGACGTCCGGGATGAACGGTCCGGTCGCCGGTGGCGTCGCAGCCTTCGTGGTCGCCGGCTGCGGGCCCGCTGTGCTGAAGGAGTTGAGGTTCAGGAATTCCGACTGAAGCTGGATATCGATATTCGGCTTGCCCTTGAGGGCAACTTGCAGGCGGCCGGAAAAATCAGTATCGCCCACGGTGCCGCTCAGCCCCTCCAGCAGATAGGCGTCAGCGTTTCCGGAAGCGCGGGCTGCGAACTGCAATGGTACGGCGGGCAGCGTGAGGCCTTCCGGAAGCTTGAGGCCGAAGAGCCGGCCCCCGGCCGCCAGGTTCCTGGTGCTCACGTTGACCTGCATGGCCCTGGCCGAGACCACCGGCGCCAGGCTGACGTCCCCCTGGGCGCTGACGCTTTCCCCGGCGGTCTGAATTTTCAGGGCAGTGATGGCCAGGAGGTCCTTCTGCCAGCTGCCCCGGGCGGTGACGTCCACCGACCGGCCGGCGATGGGCAGCCAGTTCAATTCCGGCACCAGCGTGTCGAGCCCGCTGCCCTCGCTGCTGATGTCGAAATCGTTGCGGGAGGTGCCGACGGGCAGGCCGACCGTGACGTCTCCTGTGACCCTGAGATTGCCCGCAGAAACACTCAACTGCTGGAGCCGGATGGCATTTGGCAGGCTCGCCAGGTTACCCGCCGCCCTGAACGGCACCTTCGGTAATTTGCGCCCGGCAACCCCGCTGAACGGTGCGAGGTCGGGTCCCTCCGCCGAGAAACTCAGTTTCGTGCCGCGCAGAGCCGGCGGGTTACCCACCTGGCCGTTGAGACGCAGACGGGCGCCGGCAAGGCCAGCTTCAACCCCGTCAACGCGCCAGGCGTTCCGGTCGCGACGCAACCGCCCGGACACCGTGTAGGGCCGGGCGGGCAACGCGGGCTGGTCGAGAAACCATGCCAGCAGTCGGGGATCCTTGCCCTGCATGGCGATGCGCAGGTCCACCTTCCTGCCGGGGGGCTGCATACCCAGCAGCCCATCCAGCCTGAGTTGATCCCCCGCGACTTTCAGGGTGCTGCTCTTGAACATGACGCCCGGCTCGGTCCACTCGACCTGACCCCGGGCGTCGAAGGGACCGGTGGGCAAGCCGGCAATTTTCAGCGCCGTGCCGATGCGGCCGAAATCCGCTCCGGCGACGGTGAACTGCAGCTGGCTGCCATAGAAACCCGGGTAACTACCCAGGGGGCCGGCGGCGGTGAATTTCCCGAGCCGGGTGTTCGCCGTGAATTCGAGAAGCTCCTTGCCCTGCGGCGATTGCTTGAGACGCCCGGCCAGGTCGAACGGGCCGGTGGCGACGCCCGGTATGCGCAGCAAGCGGCGGATTCGCGCCAGGTCGGAGCCCCTGGCGGTGAAGCTGACATCATTGCCGGTGAGGCGCTCCACACCGCTGACCGAGCCCTGCAGTTGCAGTTCCGCATCTTTCAGCCGCAGGGACACGGTCTCGATTGTGAGGGAGTCGTCGTTCCGGTCGAAGCGCGTCTCCAGGGTGAAGGCCTCGGCCGGCAGCTGATTGATATCCAGCAGCCCGCCGATGAGGCTGAGATCGGGGCCGGCGACCTGGAGCTGCAAGCCCAGCTTCTTGAGATCGGCCGGATCGACGAGCTCGCCGCTGCCGTCGATGGTCAGTTCACCAAAGACGCCGGCCACCTTGCCGCTGATGCCGCGACGGTCGGCGGCCGGGGAGATGCTGGCGTCGAGCTTTACGGGCCCCGTGCCGAGATTGCGGACCCCGAGGGTTCGCGTCACGTAGTCCGCGTCGGGACCGCTGATATTGATGGCCACCTCGGTATCGGCCGGCGTGCCGAGGTCATCGATACGGCCATGGCCCTCCAGCTTCAGCTCCCCGACCTGGCCGTCCAGCGCGAAGCTGATATTTTCGCCCTTGAGCAGGTTTGCCACAGGACCGACACTCGCTCCCAGGTGGAGCGGCACCTCGTTGGCCTGGCCCGAGGCACTGAGCACCAGCATCTCGTCGGGGGCCGGGTGCTGTTCCAGCGCGTCGAACTGCACCTCGAGTGGACGCGTCAGCCGGGGGCCGATGAAGCGCAGCCGGGCGCCGGGCAGGTTGACCAGTTGCACGACGACGGGGGGCGTCTCGGGCCAGGGCGTCTCCTCCTCTTCAAGCCGTTCGAATTCCCAGTTGTTGAGCCCGTCCGCATTGCGTTCCAGCAGCATGTCCAGTCCATCAACCTCTATCCGGGGGATGATGACCGTGTCCCGGAAGAGCGACCGGACGTCGAGCTGCACGAGGACGCGCTGCGCCACCAGCATCTCGGGCTGGCTGCCCCAGGCAACGTTGGCCAGCCGCACCCCATTGGCGGCGAGCTGGACGACCGGACCGAGCTGCAGCTGGAAGTCGCCATCGACGGCGAGCCGCCGGCCGAGCTGCCCGCTGGCCCAGGCCTCGAACTGATCCTTGAGAGCAGCCGGGTTGAGCATCAGCAGGGCCACCAGCACGGTGATGGCCAGCAGGAACAGTGCCGACAGGACCGCGGCCAGAGAGCGCAGGGTAATCATGGCCGTCGAGTACGGTCTGCTCCCGACCCGCTACTTCGGCGGCTTCGGCGGGCAGTTTTCGTCGTAGGTCGCCTGCATCCGCTTGAGCTTGAGCACGCCGTAGAACACGGTAATCGCCATGGCGACGACCAGGGCCCCGACGAGGGTCTTTTCAACGTCGAATACACCCTGCCCGTTCGCCGGTCTTGATCAGCAGCAGGGCCAGGAAACCGGGGGTGTAGAACATCACGCGGACGTTCTTCGCCCAGACGCGCGCGTCCCGCTCGGGCGGCAGGATCGGCAGCGGGAGTCCGTCCGTGCCGGTGGTGGGTCTTTCCTTGTCTTTCGACATGTCGGGATCCTCGGGGTGCACTATATTGAGAAGCTAGTCTACCCGACCACAGTGTGGGTTCCAGAGGGGAATAGCATCGTGGGCAGTCTCTTTCACAGTGCCATTGCGCTGATCCTGCTGGCTGCGCTGGCCATGCCGGATTTCCCCACCCGATCTGCGACTCCCTCCCCACCCTGACAAGGAGTTCACACAGTGTTTCTCTCCAGCCTGATCTACCCGATGTTCGCCATGGTGCTGCTGACGGCCACCGTCCTGGTCATCCTCTTCCGGAGCCGCGTGGGCGCTGTGCGGGCCAACGAGATCTCGGCCAAATACTTCCGGATCTACCAGGGCGAGGTAGAGCCGGAGTCCACCGCCAAGCCGGCCCGGCACTTCTCGAACCTCTTCGAGGCGCCGACCCTTTTCTACGCCGCCTGCCTCGCGGCCATGGTTACCGGGGAGACCGGGATGGCGATGGTGACGCTGGCCTGGGCCTACGTGGCCGCGCGGGTGGTGCACGCCTGGGTGCACCTGGGCGGCAACCGGCTGCGGCTCCGCATCCGCGCCTATTTCGCGGGCTGGCTGGTGCTGATGGCGATGTGGGTCCTGCTCGCCTGGGGAGTGAGTGCGGGACTGGACACACCTCTGAACTGATATGGCATGACCTCGACCGTTGAACTGCCGCTGTGGCTTGCCCTGGCAGGCGGGTTCATCAGCGCGTGGTTTCTAGCCTCGAGCCTGCCGACCGCACAGTTCCTCGGCATGGCCGCCTGCAAATTCACCGACTACTTCGTGGGCGACGTCCTTCGAAAGCGCCCCTATCTCAGAAAAGCGTGGTGCGAGGAGGTGCTCCGGCACCCCGTCCGGGTCGAGCGCCAACCTGACGGGCGGTACCAATTCTGGGGCCGCGTCCCCGAACTGGGGGGCCGTTACTTGAGGGTGGTCACGCTTGCCGATAGAGTCACCGTGCACAACGCGTTCCCCGACCGCAGGTTCACCCCATGAAACTCCACTACGACGCGGCAACCGATTCGCTCTACATCGACCTGGCAGATCGTCCCAGTGTGGACAGTGATGAGGTGGCGGACGGCGTCGTCCTCGACTTCGACGCGGACGGGCACCTGGTCGGCATTGACATCGATCACGCCAGCCAGCGAGTGAACCTCCAGCAGCTGGTTATCGACCGGCTGCCGTCCAAGGTGGAAACGATCGCGGCAGCCTAGAACAGCACAAAAAGGTACCTGTTACTCGTGCCTTAACGCCCGGATCGGGTCCATCCGCGCGGCCCGCAGCGCGGGCCAGCTGGCAAAGAGCAGGTTCAGGACGATGGCCAGGGCGAGCGCCACCAGCGTGTTGCCCACATCGACAACCAGTGTGGCGACCGGCATAAGGAGCCCACGGAATGCTTCTCTCCAGCCAGGCCTGCCCTATTACTCTTTCTCCAGTTTCTTTTTGGCACTTTCGATCTGCTTGATGCTGGCTTTTGGGGTCGGCAATTCTTCGGGCATGGTGCCGCGCAGTTCCTTGATGGTCCGGCGTACTTTCTTGCCGACCTCGAAGTGCGTTTCGTTTGCGCGTTGCTTGCCGCGTACCTGATCACGTCTGAGCTTTTCCTCCGTCTGGGTGGCCCGGAAGAGGTTGGCTGCCAACTCGGTGCTGGCCATGTGATCGAGAATCTTCTGGGTCTTGTTCAAGCCCTTTCGGGCATGGATATCCTTGGCCGACAAACCGCCGTACAAACCACGATAGCCATGATCCTGGAAAATGGCGTAGTCGGGGCCAGTCTGCACGCCCGCTTGCCTGGCGGCCGCGGCCAGATCCTTGTTGTGGGCGGCTAGTTCGTGGCGAATGGCGAGGCGCTTCTCGTCCTCGGTCAGCTGAGCGAACATCGTGTCACTTGCCAATTCCTGCCGGCGCGTCTGCAGCGCGAAGTAGGTCTGGCCATTGGCGATCACCGGCTTGCCGGGATCGCCGTTCTGGACGATCAGGTAGCAGGCATAGCGCGACAGCCGGAAGTTGGCAAGTTCACGCATTGCGCCCGAGCCTATCCCGACCATTTCGAGGACTTCCTCGAAATGGTCGACAATCCGCTGACCACTGTTCCTGCACGCCTCACGGGCGCGCTCAATCACCGGCAGGAAATGGCGATACTCGGAGTAATCCAACACCTTGGCCAGCGCACGCGCCAGCCAGAATTCGCTACCCTCCTCGCTGACGTGCCGGATGCCTTCAAAGGTGGCGTGATGCTGCCTGGTGACGCGCTTGTCAGTCATGAGCTGACACTACCATCAACTGTCGAAGGGGCAACCCGTGAATGTCATGCTCCCGGGCAGATTCTCGCACTGCACACCGTGATGCGTCTAAAAAGGTACCTACTACTCGTGCCTTAACGCCCGGATCGGGTCCATCCGCGCGGCCCGCAACGCGGGCCAGCTGGCAAAGAGCAGGTTCAGGACGATGGCCAGGGCGAGCGCCACCAGCGTGTTGCCCACATCGACCACCAGTGGCAGACGCGCTGCACTGGCAAGAATCCGTGACACCACTACGCCGACACCGAGCCCGGCCAGGGCCCCCACCGTCGCGAGCAACGCGGCCTCCGCGGCAAACTGGAAGAAAATATCGGGCGCCGTGGCGCCGAGCGCGCGCCGGGTGCCGATCTCCCGCGTGCGGTCCCGCACCGTGATCCAGGCGATCGCCAGGATGCCGAGGCCGGCCACCGCGAGGCCGCTGCGCCC
>CAYMKJ010000259.1:0-4308 GCA_964391025.1 uncultured Chromatiaceae bacterium
ACAGTGCGGCCACCCGACAGCTCAAGCTGCAGCCGGGCCAGCTGGGAAGACACGGTTCCGGCGGTCAGGCCAAACGCCTGCAGGGAGTCCGGGCGGAGGTCGACGCGCACCTCCCGCTCCACACCGCCCGCACGCTGCACCTGCCCCACGCCACTGACGCTGAACAGGGCCTTGCGCACAGTGTCGTCCACAAACCAGCTGAGCTCGTCCGCTTCAAGGCGATCAGAAACCACTGCGTAGCCGAGCAGCGTCGGTCCAAAGAGGGACACCCGGGCAATCACAGGCTCATCAATGTCCTGGGGCAAATCGGGCCGGATCCGGTCGACAGCGTCCCGTACTTCCTGAAACGCCCGATCGATATCGCGGCCGAGGTCGAAAATGATCCGCGTCTTCGACACGCCTTCATTGACCGTGGAAATGAGCTTGTCGATGTCTGCGATCGATGCCACGGCATCCTCAACCTTCCGCGTCACGTCGGTCTCGAGCTGGCTCGGACCGGCACCGGGCAGATTGATCGTGACGGTGATCTCCGGCGTGACGAAGTCGGGCAACTGGGAGATGGGCAGCTTGCGGAGGCCGATGACCCCCGCGAAGCAGAGGACCGCAAAGATGAGCGCCGCGGGGACAGGGTTGCGAATGCCCCAGAGGGAAACATTCATGGCGTTTTCTCGCCGGCTTCAGGCGCCAGCTTGTTTGCCACTGCAACGGCGGCCTCCGGATCGGCGACTTCCCGCACCAGGTCGCCGTCGCTCAGGAAGCCGGCGCCCCGCACGACAACCCGTTCAACTGGCTTGAGCCCGCCCTGCACTTCGGTGAATTCGCCTCGCTGGGCGCCGATCGAAATCCGGCGTTGCTCGACCTTGAACGCTGCGCTCTCGCCCGGTCTGGCGGGCCGGGACTGGTCGGGCGCAGACCGGGCCACGAACACATAGGGAAAACCATCGCGGAACACGACCGATTCTCGAGGGAGAACCGTGGCGGACGTCGCGCCCAGCAGGACCTGCCCCTGCGCGAACATGCCGGCCCGCAGGTCGCCGGGCGCGGGGAGATCAGCATAGAGGATGCCCGTGCGGGTTTCGGGGTCCACGGATGGCGACACCGCACGGACCTTCCCCAGGATTCGCTGACCACTCGGGCTCTTGAGTTCGACTGGCGTGCCGACCCGGACCCGGGTGAGATCGCCCTCGGTGAGTTCGGCGCGCCACTCCAGGCGCCCCTGCCGAATGAGGCGCAGCAGGTCGGTGCCCGAGGACACGATCTGGCCCGGCTGAACCGTGCGGGCAGAAATGACGCCGGCATCGGGGGCCACCAACGTCGCAAAGCCCAGCCGCAGGCGCGCCGCTTCCCGGTCCGCGTCTGCAGCCGCGAGCTGGGCTTCCGCACCGGTCAGGGTCGCGCGCAGTTCGTCCAGGTTACTGGAGGAAATCAGGCCCTCCTTGACCAGCGACTCGCCGCGGGTTGCATTGGCCCGGGCCAGATCGAGACTGGCCTTCGCCTGGGCCACGCTGGCCTCCGCCTGGCGGGCCTGAACCTCAAGAGTTCGCGCATCGAGCCGGACCAGGGGCTGTCCGGCCCGGACCGTGTCGCCCACTTCCACCAGCACCGACGCTACCCGGATTCCAGCCAGCTCGACACCCAGCGACATCTCTTCCCAGGCAGCCACGGAACCGGACACGGCGAGGGCCTGCTCCATGTCCTGAAGGCTCGGGCTGGCAGTGGTCACGACCAGGCTCGGCTTGGGTCCGGCGGCTTCCGGCGCCGCTGACCGTCCGCACCCCGCGAGCAGGAAAGCCTGCGCCACAGCCAGCACCAAGGGGACTCCGAGGCTCGTAAGGCTCAACCGGGTCCCGGTGTGGCCGCGGGACCAACGGGCAGTATCCGGAACGATCATGGGGCGGCTCATGGGGAGGGTTCTTGGCGACAAATAGCCGCGAAGTGTAACGAAAGACGCGGGTTCCGAGGTAAGGCCTTGCGGCCGATTCCTACGGTACAGTTCCCCACGCAGAGACGCAGACTTTCATGACAGTCCTACGGGATTGTTTCGCCGGACGGGACCTCGGTGGATTCGCTGCGACCTTCCCGGGCTGCGAACCGACACCCCGGCGCTTCACCAGCCGGCTCCCACTCCGGCTCGGCATCGACAGGTCTCAGCTCAACGCCAGCACACCCTCGGGTGGCTTGCTGGGGGCGGTGCGCCGGGCGGGCAATAAAGCGGACCTATAAGCGGACTTATAAGACCGTTGATGTCACGTAAGTTAATGATATATATTGATTCATGGCTGACACTGAAACGGACATAGAAAGGGACATGGTGGCGGCAGAGGATCGGGGGGAAACTGTCCCTCTGATGGCGCCCCCATTTATCGGCGACGGCTCACGGTATCGGGCCGAACTGACCGATCTTGCCTTGGAGCTGGCGCAGAAAAGCGCGGGCTTTCGGCGTTCGCTGCCCGAAAGCCTGGTGGCCTCCCTGGCCGGCCTTGTGCGCGCCATGAATTGCTACTACAGCAATCTCATCGAGGGACACGACACGCACCCCGTCGAGATCGAGCGTGCTCTGAAGGGCGACTACAGCACGGACGCCAAGAAGCGAGACCTCCAACTTGAAGCGAAAGCGCACATTGAGGTCCAGCGCTGGATCGATGACGGTGGCCTGAAGGGCCGCGTTACGACGGCCGAGGCAGTTCAAGAAATCCATCGCCGGTTTTACGAACTATTACCCGACAATCTCTTGTGGATGGAAGACCCGGCGACCAAGAAGCGGAGCAAGGTAATCCCGGGTGAGCTGCGCCGCCGGGACGTGAAGGTCGGCAGGCACGTCGCCGTCAGCCCTCCCGCTGTGCCTCGCTTCCTGCACCGGTTCGAGGAGGTCTATAGCCGTCTCGGCAAGACCGAGACCATTCTCGCGACGGCAGCGGCGCATCACCGTCTTGCGTGGATTCACCCTTTCCTTGATGGCAACGGGCGCGTCGCGCGCTTGATGTCGCACGCTACATTGCTGGAAGCGCTCGATACAGGGGCTGTGTGGTCCATCGCGCGCGGACTTGCTCGCAATGTCAATGCCTACAAAGCGCACCTCGCCGCGTGCGACGAGACACGGCACAACGATCTGGATGGCAGGGGGAACCTGAGCGAGGAGAACCTCGCGGCTTTCACCCGCTTCTTCTTGAATACCTGTATCGATCAAGTCACTTTCATGGAACGGCTGGTACAACCGGAACAGCTGCGCGCGCGCATCTTGATGTGGGTCGAAGAAGAGATCAGGCTCGATCGCCTTCCGCCAAAATCTGGCGCCATTCTCGAAGCCGTCCTCTTCCGCGGCGAACTCCCTCGCGGTGAGGCCGCCGCAATCGTCAGCACCGGTGACCGTCAAGCCCGCCGCGTCGTTTCCGCTCTGCTCGAACAAGGCGTCCTCATCTCGGCGAGCACCCGCGCCCCTTTGCGTCTGGCTTTCCCCGCAACCCTCGCGTCGCGATGGCTGCCGGGGCTGTTTCCGGAGCAATCGTGAGGCTCCCATGGACCATAGACCCAAACATTAGTTAGAGGAGTGTTAACAGGCGTCCCGCTTTGACCAGGGTCCGGCGTCCAGCGACAAGGTCGGGGTCAATACCCCCAGGGTAAGGATCGGGGCAGGAGTGGAGCCAGCGGCGAATCCGGGGATGTCGGGGGGATTCGCTATGATCCCGAGGGCGGGGGAAAGCGCAACATGAGAATCGCCATTCGTGCCGGGGTTTTGGCCCTGATACTCGCAAGTGCGGCTGGGTGCGGTGGATCACTTGAAGATGGGGTAATCGCAGCCCAACGAGGCTACTACGCGACTGCCTTACGATTGTTGAAGCCGCTGGCCGGGCAGGGTGACCCGGATGCCCAGTACAACCTCGGCCTCATGTACGCGAAAGGTAAGGGCGTCCCGCAGGACGACGCGCAGGCGGTACAGTGGTATCTCAAGGCGGCTGAGCAGGGTCATGCGCTGGCCCAGTACAACCTCGGCACCATGTACCAGGAAGCTAAGGGCGTCCCGCAGAACGACGCGCAGGCGGTGCAGTGGTATCTCAAGGCGGCTGAGCAGGGTCATGCGCTGGCCCAGTCCACCCTCGGCACCATGTACCACGAAGCCAAGGGCGTCCCGCAGGACGACGCGCGGGCGGTCCAGTGGTATCTCAAGGCGGCTGAACAGGGTCATGCGCTGGCCCAGTACAACCTCGGCACCATGTACCACGAAGCCAAGGGCGTCCCGCAGGACGACGCGCAGGCGGTGCAGTGGTATCTCAAGGCGGCTGAGCAGGGTCATGCGCTGGCCCAGTACAA
>CAYMKJ010000260.1:0-2380 GCA_964391025.1 uncultured Chromatiaceae bacterium
CCAAATTTGAACCTTTGGAACGAGCTCCTTGCGCTGGCGACATGATGCAGCGTTGATACTAAAAGGCGACTCCTCACTAGCTCCGAACCCGCAGATCGACGTGCCGCACGTGGCACAAAAGGCCTGCGCCCGCTTCTCGCCTTTTTCCGTGGTCTTTTCATAGATCCTCGGCTCGCCGCAAGTGAACCGGAAAGAAGACTTGCGACTCAAGACGCGAACGCGGAATGCGGAACCCCCTAAAAGCTGGCAGTCCGTGCAATGGCAGATGCCGACATGCTCGGGATTAACTTCGGCTTCGTATCTCAGGGCGCCGCAGTGGCACGATCCATCAATCTTCATAAGCCCCTCCTCTATGACGCCCAACGTTTGAACTCAGCGGCGCCAGCGGCTGGCGTGCGGGTTGCTCTTGCAAGCCGCATGACGGGCGCGTCAGGCGACCGGTGGAGTGATTGGTTATGTTTCACGCGACAACATCATGGCAATCGAACCTCGCTGGATCGGGGTCGGGCGTAGTTGGCGGCTCAGGCCGCCCGAACTTCGACGAGCGCGGCGCGCGAGGAGGGCGCCGGGATCCGCTCGCCGTCCTGCACCATGCTCCGGATGTGCAAATCGATCGCCTCTTCAATAAGTGCCAGCACTTCCTCGGGCGAGGCGCCGACTGACACGCAGCCTGGAAGGTCGGGGATATAGGCACCAAAGCCCTCCTGACCTTCCTCGATGACTACCAGGTACTTCATTGCCGTTTCCCTTTTTAAGGCCTGCCTGTTTCAGCACGCTATTCAAGGTGCCGGGAGTCACTTCAGCGCCCGTATTGCCGGACACAGTGACTGTACCCCGTTTGACCGGATGCTGGTACTGACGGTGACTGCCGCGACCTCGGCCTCACGACTCGTCTGCGGTACTGCCCCCCGCACACCGGCACTCCGGGTCCGGCGTGATCGTCACCTCGTCAAATGTCATCGCCAGCGCATCGAAGATCAGCAGCCGCCCTATCAGTGGTTCGCCGATGCCGAGGACCAGCTTCAGCGCTTCGGTGGCCTGGAGCGTGCCGAGTATTCCCGGCAGGACGCCCAGCACGCCGCCGCCCGACATGGCCATATACATGTGCGCGGCGTCGCGCGGATCAATGATGATGGAATGGAGTTTCGGCCCATCGGGCGTGCCGTCCTGCTCGCCGCCCATCCAGCTGCGATACTGCGCATTGTCGTGCAGGCCAGGCAGCAGTTGCCAGGTATCGCCGCCATCGTCGGTCCGGAAGATGGCCTGGGGCGACGTGCCGGCGAACCAGACACCCGGCTGCGTGACATGGCCCGGCGTCAGCCAGAAGGTGTGCTTCACAGTGCGTCCCGGCAGGCCGTTTGCGTCGAGCTGGCCGTCCGGCAATTTCGGGAATGCCGGCGGGCGGCTCGCCTCCTGCCAGGTCTTTCCCAGATCACCGGAACGGAAGATGGTGGGCCCCAGGTGGCCCGTGCTGACTGCCGCAATCAGGGTCTTCCCGTCGCGCGGGTCAAGCACCAGATGATTGATGATGTGCCCCAGAAAATGCGGGCCATCAGCGCGCCACTGGCGTCGGGCGGTATTGCCGTGCAAGAACCAGGCACCTTTGCGGGTGCCGACCAGAATGGTGAGCTTTACTGCCTTCGCAGGTTGCCGCCCGCGGTTGACAGGGAGCCCCTTTTTCCCGGCAATTGCGGGCTTCATGATGAGGTCTTCTCGAGTGGCAACCACCACCGGTAGCTTACCCGAACCTGCCCGGGTTCCCGCGATTTGCGCGGGCTACGGCGGTCAGCTGCAGGTGCTCGCAATGGCCGAAGCGGTGGGCTCACCGTCGCCCGCCAGTCGGTCTGGGAACGGCAGACTGCTTCGGGTTCGCTACATCTTGACGGTCGTGCTGGCCGTTGCCGAGTTGTTGCCGCTATTCGGATCCACGGCAGTGCTGGTGGCACTCGCCGTGCTTGTCGCTGTGCCGGTCGACTTGGGTTTGATCTTGATCGTGACGGTGGCTGACGAGCCGTTGCTGAGGCTGCCCAGGGCGCAGCTCACTGTCGCATTGCCGGTGCAGGTGCCCTGGCTCGACGTCTTACTTATGAAAGTGATGTTGGCCGGCAGGACCACGCTCAGTGCAGCGCCGGTGGCGGTCAGCGGGCCACCGTTGCTCACAACTACCGTGTAGGTCAGCTGGGCGCCTTTTTTCACGGGATCGGGCGAGTCCGTGATCGTCACGGCCAGGTCTGCGCCGCCGTTCACCGTGGTGCTGGCCGTGGCCGAGTTGTCGCCCGGGTTCGGGTCTGACTCGATCGCCGCAACGCTCATGGTCTGGCTGAGTGTGCCGACGGCGCTGGCGACGGCCGTGCGCGTGCAACTGGCGCTGGCGCCGGAG
>CAYMKJ010000261.1:0-17054 GCA_964391025.1 uncultured Chromatiaceae bacterium
CAAATGCCGGATTTCGGTCCCTCGTCGTGTCCGGGCCGATATAGGTCTTGAGTATCTCGTCTGAGAATGGAAAGTTATTGAGTTGCGCTTCGTAGGCGTCATGAGCGCGATCCCCGGCGAAGGTCCACCAACCCAGGTTGAAAGTGCCAGACAACTGATAAGGCCCGTAGCCTTGATCTGCGCCTTGCGTCGCGTAGCCGTAGCGGTAGACACCGTTGCGCCCATCCATAAAGTTCGTCATCAGTATCCCGCCATTAGCCCGGCTTGCCACCACGGCGAATTGGGCATCCAAGCCCGCCACCAATTGCTCGTACTTTGTTGCCGAGAGCTGGTCTGTTCGGACCTCAGCGTTGCACTGCAAACTTCTAAGGAACAGGGGCAGCCGAGCACTATGGGAGGTGTCGGTAGCTATGTCAGCGATCGGTGCGGGCTGGAGGTCTGGTTCAACGTTCTCATTTCCCGCGTATAGATAGTCCGGATGATCTGACCAGACTCCCGGTTGTAACAGCCAGCCTCCGGCGCTCGTTGACACAACCTTTTCTTCGAAGACGTCAGCCGCGAGTCCGACCGTTCTGTCGACAGCGTTCGAGCTGGGGGCACCGCACGCCAGATCCAATGTCTGCGCGTCGGCGGCAATCGCCAGGGCGAATAAGTCTTCGTCGATTAACGCGCCCTGGTACTCATACTGTGCCTGTTGCGACTCGGGCGAGAGCCTCCACGCAATTCTGTCGGGTACGGTCAGGAAGGCTGAGGCCGCCCATTGCCAAGCCGGCGAGGTAAGAAAGCGGTCGATCTCGGTGTCTAACCAAGATCGCACCCTGGCTGTCTCCTGGGTGCACCCATCGCGTTCTGACTTCAATACACCGTAGCGAGAGACCAGATACGTGAACTGAAGCCGATCCAACCGCTTGGCAGTGAGCTCGGAAGAATGGTCAAGAAACCGCGTGACGAACGCATCGAAATCAAGTCGGCGCGGGTCACTGTCTGAGCCGAATGAAGCGTGCAGGGGGACCATCAAATAGTGCGTGGCATCATACGCGTCCCGGTCGGACCACAAGTCCTCCTTGAGCAAATCACGCACACTGGTGCTAGTTGCGGTAGGCAGTGAGCCAACGTTGGAGGATTGCCCACATCCGGCCAACGTGGCCAGCAGTGCAACAACGACTATCAGTGAAATCGGAGGTGTTTGGCCCACGGGACACATCTGACAAATCCACACAACAACATCGAGACAAGAGAGATGATCTCGAACAAGCCACGATTAGCGCAACCCTTCGAGTATAAGTCGAACAAAGCCCGGCGCTCTCAACCGGTCGACGCAACATGAGCCTGGGGGTTTGTTCGCTGGAGTGTCAAAGACTAGGCATACGATGCCGCAGGTCTTGAGCGTCACGCCTTTCGAGAAGCGTGGCGACGGCGGCCGACCAGGCAAGTTCCCTCCTGCGGTGCATAAACTGACCAGCGCCGAGCGCGACCGCAGTCTTCCGCTCTACGTGGAAAAGGAGTTCGAGGCCGACCTGAAGTGCGGCCGGCTGGAGCACGGGTTCCTGCGGGGCACGGCGCATGACGAAGAGTGCCGCGCTGCTGGTGGACGCGGTGCTGCCCCGGTAGCCGATCCGCCAGTGAGTGTTGAGCGTGCCGTTCCCGCCGCGTTCCCTGTTCGCGGTGGAGCCGGCGGCAATGGACCAGGTGCGGGCCATCGCGAGCGCTCTTAGTAAAGAAGGCGGGATTGACCCGGGCTCAGGGCCAGACCGGCCCGGTGACCCTGATCCAGCGCTTCCACATGCTGTGCCTCGATGGCGCCTGCGTGCTGGAGAACGGCCGGCCGCGCTTCTGTCGCGTGCCCTAGCTAGAAACCTGGCGCAAGCTCACAAATCGGCTCTAGCTGCACATCCAGCTACACGTGATGGGGTAGATACGCCAAGATAGTCAAAGATTTCCCAAGACGGGAATTACAGCGGTTTCGTTTAGAAAATCAGCGGGTTGCAGTCGGCTCAAGACAGCCTGAGAGATCACTCCACATTCTGCACCTGCTCCCGAATCTGCTCAATCAGCACCTTCGTATCCACCGCATGCCGCGTCGTCTCCGCATCAGCCGATTTTGAGGCCAGCGTGTTTGCCTCCCGGTTCAGCTCCTGCACGAGGAAGTCCAGGCGCCGTCCCACTGGTGCGCCCGAACGAACGTTGTCGCGAAATTCCGCGAGGTGCGCCGTGAGCCGGTCCAGCTCCTCGCTGACATCCAGCTTCTGCGCGAGCAGCACGATCTCCAGCTCCAGCCGGTCGGGGTCGGCGGGCACACCGAGAGCGGCGATGCGCTCGGCCATTCGCTCGCGGATGCGGGCCAGCACAGTGGGCAGCCGCCCGACCACGCCGGCCACGTTGGCCTCGATTTCGGTCAACCGGCGCTCCAGCATGTCGTGAATACGGGCGCCCTCGCGGCTGCGAGCGCCGTTCAGATCAGCGACGACGGCTTCGAAGGTCTGGAGCACGACGGGAAACAGTGCCGTCGGGTCCTGCTCGTCCTGTTCAAGAACACCGGGCCACCGCAGCAGGTCCAGCGGACTCACGGGGGCTGCGCTCTTGAGTTCGCTCGCTACTGCGCCGAGGTGCGTGGCTAGCTGGCGGACGAGCGCGAGGTTTAGTCGTCCCGCCGGCGTCCGCCCTTCGCCCGCGCGCAGGGACAAGGTTGCTTCGACGCGCCCGCGACCCAGCTGGTTGGTGGCGAGCTGGCGCAAATCAGTCTCCAGCGGGCGACAGAAGTCGGGCAGCTTCAGCTGGACTTCCAGGTAGCGGTGATTGATTGAGCGCACTTCCCACAGCAGTTGGCCCTGGGGCGTGGCGGTCTCGGTCCGGGCGAAGCCGGTCATGCTCCGGATCACGCGACGGCTCGCACGCTTTTGGCAAAATTGCTGTGCATCGGCTCTAGGTGGCGCTTAAACTGTTTCAGAGTTGGTCTCGGGGCAGCGGACATTGTAGTTCCGCATTCTCCGATTGCCACACGCCACCTTCCCTGTTTCAGCATTTCGGTTGGAGTTCCCTTGCGCGTCGAGCACGCAGATCTGAGCCTGATTGGCGACCGCGAGGAGAATCAGGATCGCGTGCAGGTGCTGGCAGGCGAACGCGCCGTCCTGCTCATTGCCGTGGATGGCATGGGTGGCCATGCGGACGGCGCCAAGGCGGCCCAGCTGGCGATCGAGACCGTGCGTGATGCCTTCAACCGCATTGCCCATCCGGTCTTCGATCCTATCGGCTTCCTGCACCTTGCCATCGGCCGGGCCCACCTGAATCTCGTTACCCTGGGCGCCCGCCTCTCGCTGGAATCCCGACCCCGCGCCACCTGCGCGTTGTGCCTGATCCAGGATGACGCGGCCTTCTTCGCCCATGTGGGCGACAGTCGCATCTATCACCTGCGCAAGGGAGCGGTCCGTGAGCGCACCCGCGATCACAGCCACGTCGAGCTGCTCCTGCAAGAGGGCGTGATTACCCAGGAGGAAATCGCCGCGCACCCCATGCGCAATTTCGTCGAGTGCTGCCTGGGCGGCGACGCTTGGCTGCCCGGCATGGCCATCACCCGCCAGAAACGCCTGGAGCCCGGCGACGTCTTGCTGGTCTGCACCGACGGGCTATGGTCCGGTCTTGGCGACGAACGGATCGGCGCCCTCGCGGTGGACGGCGAGGCACTCTCTGGCGGGCTGCGGCGCCTTGGGGAGCAGTCCGTGCGGGCTTGCGGGCCCTACAGCGACAACACCTCCGCGGCCGCGCTCCGCTACCTCGGCACGGGCCAGAGTTCTGTCCCAAGCCAGACTCCAGCCAAAGGCCGGCCGAAGGCCGCGGCAGGATGAGCACTCCGTCGGTCATTGCAAGGCCCAGCGGACGGGGCGTGGCGGAGCTCCGCAAAGTCAGCTTCGAAACCGCCTTCACGCGGCACGCGGAGGGCTCGGTGCTGGCCAGCTTCGGCGACACTCGCGTGCTCTGTACCGCCAGCGTCGAGACCGGCGTCCCGTCATTCCTGCGGAACACCGGCCGTGGCTGGATCACGGCTGAGTACGGCATGCTGCCGCGGGCAACGCACACCCGGACCCGGCGGGAATCTGCTCAGGGCAAGCAGACTGGGCGCACGCTGGAGATCCAGCGGCTGATCGGCCGTTCGCTGCGGGCGTCCGCCAACCTTGAGGCGCTTGGCGAGCGCACGATCACGCTTGACTGCGATGTGCTGCAGGCCGACGGCGGCACCCGGACGGCCGCGATTTCCGGGAGCTATGTGGCCCTCGTGCTGGCTGTACAGGCGCTCGTCGGCACTCGCGCCATCGCGTCGAGTCCGCTGCACGGGCAGGTGGCGGCCGTCTCTGTCGGCCTCTACCGGGGCCAGCCTGTGCTGGACCTGGACTACGCCGAAGACAGTGGCGCCGAAACTGACATGAATGTGGTCATGAATGAAGCGGGCCACTTCATCGAGGTGCAGGGCACGGCAGAGGGGCACGCCTTTCGCCGGGACGAGCTCGACAACCTGCTAGATCTTGCCGCCGGCGGCGTTCGCGGCATCATGCAGGCTCAGGCCGAGGCGGTCGCCGCCTTCGGCCAACGCCGCCGCTCCTGACCCTGCCGTGGCTGACCTGGTACTGGCCAGCGGCAACGCGGGCAAGATCAGGGAATTTCAGGCCCTGCTGGGCGCGGCGTGGCGGGTGCGGCCCCAGTCCGAGTTCGCCGTTGCGTCGGTCGAAGAGACTGGCGCGACGTTTCTGGCCAACGCCCTGCTGAAGGCGAGTCATGCCGCACAGGTCACCGGATTGCCGGCGCTCGCCGATGACTCCGGGCTCGAAGTGGACGCCCTCGGCGGCGCACCGGGCGTCCGGTCGGCGCGCTACGCCGGGCCGGAGGCCGACGATGCGGCCAACAATGCGAAGCTGCTGGAGGCCCTGGCCGGCGTCCCGGATCCTCAGCGCAGTGCCCGTTATCGCTGTGTCCTGGTCTGGCTTGGCGGCCCCGATGACGAGGCACCGCTGATTGCTGAGGGCGTGTGGGAAGGCCGGATCCTGCCGGCGCCCCGGGGCCGCGGGGGTTTCGGCTATGACCCCCTGTTTCTGGATCCCGCGACGGGGCTGGCAGCCGCCGAACTGGACGCCGCGGCCAAGAACGCCCGAAGTCACCGGGGACTGGCCCTGGCGCGATTGCGGGCGTTGTTGCAGTCTGGCGCGGGCGCCCGCTAAAGAAGTTTATTCACAAGCCAGGGGGTCCACGAAGTATCAGGTAGATACGTCGCAGACATTAAGTTGAATGCACGAGTCTGTGATTCAAGATCATGTTTTTAATACTAAAGTTCTTTTGGTTAAAACTTCGCCAAAGTTACAAATTGGCTCTGGGGCCTCGAATTAAAGACCGCAAGCGGATGCCTTTCCACAGACTTATCCACAGCTTCTGTGGATAAGTGGGCGCCTCTGCAGCGGCTTGCGGCCCCGCCTCCTTCTGGCTATCCTCTCGCGCCCCGAGACCGGCGGGCTTCCCCCGCCACCTCCCGCTTCCCAACCCACGCCTCCTGACGGTGACTTTGCATGAAAGCTGACATCCATCCCGCCTACGCCGACCTGAAAGTCACCTGCAGCTGTGGCAACGAATTCGTGACCCGCTCCACCCTGGGCCGCGACCTGCACGTGGAAGTGTGTTCGTCCTGTCACCCGTTCTACACGGGCAAGCAGAAGACCCTCGACACCGCCGGCCGCGTCGACAAGTTCCGTCGTAGATACAACCGCGCCAGCTAACCGGCGCCGTCTACGACGGATCCGACGGACCCGGCAAGTCAGCCCTCTCCTTTGCCGCCGGCTGGAGGCGTGATCCGGACGGGTGCGCTACCTCGGCGCCTTCCCTATAATTCGCGATTGAGTTGGCCCGTACGCAGCCGGATACCATCATGAGCGACGCCAAGAAGGACGGACGTACCTACGCCGTCAGGGATAAAAATTCGGGCCAGGAGTTCGAACTCCTGGCCCGCTCTGGCACAGTGGGCCCCGACGTGGTCGACATCCGCAACCTGTTTACGGGGCAGGGCCTCTTCACTTACGACCCCGGCTACGGCTCTACCGCCAGCTGCGAAAGCAAGATCACCTTCATCGACGGCGACGCAGGCATCTTGATGTACCGCGGTTACCCGGTGGAGCAGCTGGCCGCCAAGAGCTCATTCATCGAAGTGGCGTGGCTGCTTCTGTACGGCGATCTGCCCAGCCAGAGCCAGCTTGTCGAGTTCGATCGCACGATCCGCACCCACACGATGCTGAACGAGACGATTCTCCGCCTGTTCACCGGTTTTCACTACGACGCCCACCCGATGGCCATGGTTGCGGGCGTGGTGGCGTCGATGTCGGCCTTCTATCACGACACCACCGACATCCTGAATCCACGGCACCGGGACATCTTCGCCCACCGCATCATCGCCAAGCTGCCCACCATCGCAGCGGCGGCCTACAAGCACACGCTCGGTCAGCCGTTCACCTATCCGCGCAATGACTTGAGCTACTGCTCGAATCTGCTACACATGTTTTTTGCAGTCCCGCCTGAGCCCTACCATATCGACCCCGTGGCGGCCGAAGCCCTGGACCTGCTCTTCATCCTGCACGCCGATCACGAGCAGAATTGCAGTACCTCTACAGTGCGCATGGCCGGCAGTTCCGGCACCAATCCCTATTCCGCCATCTCGGCCGGGATCTCCGCCCTGTGGGGTCCTGCCCATGGCGGCGCCAATGAAGCCGTACTGAAGATGCTCGAGGAGATTGGCACGTCAGCCAACATCCCGAAGTTCATCGCCAAGGCCAAGGACAAGGATGACCCCTTCCGGCTGATGGGCTTCGGTCATCGCGTCTACAAAAACCACGACCCCCGGGCGACGATCATCCGAGAGACCTGCCACAAGGTGCTGGCGCGGCTTGGCCGCAATCAACCGCTCTTCGACCTTGCTCTGCGGCTCGAAGAAATCGCGCTGAAAGACCCCTACTTCGTCGAGAAGAAGCTGTACCCGAACGTGGATTTCTACTCTGGCATCATTTACCGGGCACTCGGCATTCCCAAGTCGATGTTCACGGTGATGTTTGCAATCGCGCGCACCGTCGGCTGGGTTGCTCACTGGACGGAAATGATCACGGATCCAGACGGGCGCATTGGCCGTCCGCGGCAGCTCTACACAGGCCCGACCACGCGCGACTACGTGGACGTCGGCAAGCGTTCGTAGGAGCGCCTTCAGGCGCGATCGATATTGGTCGCGCCGGTCGGCGCTCCTACGGGCTCGGTCCTTTTCAGCAGTTCGGCCAGTTCCTTCAGGCCGGCGCGCCGCATGGGGCGGCCATCCACCGGACTCAGCGGGGCGTGACCCCGCAGCCGGAGTGGAAACACCGTGATTGAAAAGCCGCAGTTGTGCGCCGAGAAGCGATAGCCCGGGAAGGGCTCGACCTGATCTCGACGCAGACGATGGCGACGCGCCAGATCCCGGTAGCCGATTCCGAGCGTTTCCAGGGCACTGCCGACTGCTTCGACTGTGTCGCTGAACAGGTGCAGATCCACGCTTGAGTGCAGCGTGGCATTTCCGCTAAGCACGTCACCAACCAGGCGCGGGTGAAACGTGGCCAGGCAACGCATGACCTCGAAGGCGGCGTGGCGCAGGCTATCAAGCAACTCCGGCTGAGTGTCGCTGTGGAAGATCCGATTGCGTTCGGCCAGAGCTGACTCGATTTCCTCGTTGTGGGGCAGCGGCGCATTCCGGCCGAGGCCCAGACGTTCTGCGGCCTTGGTCTTCGCCCCCCGGAAGTCCGTCAGGCCTTCTTCCTGGATGATGCGCGCGGCCTCTGCGGCCACCGTGGAGCGCCGATGATCGGGCCCCTCCGCCGGACGCCTTGGGGCCGCTCGTCTCGATCCGCGGCCGTTCCTGGTGTCAGAAGATCTCATTGCCCTCAGCCACTGGCGTACCGAAGCCGTCGGCGGGCAGGCCATCACCTGTATCGGTTCCCAGGCTGGCCAGGTCGGATTCGCGAAACAGTTCGAACATGGCGTCGGGCGTGCCGGCCAGGGCGAGGAGACCTGTGCCCGCCGAGATGCGTGCCGTAACGATGCCGGCCGGCCGGGTCAGCGGAGCTTCCGGCACCCCCTTCAGGGCGTCCGACATGAAGTACATCCACATGGGCAGCGCTGTGCGACTACCTTCCTCCCGGGAGCCCAGCGTGCGCTCCTGGTCGAAGCCCACCCAGGCGGTGGCCACCAGCTCCCGATCGAACCCGCTGAACCAGGCGTCACGCCGGTCGTTGGAGGTGCCCGTCTTGCCGGCCAGGCCTGCGCGCCCGAGCGCGAGCGCGCGGCGACCCGTGCCACTGCGGATCACGTCTCGCATCATGTCGTACATCAGATAATCGTTTTCGGCGGTGATGATCCGCGGCGCCTGCTGGTCATCCGCGAGGAATTCCGGCGTCTCACTGACACCCGGCCGCCAGGAATCCGCATGGGCCATCATCTCAGCCGCGTCCTGGTAAACCGGCAGTTCCTGTCCCGGCCGGCCCGTGGGCTGGACGCTCTCGGGCCTCGCGGCGGCCGCTGTGGACAGGGGCTCTGGAACCGCGACCGGAGTGGCCGTGGGGCCTGCATCGTCGGACCACAGTTCCGCGCAGGCGGGGCAGACCCGCTTGCGTGGTGCCTCAAAAATCAATGCCCCGTGAGCGTCTTCGATCCGCTCGACCAGATAGGGATCCACGCGGTGCCCGCCGTTGGCAAACGCGGCGAAGCCGGCGGCCATATCCCGCGGCGCCACGGCGCCGCTGCCAAGGACCATGGTGGGATTCCGCGGCAAGGTGCTATCGGGGAAGCCGAAGGCCTTGATATGGCGGATGGCTCGTCCCACACCGGTTCGCAGCAGGATGCGGATGGATACCAGGTTAAGGGACTGCACCAGCCCTTCCCGGAAGCGGGTCGGGCCATAGAACCGGCCCGTGTTGTTTTGGGGGCGCCACTCTTCCTGACCCGGGGCCGCATTGCCGAACACGATTGGTGCGTCGTTGATGATGGTCGCTGGTGTAAAGCCGCGTTCGAGGGCCGCTGAGTACACGAAGGGCTTGAAGGATGAGCCGGGCTGCCGCTTGGCCTGCACCGCCCGGTTGAACTTGCTGGCGAAGAAGTCGTAACCGCCGGACAGGGCCACCGTGGCTCCGTCCATGGGGTCGAGCGCCACGAGCGCGCCCTGCACCGCCGGCAGCTGCGCAATCAACCAGCCCCGGTTGACCGTCCGGAGGAGATACACCACGTCACCGACCGCCACCATGTCCGCCGCGGTCTGCGGTGCAGGGCCCACCGTGTCGTCGTCTATGAACGCCCGCCAGCGCAGGCCGGACCAGGGCAGCGTCGCGTTGCCGATCCCGTGCACGTAGAACGTCGCTGAGTTGTCGCTATTGAGGCCAGTGACCACGGCGGGGAAGAGGTCCGGGTGCAAGGGGTAGACGTCCAGCAGCCGCTGGAGTGCCGCCTCCCGCGGCAGTGTCTCGTCGATTCGGCCCAGCACGTCCCGCTCAAGCGCCCCGCGGAAACCATGTCGGCGGTCGTACTCGAGGAGCGCGGTGCGTAGCGCCCGGTCGGCATCACCCTGCAGCCGGCTGTCGATGGTCGTCACCACGCGGTAGCCCCCGGTGGTGGCGCCAGGGCCAAAACGGGTGACCATCTCTGTGCGCACCATCTCCGCTATGTACGGCGCGTCGAGTTCCACGGTCGGTCCGTGCAGCTTTGATTCGACGGGCGAGGCCAGGGCGGCTGCGTAGCCCGGATCGTCGATGAAGTCGAGTTCGAGCATGCGCCGGAGGACGTAGGCCCGGCGTTCCTCGGCGCGGTCGGGATCCGACACCGGATTCAATATCGACGGGGCTTTGGGTATGCCTGCCAGCATCGCTGCCTCGGCTGCGGACAGCCGGTTCAGGCCTTTGCCGAAATACACCTCCGCCGCCGCTGCTATACCGTAAGCCCGCTGACCAAAAAAGATCTTGTTCAGGTAGAGCGCGAGGATGTCTTCCTTGCTGAAGGCTTGCTCGATCTGCAGGGCAAGCAGGATTTCCTTGGCCTTGCGGACGAAGGTGCGCTCCGGGGTGAGGAAGTAAGCCCTCGCCAGCTGCTGGGTGATGGTGCTGCCGCCCTGAGTGCGCTGCCCCGTGAGCACCAGGTTAGCGCCGGCCCGCACCAGCCCCTGGTAGTCGAACCCGGGGTGTTCAAAGAAGCGATCATCTTCGGCCGCGAGTACTGCGTGCACCAGCACCTCGGGAATGTCGTCATACCGGACGGGGATCCGCCGGAACTCGCCAAGTTGGGCAATGAGACGCCCGTCACGGGAATAGATCCGGAGCGGCATCTGGAGGGGTACATCCCGCATGCTGTCCACCGACGGTAGGCCAGGGGACAGGAAATACCAGGCGGCCGCGCCAGCAGCCCCCGCCGTAATAAGGAGGGTCAGCGCGATGCCGAACAGCCCCAGAAAAGCCCGGATGAGTAATTTCATGCAGAAGCGGGAAAGGTACCTTGCGCGCCCCGAGGCGATTATGCATATTGGCTGCGGTCTTTGGGCAAACCTACCGAAAGGTGGGGACGCAAAGCCACCGGTCTACGGGACTGCGCGAGGTGTGGCGCCTTCAGGTTAAGGCGCCACAAGGGGTGCAGGGTCCTATGATAGCGGGGTTGCCGGACGGCGAGACGCTTGTAGCGCCTGCAGTCTGCACCCGTTCGCATTAGATCCCTCCCCCTTACGTGGTGTGCATTAACACGCCACGCCTCATCGCATCCCCGCGGACCGTCGGGTGATGCCACCCTGAAGAACCGGTATCAACCCGGCCGGTGGTTTGGGTGGCATCGCGTTTCTATCGGCGGTGATATATGGTTAAATCGGACTTGTGACGCGCCGAAGACGTTGTTCGCGCAACCTCTCGACTTAGAAGGGAAAAGCAGTGCTTTTCGGCCCACGTTCCCGGCCACTGATTGGCCTTGACATAACGACCTCGTCGATCAAGCTCGTCGAGCTGACGCAGAGTGGCAAAAGCTATCGCGCCGAGAGCTATGCCGCCGAGCCGACGCCGCCGAATGCCATCAACGAGAAAACCATCGTTGATGCGCCGGCGGTTGGCGAGGCCATTCGCCGGGCCATCAAGCGCGCGGGCACCAACTGCAAGGATGCAGCGATCGCGATCAGCGGCGATGCCGCCATCACCAAGATCATTCAGATGCCGCGGCGGCTCTCCGCCCGCGAGCTCGAGGGCCAGGTGGAAATCCAGGCCGATCAGTACATCCCGTTCCCGATGGAAGAAGTCAGCTTCGACTTCGAGCTGATGGGCCCCTCTGCCAGCGATCCCGAGATGCTCGACGTGCTACTCGTGGCGACGCGCACCGAGAACGTGGATCAGCGCAAGGCTGCTGTGGAAGCCGCCGGGCTCGTGGCCAAAGTCGTGGATGTTGAACCGTTCGCACTGGAAAACGCCTGCAATCTCCTTGCGCACCAGATGCCCGACGGCGGCATCCAGCACCTGATTGCCATCGTCGATTTCGGTGCCTGCAACACTACTTTCAGTGTGCTCAAGGACATGCGGGTGATCTACACGCGGGACTTTTCCTTCGGGGGCCAGCAATTGACGGAGGAGATCATGCGGACCTACGGCCTCAGCCTCGAGGACGCGGGTCGCTCCAAGAAGGAGGGGGGTCTGCCGGGCAACTTTGAGCCCGAGGTCCTGGTGCCATTCATCGATGACATGACTCAGCAGGTCAGCCGGTCCCTGCAGTTTTTCCTGGCCTCCGGCGGTGGCCGCGAGCAGCCCGATCAGATCCTGGTCTGCGGAGGTTGTGCCAACATCGCCGGCGTCGCGGACATGATTGCGAGCAAGGTGGGCATCCCCACCGAAATTGGGGACCCGCTCGGTCAGATGAAGATTTCCAGCAAGGCGAAGTCCCAGGGAATCCGGCGGGACGCCACCGCGTTGCTGACCGCGTGTGGGCTGGCGCTCCGGAGCTTCGACTGACATGCCAAGAATAAATCTGCTGCCCTGGCGGGCAGAACTGCAGGCCCGGCGCCGCAACCAGTTCTTCATCGGGCTGGGGGCCTCGTTGGGCGCTGCCGGCCTGGCCGTGCTGGCCTCCAATTTCGTCATGGTGGGCATCATCGGCAACCAGAGCAGCCGCAATGACCTGCTGAAGACCGAGATCTTGGCCCTCGATAAGCGTATCGCGGAAATTCTCGATCTCGAGGCGAAGAAGGAGCGCCTGCTGGCCCGCATGGAGATCATTGAACAGCTCCAGCGTAGCCGACCAGAGATCGTCCACGTCTTTGACGAACTGGTCCGGACATTGCCCGATGGGGTGCGCCTGACCTCCGTGAAGCAAAGCGGGCGCCGGCTGGAGATCAAGGGCGACGCGGAGTCCAACACGCGCGTGTCGGCCTTCATGCGCAACATCGACAAGTCCAAGTGGCTGACGCAACCCGACCTGCAAGTCGTCGAGGTGCGTGAGACGGGCGCTAAAGCGAAGAAGGCCGACGGGCCAGTAGAGACGGGCGAGTTTGCCGGCCGGTCCTCCCAGTTCACCGTGTTCGCCAACCAGGTGTCCACGAGCGACGAGGAGGCTGTGAAGTGAGCTTCATCGATGATCTGAAGAGTCTCGACACCAACGACATCGGCCGCTGGCCGCTGCCGGTCCAGGCGTTCTTCATGGCGCTGTTCTTCGTCATTGCGACCGCCGGTGCCTTCTGGTTCTTCATATGGCAGAACCAGATGCCGCGGCTCGAGAAGGCCCAGAACGAGGAGAAGGAGCTACGCGCCACCTTCGAAGCCAAGCAGAAGAAGGCGGCAAACTTCAGTGCCTACAAAAGGCAGCTCGCCGAGATCGAGCGTTCTTTCGGCACCATGCTGCGCCAGCTGCCCGGCAAGACAGAGATTCCCAATCTGCTGGTGGATATCTCGCAGACTGGCCTTGGCGCCGGCCTGCAGGAGGAACTGTTCCAGCCCACGGACGAGGCCAGCAAGGAATTTTATGCGGAGAAGCCGATCAAGATCCGCTTGTCCGGCTCGTATCACGAGTTCGGTCAGTTCGTGAGCGAAATCGCTGCCCTGCCCAGGATCGTGACCCTGCACGACATTGAGATCACGCCCAAGGGGAAGGCCGCCACCTTCGACGAGCTTGTACTGAACGTCACTGCCAAGACATACCGGTATCTCGATGTGGAAGAGATGGCCACCGCGGCGGCTGCCGAGGCTGGTAAGGACGCCCGCGGCAAGGGCAAGGCCCGGACCACACGCGAAACCAGCAAGGGCAAGCCGAAGGTCAAGGCAGAGAAAAAGGGTTGATGGCGATGGACTCTTCCGCACGGACTCTTTCGGGCCTGCTGCTGGTCACCGCGGTACTGGCCGGCTGTGGTGGCGGGCAGTCTGACCTGCTCAAGTACATCGATCAGGTAAAGGCGAAGCCCGGTGGTCGTATCGAGCAGCTGCCGCAGATAGAGCCCTACAAGGTGTTTAGCTACGAAGCGAGCACCCTGCGTTCGCCCTTCCTGCCTGACAGGCCGGCCGGCCGCGCCGGTGCCTCGGGCCCCCGCCCGGAAGCCGCGCGCCCCAAGGAATACCTGGAGCAGTTCCCCATCGACACGCTGGCGATGACGGGCACGATCAGCCTGGGCCACGGCACCTACGGACTCGTGCAGACCCAGGACGGTTTGCTGCACAGGGTTCTGCCCGGGAACTACATCGGCCAGTACGACGGCCGGGTCGTGGCGGTAACTCAGTCGGAAATACAGATTGAGGAGCTGGTGCCGGACGGCATTGGTGGCTTCTACAAGCGATCCGCCGCGATCGCACTCGGTAATTGACAGGGGCGAGGCTGGTGGCCGGTCGCCGACACAGGACAGATTGGGAGTACGGGATGATGAGCACGACCAGGGGCAATGAGGTTCGCGGAACGCCGGTCGGGTGGCTGACTGCCGCCGGCCGCAGCCTCGCAGCAGTGATCGCCGGGCTAATGCTCACGCTCATCGGCGTGCCGGCGGCAACCGCCCAGAATGCGCCTCAGGCTGCGCCTCAAACTGCAATTGAGCTCCAGGACATCCAGGTGCGGCCGCTCCCGGGCGACCGAATTGAACTGCGGCTGGTCACCTCGGGTCCCGCGCCCGCCCCCCTGGCCTTCACCATCGACAATCCGGCCCGCATCTCCCTGGATCTCCCGGGCACGGCACTGGCGCTGGCGACGCGGCGCAAGGACGTCAAGATGGGACCGCTCGATACGATTCTTGCGGCCGAGGCCCAGGGCCGGACTCGCGTGGTGCTCAATCTCGATCGCATGGTCCCTTACGAGACTCGCGTGGACGGCAATGCGGTCGTTGTAACCCTTGGCGCGGCTGGCTCGGCCGAGGTCGCCGCGACCACTTTCCCGGCAGCACCGGCCGCCGCATCGGCTTCTGCGGCTGCCTCGGTCGCCCCTGCTCGCGCGGGTCGCCAGATCTCAAACCTTGACTTCCGTCGCGGCGACAACGGCGGCGGTCGCGTGGTCATCACGCTGTCCGATCCCGGTACACCCGTGGATGTGCGGAAGGAAGGCGACCGCATCCTTCTCTCTTTCAATGGCACGGCATTGCCCGACAATCTCCTGAAACGCCTGGACGTCACTGACTTCGGCACCCCCGTGAACCTGATCGAGGCCAGTCGCAAACCGTCCGGTGCACAGGTGAGCATCGCGGCCCGGCTGCCCTTCGAGGAGCTTGCGTACCAGTCCGATAACGTCTTCACCCTGGAGGTCGCGCCGGTCGTCAAGCAGGCAGTCGAGGCCAAGCCGACACTCTTCAGTAATGACCGCGAATACACCGGCGAGCGGCTGACGCTGTCCTTCCAGGACATCGAAACGCGCGCGGTCCTGCAGCTGCTGGCCGACGTCAGCGGCCGGAACATCGTCGTGTCCGACACGGTGCAGGGCAACGTCACCCTGCGCCTGCGAAACGTCCCCTGGGACCAGGCGCTGGACATCGTCCTGGCCACCAAGGGCCTGGATATGCGCGAAAACGGCGGTGTGATCATCGTGGCCCCGGCCGACGAGATTGCAACCCGCGAAAAAGCCGATCTGGAAGCGCGCAAGGACATTCGCGAGCTCGAGCCCCTGGTCTCCGAGTACGTCCAGGTGAACTACGCGAAGGCAGCCGAACTGGCGGAACTCATGAAGGGGTCCAAGGGCAATTCCATCCTGTCCGAACGGGGCTCAGTCGGGATCGACGACCGCACGAACACACTGATGGTGCAGGACGTGGCCGAGCGTATCGTCGAGATTCGCCGGCTCGTCAACACCCTGGACATCCCCGTGCGGCAGGTGCTGATTGAGTCGCGTATCGTCATCGTGCGCGACGACTTCAGCCGCGATCTGGGGATTCGCTGGGGCGTGACGGGGGTATCTGATAATGGGGACGGCCTCGTAGCGGTGTCGGGCTCGGGCGAGGCTACAGGCGCCATCGTCAGGTCTGGTATCGACAACATCAACAACACCGGCCAGCCCTTCCCGGTCGTATTGCCGCCGCTTGAAGACCGGTACATGGTGGACCTGCCCATAGCCAACCCGGCCGGTAAGCTGGCGCTTGCGTTGCTGGACAGCGACTACCTGGTGGATCTCGAAATTTCCGCCCTCCAGGCCGAAGGCCGGGGCGAGGTCGTGTCCTCGCCGCGCGTGATCACGGCCAACCAGAAGGAAGCCTCTATTCGCCAGGGCGTCGAGATTCCCTACCAGGAAGCGTCCTCCAGCGGCGCCACGACGACCCAGTTCAAGGAGGCCGTGCTGAGCCTCACGGTGACGCCGCAGATTACGCCGGACAACCGGATCATTCTGGATCTGGTGGTCACCAAGGACAGCGTCGGCAGGTTGGTGCCTTCTGGGGGCGGCGGCGCGATCCCCAGCATCGACACGCGCGCAATCCAGACACAGGTGCTGGTGAATAACGGCCAGACCGTGGTCCTGGGTGGTATCTACGAGACACAGGAGTCCGAGGATGTCTCGAAGGTGCCATTTCTTGGTGACATCCCGGGCCTGGGAGCGCTGTTTCGCTCCACCCGCAAGATTTCGAACAAGACCGAGCTGCTGATCTTCGTGACGCCGAAGATCCTGACGGAAGGTTCCAACATTTACTAGGGGAAGGGCCGGGCGGCCCGTTTGGCCGCCGGGCACGTGGTGAGGGAGTCGTCGTGTTGAAGAAACTGGTTTCACTGTGCGTGGTCGTGGCATCGGCCGTGTTGATGTCCTGCGGCAGCGAGAACACGCTCATCGACCCTGGAAGCGGCGGGGGCGGTGGCGGGGGTGGCGGCGGAACGGTCGTCGTCACGATGGGCAGTGGCATTCCACCGGCGTTCACCGCTGGCACGATTGGCATTGGCGTACCAGATGGCAACCTGTCGGCCGGAGGAGCAACCAGCCTCACTGTTTCACTGGTAACTGCCGATGGCAACTTCTACCTCGAAGACACCACCATCACCTTCTCGTCAGCCTGTATTGCCCAGTCGCTGGCGACGGCGCCAGCGGTCAGCACTTCGACTGGTGTCGCAACGACCACTTACTCCGCTACGGGCTGCAGTGGCCCAGACGTCATCACGGCCAGTGCGACGGCCGCGGGGGCGGTCGTCTCCGCCACGGGAACCGTTACCGTTGCTGCCTCGGCAGTCGGGTCGATCCAGTTCATTTCAGCGACGCCGCAGAAGATCGGGTTGCAGGGCACAGGCGGCTTGGGGCTGCCCGAAACCTCGACAGTCGTGTTCAAGGTCGTGGATTCCACGGGTGGTCCCGTTGCGGGTGCCGGCGTGACGTTTGCCCTGGACACGAGTGTCGGCGGCATCACTAACACGCCCAGTTCAGCAATCAGTGGCGCTGACGGCAGCGTTCAGACGGTGGTCAAATCCGGTAGCGTCGCGACGTCCGTGAGAGTTTCCGCAACGGTGACCGGGCTCGGGATCGGCACCCAATCGAGCCAGCTCGTGATCACGACGGGGCTGCCGGATCAGGACAGCACGTCCTTGTCCGTCACCTGCAATAACGTCGAGGGGTTAGACATT
>CAYMKJ010000262.1:0-7737 GCA_964391025.1 uncultured Chromatiaceae bacterium
CCGGGATCGACACGGCTCGCCGCCAGGTGCTGGTGGATGGCCGCGAACTGCCCTATGACTATCTGGTTGTCGGCACCGGCGCGGCCCACAGCTATTTCGGCAAGGACGGGTGGGCGCCATACGCGCCGGGCCTGAAGCGCATCGAGGACGCCACGGAGATCCGCGGCCGCATCCTGCGCGCCTTCGAGCAGGCGGAGGCCACCGACGACCCGGAGGAGCGCCGTGCCCTGCTGACCTTTCTGATCGTGGGCGGCGGGCCCACCGGCGTGGAACTCGCTGGCGCCATCATCGAGCTGGCGCGCTTCGGCATGGAAAAGGAGTTCCGGAACTTCGACCCGGCCAGCGCCCGCGTGCTGCTGGTCCAGTCCGGACCGCGGCTACTGCCGGCATTTCCGGAGAAGCTTGCGGCCATCGCCCGGGAGTCCCTGGAGGAAATCGGCGTGGAGGTGCGCATCGACAGCCGCGTCGAGGAGATCGACGCCAGGGGCGTGCTGGTCAGCGGCGAGCGCATCACCGCGCGGACGGTCCTCTGGGCCGCCGGCGTGATGGCGTCGCCCGCCGCCCGGTGGCTCAAGCTGGATGCGGACCGGGCGGGGCGGGTCAAGGTCGGCGACGACCTCAGCGTGCCCGGCCTGCCCGAAGTCTTCGTCATCGGCGACACGGCGGCGAGCATGGCCTGGAACGGCCAGCCCGTCCCGGGCCTGGCACCCGCCGCGAAACAGGGCGGTCTGTATGTTGCCCGCCTGATCCGGGCGCGCCTCGAGGGCCGGGCAGCGCCAACGGCATTCCGCTACCGGCATCTGGGCAGCCTCGCTACCATCGGCCGCAAGGCAGCTGTCGCCGACTTTGGCCGGTTCCAGCTCTGGGGCGAGGCGGCCTGGTGGCTCTGGGGCCTCGTGCACGTGGGCTTCCTGGTCGGGTTGCGGAACCGTG
The DNA here is from genome assembly GCA_964391025.1 of uncultured Chromatiaceae bacterium. Lineage (GTDB taxonomy): Bacteria > Pseudomonadota > Gammaproteobacteria > Steroidobacterales > SHZI01. The sequence continues at coordinate 934 of CAYMKJ010000262.1, forward strand.
TGGCCACGATGATCAACTGGTTCTGGGCGTACCTGACCTACGGTGGCGGCATCCGTCTAATCACGGGTCGCGGCAGTGCATCTCTGGAAGTGCCCGCGATGCGGGCGGACCATACCGCTGCGTAAAGTGTCAACGGCCAGATGTGTGGGCCATCAACAATCACGCGCGTCACCTTGCCCATTCGCCCCGGCGGCACGCGGCCGCACGCCATGGGCCCGTCCGTGCCTTCGCGCGATACCGTGACGGAGTGGTGTCGCTGAGGCGGTTGAATGCCGCGTTGTACGCGGCTTTTGAATTGACGCCAGAGGCTATACCCCGTGACATCGTTGCAGAGCCGGGTATCAAAGCTGCTCAGGTCAGGGACTTTCAGGCGATTTCGCCAGCCAGCGTAAAGATTTGACGGCAAATCTGACGGCACATTCTGGCTGATTGCCCGACGATCTTGGTCTACCGTCAGGTCAAATCGGGACGTGACGGTAAAACACCCCGAGTGCAGCTATGACCGGGTAACAACCAATTCTCTGATCCTATCCTTGCTATGTATAGCACCCAGTGCTATATAAGGACGGGAGGTTCAGCGTGGCGATCTACAAGACCCGGTGGTTCGACCGTTGGGCCCGAAAGGAAAACTTGAGTACGCGTGCCCTCTGTGAAGCCGTGCGCGAGATGGAGGCTGGGCTGTATGAAGCGGATCTGGGTGGCGGCCTGCTGAGGAAGCGCATTGGCCGCCCCGGACAGGGGAAAAGCGGCGGCTTTCGTACGCTGGTAGCGACGAACAAGGGCGACAAGTGGTTTTTCGTCTTCGGATTTCCCAAGAACGTCCGAAGCAATATCGACAAGGACGAGGAAGTGGCTTTGAAGAAACTGGCCTCGCACCTGTTGTCGCTGTCAGCGACTGCTTTGACCACTGCACAACGTGCGGGCGAATTGATGGAGGTAAAGTGCGATGCGCAAGACGAAGTCGGCAATTCTTGAGGCCGTGCGCGAGACGACCAAGGGGCTGCATGCCGCTGGCGTGATGGACCAGGTTACGCTGCGCGAATTCGACCGCCTTTGCCTGCCACCGATCGAACCCTTGTCTCCCAAAAAGATCAGGAAAATACGGGAACAGTCGCGGGTCAGTCAGGCGGTGTTTGCAGCGCTCCTGAACACCAGTGTCTCGACGGTTCAGAAGTGGGAGATCGGTCAAAAGCGGCCCACGGGGACCGCGCTGAAGCTTCTCCACCTCGTAGAGAAGCGCGGTCTCGAAGTCGTTACGTAGTGCCCGGGAACAAAGCCGCGATAGCTACTGAAGACCCGCGGAACTGCCTGCTGGGAATGACGGTAAAAATGACGGTAAAGCCGAATGGCTTTGAGAGAAGAGCTCGACGGGGCAACGACTTAGACGTGCTGTTAATGATCGAGTGGGAATAGCCCAAATCATACGCAAAACTCTTGGTTTTCTGTTGAGTTGTGCATATGTTCGGGCTTCAGACTAGTGGCCGGCAGTACTGAAGGCCACGCTCAAGCGCGCCGCCAAGGCATCGAGTTTCTTGTCTAGCGTCCAGAGCAGTGTGTCTGGAGTGAGCAGAACGGAGGCGAGTAATGCCATATCTACGGCGCCACAGCCCGATTTATGGAATTGCTCTCTTTCGATCAGGGCAAGTGTCTCGTCGGTTGTCGCGACGACGGCCTGCTGCAACTTCTTGAGATCGCCGAGTGTGCGCTCGCGCGGTGCTGGTGGCGTTCCGCAAGCGAGCTCGAGCACGATAAGCGGATGGCACAACACCTGGTCTATCGCAACCAGCGATTGAAGGACTGGATTGGCGCTGCGGAAATGCGCAACCCAGACGGAGGTATCCGCAAGCACCCGGGTCACCGGCTCGGAACTTCCGCGGGCCGCCGACGCGGAATGTCCTTGATCAAAGGGGCCTTGCCGCCCAAGGCGGCAAGGCGTTTGCCCGCCTGCACTCGCACGAACACCTTTATCGCTTCGCGAAACAAATCGCCCTTGTCCATGCCGGGATCGGCGACGTCCAGTGCCCTCTGATAGAGCTCATCATCGATGGTTACTGTTGTCCTCATTGTGAAGCTTCCTCGTCATCAAATATGATGAATGCTAGCATCAAAAAAGGTGACCATTCCGCATCGGCAGCACGTTGCCGATGGTTGCTCTGACCGCAGGTCGGGATGTATATTGACGATGCGCATATCAACATTCCGGAGGCTATCATGGCCCTGCAGATTGCCAACCCCATCGTCGTAGCCAAGGTCGAGAGGCTCGCCAGGGCCACAGGCTTAACCAAAACGGCGGTGGTCGAACGAGCCATCGACCGGCTCGCCAGCGAAACTCAAGGCGCTTCCGACCCGGGGCGAAAGGCCGCGCGGATGGCCGCTTTACTGGCCCAACTGGACCGCGTTCCCGAGCGCACGGACGCCTTCGATCCGCTGGAGTGGGACGACCAGGGCCTGCCGAAATGATCGTTGTGGACACCTCAGCCATCGTGGCGATGGCCTTTGGCGAGCCCGAGCGAGAGGCCTTTGCGCAGGCCATCCAGCAAGCCGACAAGGCCTTGATCAGCACGGTGTCAGTGCTCGAAGCGCGCATGGTGGTCCACGGCCGGCGCGGGCAGCGAGCGGTGGTGCTGGTTGACGATCTCCTGCGGCTGCCGGCCTTCGAGCTGGTTCCGCCGGGGGTGGCGGAGATGGACGCGGCCTATTCGGCATTCGTGGCCTTCGGCAAGGGCAGCGGCCACCCGGCGGCCTTAAATTTCGGCGACGTGTTCAGCTATGCGCTGGCCAAAGTGCGCGGTCTGCCGCTGTTGTACAAGGGCGATGATTTCACCCAGACCGATGTCGTCAGCGCCGTTGGCCTTGCCGTTGATGATTGAGTGGGAATGAACAGCGGCAGCAGCCCCATCCCCCCCTGCGGCGTCCCGCTGACCCGCGAGGACGCGGCCTACATGCGCCGGGCCCTCGATCTCGCGCAGCATGCCGAGGCCGCGGGCGAGGTGCCGGTGGGCGCCGTGCTGGTCGTCGACGGGGTGGTGATCGGCGAGGGCTGGAACCGGCCCATCGGCAGTTCCGATCCCACGTCCCACGCCGAAATTGAAGCCCTCCGGGCCGGCGCCCGGCAACTCGGCAACTATCGTCTGGACGGCTCCACCCTGTACGTCACCATGGAGCCGTGCCCCATGTGCGCCGGGGCGATGATCCATGCCCGGGTCGGGCGTCTCGTCTATGGGACCCCGGACCTGCGGGCCGGCGCGGCGGGCACCGTCATCGACGTCCTTGGCGGACCAGCGGCTAACCACCGGGTGCAGGTCACGGGCGGCGTCCTGGCTGATGAGTGCCGGCAGCTCCTGCAGGCCTTTTTCCGCGCCCGCCGCGGGTAGAGGCGCCTTGTAGGAGCGCCTTTAGGCGCGACGCCGACAATGTCGCGCCTAAAGGCGCTCCTACCGGAGGAAGCGTGACGGCCGTCTTGCCTGGTACGCGGAGTCGGGCCTATAGTTGACGTATACGTCAACTAAGGACTTCCCGAGTGGACCAACGCTACTCCATTCAGCAACTCGCCCAGGAATTCGACGTGACGCCCCGGGCGCTGCGCTTCTACGAGGACAAGGGCCTGATCGCGCCGGCGCGACGGGGGCAGACGCGCCTGTATTCCGACCGGGACCGGACCCGGCTCCGGCTGGCCCTGCGGGGCAGGCGTCTGGGCTTTTCCCTGGAGGAATGCCGGGAAATCATCGACCTGTACGACCCGAAGCAGCCGGGCGGGGCTCGCCAGTTGCTGCGCCTGTGCGACAAGATCCGGGAGCACCGGGCGGAACTCCTGCAGAAGCTGCGGGATATCGAGGCAACCCTCGGTACGATGGGGGAGGTCGAGGCCAAGTGCCTGGCCGAGTTGCTGCAAATTGACGCAAACGTTAGGAGGGCGGGCCATTGAGCACTCTGGCGCAGGACTTTCTCGACTTCGGGTTCGATGAGAGCACCCGGCTCCTCCGGGACACGGTGCGGCAGTTCGCGGCCAACGAGATTGCACCGCGCGCCGCGGAGATCGATGCCTCGAACCGGTTTCCGAATGAACTCTGGCAGCGGATGGGTTCGGTCGGCCTTCTCGGCATTACCGTCGAGCCCGAGTACGGCGGCGCGGGGCTGGGCTACCTGGAACACGTGCTCGCCATGGAGGAGATCAGTCGGGCGTCGGCGTCGGTCGGGCTCAGTTATGGTGCGCACTCCAACCTCTGTGTGAACCAGCTTCGGCGGAACGGTACGGACCGGCAGAAACGTCGGTACCTGCCAAAGCTGGTCAGCGGCGAGTTCGTCGGTGCCCTGGCGATGAGTGAAGCCAACGCCGGGTCTGACGTGGTCAGCATGCGCCTCAGGGCGGAACCAGACGCTGACGGTTACGTGCTCAATGGCACCAAGATGTGGATCACCAACGGCCCGGATGCGGACGTGCTGATCGTGTATGCCCGCACCGAACCCGATGCCGGGGCGAAGGGCATCACTGCCTTCCTGGTGGAGAAGCAGTTGCCCGGCTTCTCTACTGCCCAGAAGCTCGACAAGCTGGGGATGCGGGGCTCGAACACCTGCGAACTGGTATTTCGCGACTGTCCGGTGCCCGCAGAAAACATCCTCGGCAAGCTCAACGAGGGCGTACGCGTGCTGATGAGCGGCCTCGACTACGAGCGAGTCATCCTGAGCGCCGGCCCGCTTGGCATCATGCAGGCCTGCCTGGACGCGGTGCTGCCCTATGTGCACGAGCGCCGGCAGTTCGGCCAGCCCATCGGCGAGTTCCAGCTGATCCAGGGCAAGCTGGCGGACATGTACACCACGCTGCATGCCTGCAAGGCTTACGTCTACGCGGTGGCTCGCGCTGCCGACGCCGGGCAGACCACCCGCCGGGACGCTGCAGGCGCGATCCTGTACACGGCCGAGCGAGCCACGCAGATGGCGCTGGACGCGATCCAGATCCTCGGCGGCAATGGCTACATCAACGAGTACCCCACGGGCCGCCTGCTGCGTGACGCGAAGCTTTATGAGATCGGCGCCGGCACGTCGGAGATCCGCCGCATGCTGATCGGCCGCGAACTGTTCAACGCCACCGCCTGAACCGGAGGTACGCTGATGGCCGGCCGCTACTACGAGCAGTTTCAGGTGGGCCAGACGATCGCCCACGACATTCACCGCACGGTGACCGAGACCGATAACCTGCTCATCACCACGCTGACCCACAACCCGGCCGCCCTGCACCTGGATGAGGAGTACTGCCGGGGTACCGAGTTTGGCCGGGTCCTGGTCAACAGCTGTTTTACCCTGAGCCTGATGGTGGGCATTTCCGTCCACGACACCACCCACCGTACCGCCGTCGCCAATCTGGGCTGGGATGAGGCGAGGTTCCCGCTGCCGGTTTTCGTCGGGGACACGTTGCGGATAGAGACTGAAGTGCACGCGCTGCGGGAGAGTAAATCGCGGCCCAACGCTGGCATTGTCACCTTCATCCACCGTGCTTTTAATCAGCGCCACGAGGAAGTCGCCAGCTGCAAGCGCCACGCGCTGCTGCTGAAGCGGCCCACGACATGATCCCCCGCAGCTGGTTGTTCGTCCCGGGCGACAGCGAGCGGAAACTGGCCCGCGTGCTGGACGCGGGGGCGGATGCCGTCATTCTCGACCTGGAAGACGCGGTGGTGGCAGAGCACAAGGTGCTGGCCCGGGAGATGACGGCCGCATTTCTCAGGTTGCATGCCGGTACTTCGGGCCCGCCACTCTGGGTGCGGGTAAACCCGCTGTCGTCAGGGCTGATGCACGACGACCTGGCTGCTGTCATGGCCGCCGTACCCGCCGGCATCGTGCTGCCGAAGCCGGATTCGATTGCCGACGTCCGGGATCTCGACCGGGCACTCTACGAGCTGGAAGCTCGCACACCAGGCCGGGCAGTGACACCCATCGTGGCGATCGCAACCGAGACGGCCCTCGCCGTGGCCACGCTCTCCGGGTATGTCCGGCCGCCCGAACGCCTGCTGGCACTGACCTGGGGCGCCGAAGATCTCTCTACAGAGCTTGGCGCGCGAGTGAATCGCGAGCCGGATGGCGAGTTCCGGTTCACCTACCAGCTGGTCCGGAGCCTGTGCCAGATCGCGGCCGCAGCGTCGGGCCGGCCAGCTATCGAAACGCTCTCGCTGGATTTCCGGGACACGGCGGCTTTGGCGCAGCGCGCCACGCGCGCGGCCGAGGATGGCTTCAGCGGCATGCTCGCCATTCACCCCGCCCAGGTGCCGATCATCAATGCCGCGTTCACGCCGACGGCCGAGCAGATCGAGCGTGCACGGCGGGTGCTGGCAGCGTTCGCGGCGGCTCCCGGTGCCGGGGCCGTCCAGCTGGAGGGCCGGATGCTGGACCGGCCACACCAGGTGCAGGCGCAACGGCTGCTGGAGCGTGTGCGATGACGGTCCTTGAATCAAACCTCGATGTGCGCTCGGCCGACTTCGCCCGGAACCGGGGGATCAATGAGACTCTCGGTGCCGATCTCCAGGCCCGCGTGGCCGCTGTTGCCACCGGGGGCGGTGAGCAGGCCCGCGCCAGGCACATCGCGCGGGGCAAGCTGCTGGTCCGCGACCGGATCCGGGAGCTGCTCGATCCCGGCTCGCCGTTTCTCGAGTTGTCCCAGCTGGCCGCCATCGGTCTCTACAACGACGAAGTTGCCAGCGCTGGCATTGTGACGGGCATCGGGCGCGTCGCGGGCCAGGAGTGTGTCGTCGTTGCCAACGACGCAACCGTGAAGGGTGGCACCTACTACCCGCTCACGGTGAAGAAGCACCTGCG
>CAYMKJ010000263.1:0-5804 GCA_964391025.1 uncultured Chromatiaceae bacterium
GCGCTTGTCACCATTGCCAACACCGTCACCAATGCGCTCCGTTCGATCGACAGCGAGCCATTCATCAGTGACACGGGCGGAGTGGTCATCCTCCGGGCGGTACGTAGCGTCGACAGTGCTCGCGTGATCCTCACGGGCACAGGCGGTATACCCGACACCCTGCTCGCCAGCACTGGACCCTACGACCCGGTGAACGTCGCAGGCATCAACGCTACCGATGTGGTTGCCTTCGAAGCGCTTGATGGCGCCGGCGCCAGAGGCGTGTACCTCACCACCGACGGCGTCGCGGTCACGCCCATCGCCGTCACCAGCGCCGGCGACTTCACCGCGGTGGAGGCGCTGGACATCAACAACAATGGCACGGTGGTGTTCTTCACCGAGACCACGACAGGAGTCGGCAGCCTGTCCGTGCAGACTGCCGACTCGCCGCCGCGTGCCTTCGCCGAATCGCCCTCGCCCTTCATATCCTTCGGTCCGGCGGCCGTGGCGGAATCCGGCGCCGTGGCGTTCCGCGGGACACTCGAACTCGGCCTGAACGGGATCTTCGCCGGCGGCACGGGGCTCTACGAAAAGGCGATCGCCCTGGGTGACCCTCTGCTCGGTTCCGGCGTCACTGCCCTTGACACTGGTCCCCAGGCCGTGACCAATTCCGGGCGCTTCGTCTTCCGCGCCAGCCGCGTTAACAGCACGACAGGCATCTACCTGGCCACGCCGAGCGCGGCCGACGGCGGTGGAGGGGGCGGCGGGGCCATTGACCTGGTGTCGGTTACCCTGCTGCTGCTGGCCAATCGGTTGCGCGGGCGGTTGCGCAGGCGGCTGCGCCGCGGCCCGGCACCGCGGGGGAGGTTCGGAGCATGAAAAAATCCTTGAAGTACGGCCTTGGCGGCCTCGCACTGCTGGTGCTGCTGGCGGCGGCCTACCTTTACTCGACCCAGGCGAACAAGGCCATGCCGGCCCCCGACGCGGTCGCTGCCCTGCTTTCCGATGAGCGCGTGACGATCGAAGACGGAAAATTCCTGGTGTTTCGACCCACCGGTGCTGCCCCGACGACCGGTGTTATTTTCTACCCCGGCGCTGCCTGCGACGTGCGCGGCTACGCCCCGGTGCTGCGGCGGGTCGCTGAACGGGGCTACCTTGTGGTTGATGTGCCGATGCCGCTCGATATGGCGATCTTTGCTCCCAACCGCGCCGACGACGTCCGCGCAGCATTTCCGAACGTGAAACGCTGGGTGATCGCAGGGCACTCCATGGGCGGGGCAATGGCCGCGCACTACGCGCACCAGCATCCCGACGAACTGGCCGGCCTTCTCCTGTGGGATTCCCGTCCCGCTGAGAGCGACACCCTGGTGGACCTTAAGTACCCCGTGTGGCATATCCACCGTGCCACAGCCGACGGCCGTCCGCCCGAGAAGTTCGAGCGTTATCGCAACCTCTTTCCGGCGACCAGTACCTGGATACCGGTCCGGGGCGGCATCCACATGTACTACGGGTCCTTTGTTGGTGGGGGCTACAAGGAACAGTGGACGCCGACGATCAGCCGGGAAGCGCAGCAGGATATTGCGGTCACGGGCACGCTAAATGCGTTGCTGGCGATGTCGAAATAGGTCGCGGGTCGCGCCGGGGATTAGAAGTTCCGCGGGTTCTCCATGGTGCGGAAAAGGTTAAATCGCCTGCGCGGGGCCGCCTGTGCCGGGGGCCAGGAATCGCGCCGGAAGCCAGAACGGGCGGCGTTTCCACGCGCTATCAGGCCTGGGCCAGAGCCCACAGGAGTGCTGGAATCGCCACCGCCACGGAACTGGCGTATGGTGGGGAATGGTTCCAACAACAACAGCTGTTCTCGTCCGCAAGCCAAACCCGCTGGACGACGACCCCTTCACGCTCAAATCCATCGCCAAGTCCGAGCCGCCGGCGGGAGTCGACACCGACAATTGGCACCGCTATGTGATCACGCAGGGTCACAACACCATTGTCGGCCAGTTGCAGGGCAGCCGGGCCAATACGGAACGTGCGGTCCTGGAAATTATCGAGCGACTGAATGAACGTCGCCGGGGCAAGACGGGTCGCGTGCAGTTGAGTCCCGGCCGCAAGAAGAAGGGCGCCACTCCACCGCCCGCCGAAGACTGACTCTTCCGCATCCCGGGCCGCCGCCCAGCGCGCGATCCGGCCTGCAGACCCGCTTTCAGGCCCTCTGTTCCGCCGGGCTCTTGTCCGCCGGCGTTGGGGCGTGTCGAGCCATGGTCTCGCTGAGTGCGAACCGTAACCAGAGCGCCCCAATCCCGCCGGCGATGAAGTTGGCGCTGGCCGCGGCAATGAAGATCCCGATGATCCCGAAGAAGTGGGACAACACCCAGGCGAGCGGCGCGTAAACCGCAATGGTCCGCGACAGCGACACCCACATGGCAGCCATGGGCTTGCCGAGCGCGTTCAGCGCGCCGTTCACCGTCATCGCGCAACCGAGCGCCATGTAGCTCAGGGGCACGATGTGCATGTGGAGCAACGCCGTTTCCTTCGCTGCGCCCTCGAGACCGAACAGATCGGTGATGAGTCCGCCAAACAGCTGCATGAACACCGCGATGCTGATGCCGTACACGAGCGAGAACCGGTAGGCGAAGTTCACGCCTTCCCGGACGCGATCCAGGCGCTTTGCTCCGAAGTTCTGGCCGGTGAAGGGCGTCATGGCGGCGGACAGCGACATCATCGCGAGCATTGACAGCCCTTCCAGCCGGGACGCCATGCCGAAACCGGCCACGGATGCCTGGCCGAAGGTGGCGATCTGGCTGGTGATGAATGCCGTCGTTACGGGCGCCACCATGCTGCTTGTCAGCGAGGGCAGGCCGACGTGCAGGATCCGGCGCCAGGAGTCGAGGAGCAGTTCCGGGGCCAGCTTGCGGAAGTCCACCAGCTGCTCCCGGTACATCACGAAGAAGGCGGAGGCACACATGGTCAGGGCGTTCGACAGCACGCCGCCGAGCGCCGCGCCTTCGATCTCCATCCGGGGGAAGCCAAACAGACCGAAGATCAGTATCGGATCGATGATGACGTTCAACACCGCAGCCGTCGTCATGATCATGGCCGGACGCTTCGCGTCGCCGGAGGCCCGCAATACCGAGTTCGCAATCATGGGCGTGACCAGGAAGATGCCACCCCAGTAATAGATGCTCATGTAGCGGTGGATGAACGGCAAAATATTTTCGTTGGCGCCAAGCAGTCTAAACAGCGGGTCGATGGTACTAAGGCCGATGATCAGCACAACGCCGCCGCAGATGACGGCCAGTAGCATCGCGTGGCCCGTGATGCGCTTCACTTCTTCCCGGTTGCCCGAGCCGAAAAGCCGGGACACCACCGACGAGGTACCGATGCCAAGCGCCATGGCGATGGCGCCCACGAGGAAGCTCACGGGAAATGTGAAGCTGATCGCGGCAAGCTGCTCGGTGCTGACGCGGGCGATGAAGAAGGCGCCCGCCACGTTGTTCACGACAATGGCAAGCATGCCGAGCATCATCGGCAGCATAAGGGAGAAGATGGCCTTGCTGACGGGGCCTTCCGTGAGGCGGGCGCCCTTGCCCGGTGCTGGTTTCATGGCGTTTCCACGCCTGCAATGCAGAGATATTTGATTTCGAGATAGTCCGCGATGCCGTACTTCGAGCCTTCGCGACCGTTGCCGGATTCCTTGATGCCGCCGAACGGGGCGACTTCCGTAGAGATCAGCCCGGTGTTGAGGCCGACGATCCCGTACTCCAGCGCTTCCGGCACACGCCAGCTGCGGCCGAGATCGCGTGTGTAGACGTAGGCTGCCAGGCCGAACTCGGTGTCGTTGGCGAGGCAAACGGCCTCGGACTCCGTGCTGAAGCGGAATAGCGGCGCGAGCGGGCCGAAGGTTTCTTCCCGGGCCACACGCATGGCCGGTGTCACGCCGGCCAGGACGGTGGGTTCGAAAAACGTGCCGCCAAGCGCATGCCGCTTGCCGCCCGTGAGCACCCTGGCACCGCGGGCCAGGGCATCGGCAATGTGCTCCTCCACCTTGGCAACGGCGGCTGCGTCAATGAGCGGCCCCTGGTCCTGCTCGCCCTTAAGGCCGTCGCCCACGCGGAGCTTCGCTACCGCCGAGGCGAGCTTGCGGGCGAACTCGTCATACACCCCGTCCTGCACGAGCAACCGGTTCGCGCACACGCAGGTCTGGCCCGAGTTGCGGTACTTGCTGACCATGGCGCCCGCCACCGCCGCATCCAGGTCTGCATCGTCGAAGACGATGAAGGGCGCGTTGCCGCCCAGCTCCATCGAGACCTTTTTCACCGTCTGGGCGCACTGGGCAAGCAGCAGCTTGCCGGTAGCGGTGGAGCCGGTGAACGTCACTTTGCGGACCAGCGGATTGCCGGTCATCTCCCCGCCGATCGTGCGCGCGTTGCCGGTGACCACATTGACGACGCCGGCCGGAAAGCCGGCGCGATGGGCCAGTTCGGCGAGGGCGAGTGCCGAGAAGGGCGTCTGCGATGCCGGCTTGATCACGATCGTGCAGCCCGCGGCGAGCGCGGGCGCCAGCTTGCGCGCGATCATCGCCGACGGAAAGTTCCATGGGGTGATCGCTGCCACCACACCGACCGGTTGCTTGATGACGACGATGCGCCGGTCCTTCGCGTGGCCTGGGATCACGTCGCCGTAGACCCGCTTCGCTTCTTCGCTGAACCACTCGAGAAAGCTGGCGGAGTAGGCGATCTCGCCACGGGACTCCGTCAGCGGCTTGCCCTGCTCGGCCGTCATGATCCGCGCCAGGTCTTCCTGGTTCGCGAGCAGAAGATCGTGGAGTTTCCGCAGCAATGCTGCGCGCTCTTTGGCTGGGCGGGCGCGCCAGCCCGGCAGCGCGTCTGCCGCCGCTTCGATGGCGGTGCGCGTTTCCCCGGCACCGCAGTTCGGCACGGTGCCGAGTTGCTCGCCCGTGGCCGGATTAACCACGGGCAAAGCGCCGTCGCCGGACGCAGCGACCCATTCCCCAGCCACATAGGCCTGGGTGCGCAGGAGACTGGGGTCGGTGAGCTTCAGCATGGCGGCATGCCATGATACGGCAAGGAGAATGCGGGCATGAAGCTGGCAAGTTTTCACGACGGGGCGACGGAGACGTGGGGGCTGGTGCAGGACGCGGGCGTGCAGTTGGCGCCGCCAGTGCTCCGTAAGCGGTTTCCCGGATTGCGAGACGTGCTCGCGGCTGGCGCGCTCCCCGAGATCCCTGCTCTCCTGACGGCCGTGCCGCCACGCAACCTGGCCGCCCTGCGGTTCGCCCCCGTAATCCCGAACCCGACGCGGATCATTTGCGTGGGGATCAACTACCTGGAGCATATCCACGAGATGGGTCGGGAAAAGCCTGACTACCCCACGCTATTCACGCGCTTCCCCGACACGCTCGTGGGCCACGGCAAGCCGGTTGTCCGCCCGCGTCTTTCCACCCAGTATGACTACGAGGGTGAGCTGGCCGTTGTCATCGGCAAACCGGCGCGGTACGTGCGTGCCGCCGAGGCCCTCGACTACGTCGCAGGCTACACCTGCTTCCTCGACGGCTCGGTGCGGGACTGGCAGCGACACACCACCCAGTTCATTCCCGGGAAGAACTTTCCCGCCACCGGCGGTTGCGGGCCCTGGCTGGTGACCACGGACGAGATCCCCGATCCCGCCCACCTTGAGCTCCGAACCCGCGTGAACGGCGAAGTGTTGCAGGCAGCGCCCGTCAGCGACCTGTGCTTCGACGTGGGTTGCATCATCGAATACTGCTCCAGCTTCTGCTGTCTGAATTCGGGCGACATCATCGCGACCGG
>CAYMKJ010000264.1:0-1666 GCA_964391025.1 uncultured Chromatiaceae bacterium
AATAACTTCTGCAAGGTGAATGAGGGCGTGCTTGATCTCTGGTCCCGGGTGCTGCTCTCAGTGCCGAATTCGAGACTGCTGCTCCTGAGTAACGAGGGTCAGCATCGCGAGCGTGTGCTTGCGGTCTTTCAGGAGAACGGGATCAGCGCGGACCGGATCGAGTGGTTCACTAACGCACCCCGCCGCCCCTATCTGGAGGCCTATCACCGCATCGATATCGGCCTCGATACCTTCCCCTACAACGGCCACACCACCAGCCTGGATTCCTTCTGGATGGGCGTGCCGGTGGTCACCCTGGTGGGCCAGACCGTGGTGGGCCGTGCCGGCTTGTGCCAGGCAATGAACCTGGGCCTGCCCGAGCTCGTGGCCCGCTCGCCGGATCAATATATGGAACTGGCGGTCGGGCTGGCCAGGGACTTGCCGCGCCTGGCGGCCCTGCGGGACACTCTGCGGCACCGCCTCCAGGCGTCACCCCTGATGGACGCCCCTCGCTTCGCCCGCCACATCGAGGCCACCTACCGGCAGATGTGGCTCACGTGGACCAGCGGTGGCCCTCACTAAAACTCTTATACTTCAGGAACTTCAACCACTTTCATGTTTGGAAATCTGCGCCTGGTGGCCACCGACAAGCTCCGCCAGTACCGGGCCAACACAGACCTGTTTCTTGAGATCGGCAATGAGGCCTTTGCGGCCACCATCCGCTCGGGACTTCCGCAAGCAGAGACCAGCAGCTATGGCACGCCCTGGCTGCTCTACCATTCCTGGCGGCAGCCCCGCCTGCAGATCGACGAGCAGAGCGCCGAAATCATTCGGGACCTGATGGCGGGCCGGACGACGGGTCCACGGCACGAGCCCGTCATGGAAAAAGTCAGGCAGCTGGGCTGGTGCGATGAGGACCTGCCCGTTGACCTGGACGAACTGGTCAAACGCACGCAGGACTACTTCCTGGCCATACAGAATGCCTACGAACTGGGTCTCTTTCTTGCCCGGGTCCGGGACCTGCGGCCGCGGGTCGTGGTGGAGATCGGCACCGCCAGGGGCGGCATGCTCTATTGCTTCAGCCAGCTCGCGGCCCGGGACGCCACGCTGGTGAGCATCGACCTGCCCGGCGCCCCGAACTGTGGCGGCCAGACGGCAACAGAGCGGGAAGTGTTCGCGACCTTCGGTCCCGTGACCCAGAGTTTTCACTTCATTCCGGAGGACTCGCATCTGCCGTCAAGCCGGAACCAGCTCGTTGAGATCCTGGCCGGCCGCAGGATCGACCTGCTGTTCATCGATGGGGATCATTCCTATGAGGGGTGCATGGCCGACTTCGTCATGTATCAGGACCTGGTCGGCGCAGACGGACTGATTGCCCTGCACGACATCTGTGCGTTCCCGGACGAGTGGCCCGGTGCGGGCGTTGGCCTCGCGTGGCAGGAGATCAAGGCGCAATACGGCGGCGAGGAGATCATCGACCCGGAGGGCGTGTCGACGGCGGAGTTGTTGCCGGGACAGCGCTGGCGCTGGGGGATTGGCGTTGTCGAGGCGCGCCGCCTTACCCGCAGCCCGGGAAAAGCGACCGATGGCCATACTTGACGACGCCCCGCATCGGCCTGTTGGCCTGGCTGCCGGCGAGGACATAGTCTTTCAATAGCCTGTCGATTTCCCGGCGGTCCGACTCCCG
>CAYMKJ010000265.1:0-2943 GCA_964391025.1 uncultured Chromatiaceae bacterium
CAGCATGGCCGCCAGGTCGACGCGTCCCGCTTCGAGTGGCACCGTTTCGACCAGGACGCCCTGGGACATGAGGGCCGCCCTCTTGACGTCAGCGCCTGCTCCCACCAGCAGAACGTCGCCGGGCTTCGCCAGCACCCGGGCAGCTGGCCGGGTGCGGAAGCGGGAATCCAGGATCACGCGCAGCGGCTGGGCTGGCAGCGCCTGCCCCGCCTCGCGCACATTCAGGGCCGGATCGTCGGCCAGAACAGTACCAACGCCCGTCAGGATCGCCGCGCTCCGGGCCCGCCAGCGCTGGACGTCCTCCCGGGCAGCCTCACCGGTCAGCCACTGGCTGCGCCCATCGGCGAGCGCCGTGCGCCCATCGAGAGAGGCTGCGATCTTGGTGCGCACGAGCGGCCAGCCCCGGCGCATACGGAGCATGAAGCCTAAGTTGAGTCGTTCCGACTCGGCAGCCAGCAGGCCACCGCTGACCTCGACGCCCGCCGCCCTGAGTGCCTGCTCCCCGCCGCCATTGACGCGCGGATTGGGATCCGCGGCGCCGTAGACGACCCGGCGGATCCCGGCGGCAATCAGCGCCGCCGTGCAGGGCGGGGTCCGGCCAGTGTGACAGCAGGGCTCCAGGGTGACGTAGGCGGTTGCACCACGGCTCGCCTCCCCGGCCTTCGCCAGGGCATCCGCTTCCGCGTGGGGTCCGCCGGCCCGCACATGCCAGCCCTCCGCGATCACCGTCGGTCCTGAAGCGATTACGCAGCCAACCCTGGGGTTCGGGTGCGTCGTATTGAGGCCCCGGGCCGCCAGCTCCAGCGCCCGGACCATGTGCCGGCGATCATCCACCGTGAAGGCTGCTGGTCCATTCATGACGACTCGTCCGGCAGCAGCGGCAGCTGATCACGGCGGCGGTCCTGGTCACCCAGTTCCCGGAGCTTGCGGATTTCGTCCTGGAAGGATTCCACGTCCTGGAAACTCCGGTAGACCGAGGCATAGCGCACGTAAGCGACTTCATCGAGGGCGCGAAGTTCTTCCATGACCAGTTCACCGATCCGTCGCGAGAGCACTTCCCGCTCGCCCATGGTCTGCAGCCTGTGCGTCACGCGGGCCAACGCCTCCTCCACGGCCTCACTGCTCACCGGCCGCTTCTCCAGCGCGCGAATCATCCCGCTGCGCAGCTTGTGGTCGTCGAAGGGCTCCCGGCTGTCGTCCCGCTTCACCACCCGGGGCATCACGAGCTCGGCACTCTCGAACGTGGTGAAACGCTCGGCACAACCCAGACACTCGCGTCGCCGCCGGATCTGGGTGCCCTCGCCGGCCAGACGGGAGTCGATGACCTTGGTTTCCGGGTGGTTGCAGAAGGGGCAGTGCAAGACGGGGCTCTCCAGGACCCGCTTACAATAGCAAAAGACCCCGGGGACTCTAATGCCCAAGGAGCAGGACAGTGAACGAGATCATTTTTGTGGTGGAGGAGGCACCCGAGGGCGGGTTGAGCGCCCGTGCCGTCGGGGAGTCCATCTCTACTCAGGGCACCGACATGCAGGACCTCCATACGCGGGTTAGGGATGCGGTCCGGTGTCATTTCGAGCCCGGTTCCGTGCCGAAACTTATCCGCCTGCATTTCGTCCGCGATGAAGTCATTGCAGCTTGAAGCTGCCACGTGATCTCTCTGGCTCGGAAGGAACTGGTTCAGCGCCTGCTTGTGGATGGGCAGGTGCTCGTAGCAGGCCATGGCGCCTTAGGTTAGCCGCGAGCCGGGGCGCACAGCCCACGCGTACAACGCATTCGTCTTAGTGCCGTAGTTCTGGCTGCCGACGTTGAAGAGGAAGCTCCACGCGTTACTGGTATTGGGCGCGTACTCGGTGCCGGACCAGTAGATGAGGGGCTGGAGATTTGAGAAGGGATCGTCGTTGGTCAGGCAGTAAGGCCGGGCCATCTCGCCGGTGGCAAGGTCCACGTTTAAGCCACAGTCGGCAGCCCCCCCGCTGCGGCGTAAGCCCAAACCGGATGCGGCAGCGTTATGTTTGGCAGGTGCCGGGTTTGGCTTGTTGGGAAAGTGGGCAGCTCTGGCCTGCGCATCCGCATCTGCACGCTGTCCGGATGCGCACCTTGACCGTCTGGAAGGCCCGGCGTAGTGTCCGGGGCATGAGCTACAGTGACCGCGTCGTCCTTGAACCGGGCGTCCGTTTCGGTAAACCAATCATCCGCGGCACGCGGATTAGCGTATCCGATGTGCTTTCCTATCTTGCCGGCGGAATGAGCGAGAACGCCATCCTGGCGGACTTTCCCCAGCTCACGCGCGAAGACATTCGCGCCTGTCTCGCCTTCGCGGCGGAGCGGGAACGCAGGCTGGCGAACAGCTTGCCCTCCTGAGGCAGCAGCAAACGACGAGCGCCGGAGTTGTGAGGCTGCTATTCGACGAGAACCTGGCCGAGCGACTCGCCAACGATCTCAGCGACGTTTACCCGGACTCCACACACGTTGTTGCGCTCGGGCTTGGTGGTGCCAGCGATCGGGCAATCTGGGATCGTGCCGGCACGGAGGATTTCATCCTCGTCACCAAGGACGATGATTTCCACCGTCTGAGCGTTCTTCTTGGCCCTCCGCCAAAAGTGGTCTGGATCCGACTCGGTAATTGCAGCACCGCAGACGTTGGGCGGCTGCTACGATTCCGGGCCGGTGAAATACACGCGTTCGCGCAGCAGGTGCAAGTCTCGTTTCTCGCGCTGGGATAATGCAGCAACACCGGCGCCCGCTCCCGGCTGCTGTTGGCCCGCGGGTTGCGGATCTCCGAACCCAGCGTGTACTTGTGGTAACGGGAGAACCCCGCCACCACCTGCTCGAAGTGCACCGCCGCGTCCAGCGCCTGCTTGTAGATCGGCAGGTGCTCGTAGCGGGCCATAGGGCCTTAGGGAAGCCGCGAGCCGGGGGGAATCCCCCCGGCACCCCCCAAAG
>CAYMKJ010000266.1:0-6729 GCA_964391025.1 uncultured Chromatiaceae bacterium
TGCTGCCGTCCAGCACGTTGTTGCCGGGGTTCGGGTACAAAACGTTAGCCAGGGTGTTCCCGGTGCCGTTGAGGGCCGCCGTGCCGGTGAGAATGAGATTCTCTACATTGACCGGCAAGGTGTAGGTGGGGGCCGTGGAGCGCACCAGGTCGGTGCCCTCGTTCAGCGCCTCCACCACCTGGTCGGTGGCCAGGTCCACGTAGTAAGAGTCGTTGCCCGCCTTGCCGGTCAGCGTGTCGGCCCCGGCTTTGCCATCCAGCACGTTGGCCGCCGCATTACCGGTGAGGCTGTTGTTCGACGCATTGCCCGTGCCGTTGATGGGCGCGGTGCCGTCGAGAATGAGATTCTCCACGTTGACCGGCAAGGTGTAGGTGACCGTGGAGCGCACCGTGTCGGTGCCGCCGTTAAGCCCCTCCACCACCACATCGTTACCGACGTCCACATGGTAGGTGTCGTTGCCGCCGAGGCCGGTCATCACATCGGCGCCGCCCAGGCCATCAATGGTGTCGTTCCCCGCCGTGCCCAAGAGAGTGTCAGGACCGGACGTGCCGATAATGGCGTCAGTCGACTGGAAGTTCACGATGTAGTTGGAGTTGTTGCTGGTTTCGGCCCGCAGTGCGCCGTTGTACGTCCGGCTGGCACCGGTGCCACTGACGGTACCGACGATCTCGTAGCGCAGCCCGTTGATGGCCAGCACCGGAATCAGCGCGCAGGCCGTGCCGACGCAGGTGTCCACGATGTCCGTAAACGTGGCGAATTGGGTCGCATCGATTTCAACGCCGGGAGCGTCGTGCTGGAAGCTTGAGATCGAGCCCGGATTCTGATCCACGTCGGCCGTACCGTTCGTCCCTGCCGTGCCCGATTTCAGGAACGGGAAGTCATTGGCGACCGGGATGCTGTTTCCCGACACGACCGTCACGTCGCCCGAGACGGCCGCGGTGATCTTGATGGCCATGTTACTCACGTAAAAGTTCAGGCTGCTGATCTCGGTGACCTGGCCGGTGGCATCGTCATACTTGAGTGAGATCGTGCCGGCTCCGCCAGCCGACGGGGTGATGGCGATGGCCACCGGCGCAATGGAGGCAGTGGTGCAAAAGAAAAAGCCAGCCCCCGGAGTACCCGCCGTTCCGCCGTTCGGCGTACAGGCCAAATCCAGCGTGCCGCTATAAAGGCTCGGCAGCCGTGCGTCGGTCACGTTGAACGTGGCCGAGATGATCGCACCCTGGGCGACCGATGCCGCGAACAGGCTGGAGGTACCTGCTGCGACGACCAAGGCAACTGAAGAGAGTACTTTGTTCATGTTAAATACCCTCTGGAAAAGTGGGGAGTTCTGGGACCCGGAGCGAAGCGGGAATGGCATTTTCCCCGCTTTGTTTCTACATGCTACACCCGCCCGGCCTTGAGGGCGGGTGTACTTGCCGCAGGCGACGCTGACGTGGCACTGGTCGGAGGGTCGGCCCGCCTTTGTTTTTGTGGCAGCAGCGGCTGGGGGGTTAGGGCCAAATCGACGAGATCAAATTTGCCCCTCCCCTGGGGGTCGGGATGGGACCCCGGGGCGATCTGGAGCATGGATTTGTTGGCTGATATCAGCCGTCGATGGCCTGCGGTTTTCGGCACTGACCGTTGCGGATCAGATCACTCCCCCAGTGCCGGGCCATTGAGACTGGCCGCTGGGGGCCCAAGGGGGGGCCGCAGCAGGGGGGGGTCCGTCAGGCGGCCGCGCTCTTCCTCCGGAGACCAAAGCGGCGAGCCACCAGCCCACCGAGAGCGGTTCCCAGCAGCAAGAGGCTGGCCGGAGCGGGGATCGTGGTCAGCGAGGCTGCCCTGGTTTTGTAGCTCTTGTTTGTGGTTTGAAAGTTGTCTCTGAGGGCCAGGTAAACACTCTCCTGGGGCGTGCAATAGGCTCTAATTTCCAACGCGCAGAAGGTGATATCTGTGGCGAACCCCACCACATTGTTGTTTCCGTTGGCAAAACCCGTCAGGTTTGCGGAAAAGAGCAACCCGTTTTGGGGAGTTCCCAGGCCACCCACGGTGCCGGAGATGGTCATCGAACCATTAGTGAAGGTACCGGCAGAGTCAAAATTAGCATTCAGGTTGAACTGACCGCTAGTTCCACTGTATAGCTCGGACGTCTGCAGATTGAATCTGCCTCTGCCAGTCGCAGTCAGCGTAGATCCGGTCTTATCCACGCTTATCGGACCGGCAAACTTGCTCCTTGCGTCGCCAAAGACTGGCGATTCGCCGAATTGAAAATAAACGGTGCCGGAAGGTGGCAAACTACCCAGCTGGACAGCGGAGGCGAAAGAGCCATACGCGAGCAACAGCGTGGCAACGGTAAACCGAATATTCGTTAACATGTTTGACCCCACTCAAAGTTCCGCTGGGCTGTCCTTTGTATGTTCTCGCTGGCCGCCTTCGCAGGGCGGGTTGCAGACGAGCACCCTTAAACGGTTACGGCATGAACCTTACGCCGAGCAAGCTGCTGAAGTGATGCCAATATTACATAATTCCAAAGAAAAATCGACTGGCTTTTGTGAAACTCCCTGCTTCCCGCAGGAGCGGCCTGGTCCCCCTTCCGGCACCAACCCCTCAGATTTCCGCCGCCAGCCTCGTCGCCTGGCTGATGGCCCGCTTCGCATCCAGCTCGGTGGCCACGTCGGCGCCGCCGATGACATGGAGCGTGACGCCAGAGGCCTTGAGCGGCTCCAGCAGCTCGCGCAGCGGCTCCTGGCCGGCACACAGCACGATGTGGTCCACCTTGAGCACTCGTGGCACGCCGTCGACGGAGATGTGCAGTCCCCTGTCGTCGATGCCGTCGTAGTTCACTCCAGCGAGCATCTGCACCCGCTTCATCCTCAGGGCTGCCCGGTGAATCCAGCCGGTGGTCTTGCCGAGCCCGGCGCCCGGTTTGCCGACTTTCCGCTGCAGTAGATAAACCTGGCGCACTGGAGGGGCCACCACCGGCGTCACGCCGGCTACCCCACCCCGGGCAGTGGCCGGATCCTGCACGCCCCACTCGCGCAACCAGGTCTGCAGATCAAGAGTCGGCGAATGGCCCTCGTCCACCAGAAATTCGGCCACGTCGAAACCGATACCGCCAGCACCAATGATGGCGACGCGCTTGCCGACAGGTTTGTTGTGCAGGAGGACGTCCACGTAGTTCAGTACCGTCGGATGCTTCTGACCGGGAATGCGCGGGCTGCGCGGGATGACGCCCGTGGCCAGCACGATCTCGTCGAACCGGCCCTGCAGGAGTTGGTCCGCTGTCACTCGCGTGTTGAGCTGCACTTGAACCCCGAGACTCTCCAGCCGATGGCGGAAATAGCGCAGCGTCTCGTGGAACTCCTCCTTGCCCGGAATGCGCTTCGCCATGTTGAACTGGCCACCAATTTCTGCGGCTGACTCGAAGAGCTGCACCGAGTGACCCCGCTCCGCAAGCACGGTGGCGGCAGCCAGACCGGCGGGACCGGCGCCAACCACTGCCACCGTCTTCTTCGCCACCGCCGGCCGATAGTTCAGTTCCGTCTCGTGACAGGCGCGGGGATTCACGAGGCAGGACGCCAGTTCGTTGCGAAACGTATGGTCCAGGCACGCCTGGTTGCAGGCGATGCAGGTGTTGATCTCCGCGGCGCGCCCCGCGGCGGCCTTGTTCACGAATTCCGGATCGGCCAGCAGCGGTCGGGCCATGGACACGAGATCCGCGTCGCCGTCTGCCAGGATCCGCTCGGCCACGTCGGGCGTGTTGATGCGGTTGGTCGTGCACAGCGGAATCCCCACCTCCCCCTTCAGCTTCCGTGTCACCCAGGCGAAGGCGGCGCGCGGTACCGACGTGGCAATCGTTGGCACCCGCGCCTCGTGCCAGCCAATGCCGGTGTTGATGATGGTGGCGCCGGCGCGCTCAATCGCTTTCGCAAGCGTCACCACCTCTTCCCAGCTCTGGCCGTCGGGAATCAGGTCGAGCATGGACAGGCGGTAGATGATGATGAAGTCCCGGCCGACTGCCTCCCGGACCCGGCTGACAATCTCGACAGGCAGCTGCATGCGATTCGCGAAGCTGCCACCCCACTGGTCAGTGCGCTGGTTGGTGCGGGTCACCAGGAACTGGTTGATCAGGTAGCCCTCGGAGCCCATCAGCTCCACCCCGTCGTAGCCGGCCTCCCGGGCCAGCGCGGCACAGCGGACGAAGGCGCGAATCTGCCGCTCGACGCCCGCCGTTGACAGGGCGCGGGGCTTGTAGGGCGTGATGGGCGACTGAATGTGAGAGGCGCCGACGGCCAGAGGGTGATAGCCGTAGCGGCCGGCATGGAGGATCTGCAGCGCAATCTTGCCGCCGGCGGTGTGGACGGCAGCGGTAATCGTCTGGTGTGACCGCGCCGCCGCATGGGACGCCAGACGTGATGCAAACGGCAGCAGCCAGCCCTCGATGTTGGGCGCGAAACCGCCTGTCACCAGCAGGCCGACGCCACCGCGGGCCCGCTCAGCAAAATACGCGGCCAGCCGCGGGAAGTTGCTGGTGCGATCCTCGAGACCCGTGTGCATGGAGCCCATGAGCACACGGTTGCGCAGAGTAGTGAAGCCGAGATCCAGTGGTGCCAGCAGGTGGGGGTAGGACATCGTCAGCCTCAGAGGCGCGGAGGCCCGAACGGGGGCTCAGGCTGGTCGGGACTACGCGACGCGTTCCGCCGGACGGCGATGCGCTGGTTGCGGCCTGCCAGCACCCGGCGCTGCCACTTCCGTTCGGCGGCCAGTGCATCTCGCTCGGCGGCGTGCCAGCTTTCCTGCAGCAGGAACTTCGCAGCGGCCACGGCGTCCGGTGAACGCGTGATGATTTCCGCGGCGAGCGCCCGCGCCTGCTCCAGCGGAGTTTCGGTCACGTGGGTCACCAGTCGGAGCGCGTGCGCTTCGGTGCCGGTCAGGATCCGGCCGGTCATGGCCAGTTCCTTTGCCACGTCGATGGACACCAGCTCGCGCAGAAGCGCCGCGCCGCCCATGTCGGGGACGAGGCCCCACTTGACCTCCATCACGGAGAGTCGCGCGTCCGGCGTCGCGAGGCGCAGGTCAGCCCCCAGCGCGAGCTGCAGACCCGCACCGAAGCAGTTGCCGTGAATCGCGGCGATCACGGGAACCGGCACGTCCCGCCACGCCATGCTCCAGTCCTGGAAACGATTGCGGGTCGGCGCCAGGAGTGCCGCGAGGCCTGCTGCTGCCGCCAGGGGATTAGCGAGCAGGGACTTCACATCGAGGCCGGCGCAGAAGGATGGACCTTCACCGTGAAGGATGACGGCCCGGACCTGCCGGTCCTTCCGCAGGCGACGCGCCGCCCGACGCACCGCGTCGAGCATGCGGAAGTCCATACCGTTGTGCTGCTCGGCGCGCGTCAGGCAGACCAGTGCCACCGGTCCGTCAATGTCGATCCGGACCCGGTCGTTCATGGTGATGCCCGGGACTCGTTGCAGACGGCATCTTCTTGCGCCATGGCCAGACACTAGGCCGCCCGGTCGGGTCTGTCCAGTAGAAGCCCTCACCCGGGAGCGCCTACGACAGGCGCTGGCCATGCTCCCGCGTCGCGTGAAAGCCGATGGTGGGCCAGCGTTCGAGGGTGAGCTTCAGGTTGTACTTGTTGCTCGAGAGAAAGACCGGGTTGTCGTCCACGTCTTTCGCGAGCGACAGCGCCTCGTCCTTCTCGAACTTCTTGCGGGTGACGTCGTCCGGGTAGGTGAGCCAGCGGGCCGTGTAGATATCGACGTTGTCGTAGAGCGCATCCACGTTGTACTCGGAGGACAAGCGGTGCGCGACGATCTCGAACTGCAGTCGGCCGACAGCGCCGAGCAGCGTCTGCGCGCCCTGTCGGGCCGTGAGTACCTGGATCGCACCCTCTTCGCCCAGCTCCTGCAGACCCTTCTGTAACTGTTTGCTTTTCATAGGATCCCTGGGGCGCGCGGACCGGAACAATTCGGGGGCAAAGTACGGGATGCCCTTGAACACCAGCGGCTCGCCCTCGGACAAGGTATCCCCGATCTGCAGCTGGCCGTGATTGAAGATACCGATGATGTCGCCGGCCACCGCACCGGCGCTGGTGACCCGCTCGTTGGCCATGAAAGTGAGTGCGTTGGCCAGCTTCATCTCCCGGCCGCTGCGCAGATGCCGAACTTTCATGGCCGGCACATAGCGGCCCGAGCAGATGCGGAAGAACGCAATCCGGTCGCGATGCTTCGGATCCATGTTCGCCTGGATCTTGAAGACGAAGCCGCTGAAGGTGGGCTCCGTCGGTTCGACGAGCCGGGCACCGCCGTCGCGCGGCTGTGGCGGAGGAGCCCAGTCGACCAGTGCCTGCAGAATTTCCTGCACACCGAAATTGTTGATGCCGGAGCCGAAGAACACCGGTGACTGCCGCCCGGCGAGGAACTGGGCCTCCGAAAATGGTGTGCTCGCCTCGCGGATCAGCCCGACGTCGGCCCGCAAACTCCCGACCTCGCCCGGGAAAAGGGCATCGAGCTGCGGATTGTCAAGGCCGTGAATCTCCTCGACGCTGGTGCGCTTCTCCTCGCCCGGCGTGAAACGGAGCAGGCGATCCTGCAGCAGGTGATACACGCCGCGGAAAGACTTGCCCATGCCGATGGGCCAGCTGATGGGCGCGCACTCGATCTTCAGCGCCGCCTCGATCTCCTGCAGTAACGACAGGGGCGAGCGTACTTCCCGGTCCATCTTGTTGACGAAGGTGATGATCGG
>CAYMKJ010000267.1:0-1631 GCA_964391025.1 uncultured Chromatiaceae bacterium
CACGTGCGAACTGCCGGTGCGCTCCTTCTGCTACTCGGTGGGGGCGCCAGCGCCGCCACCTGCACCCCGGACGCCCTCAGCATGGACCGGGGCGAGACGCTGCGGCTCGTGCTCTGCGCCACCAGCATCCCGGCCCGCTACAGGCTCGCGCTGCCGCCGGGCATCCGTGCAGTCTACGAGCAACGGCTGCGCCACTGCGGGATCGGGGACCAGCGGCCGGGCCTGCAGCTGGTGCTCAAGGCCGATGGCGCTGCTGTCAGCGGCGCGCTGACCGTCAGCGATGCGGATCAGGGCACGGCCGCCTGCGACGCTGTGCCGGTGACCATCCCCGAGCGTCGCCTGCTGCCCGCAGCCACGCTGACCGTTGACGGTAGTCGTTCTGGCCATGCCATGCTGCTGGAACTCGAGGCGCCAAAGGGAGCCGACTTCACCCCGGGCTGTCAGGCCCGTCTCGAATTCCCGCAGACGGCAGGCCTGAACCTCGCGCCGGACCCGGACGATGGGGCGACCCGCTGCTCCAGCCGCCACCGCCGCCTCCCGGTCCAGGCCCTCGACTCCCGCCAGAGTCCCGCGAAGATCCTCGTTCCGGCAGTGCGGTGGGCGGACGGTTCGAGCACAGGCGCGGTTGCCTACGCCGAGCCCCCTCCGCCGCCCTGGCTCCGGGACATGACCGAAGCCGACGCGAAGTACATCCAGGCAGATGGCGTCCGGACGCGCTACTTCGACCAGGGCAAGGGCGAAGCGCTACTTCTCGTCCACGGCGGGCAACCCTCCTCCATGGATGGCACCGCGTGGGACTGGCAGCAGAACTTCGCAGAGCTCGCGAAACATTTCCACGTCCACGCACTCGACCGCATCGGCCAGGGCTACACGGAAAATCCGGCGCCGCTGGACGACTACAAGGACTACTACCCCCGGGTCGTCCGGCACCTGCTGGCTTTCATGGATGCGGTTGGCATCCGGCGTGCGCACCTCGTTGGCCATTCCCAGGGAAGCTGGCCGGTGACACGCATCGCCCTGGATCACCCGGAGCGCGTCGCATCCCTGACGCTCGTCGACGGCACCATGGTGTCACCACCACGGGATGGCGGTTCCGCCCTCCGGTTCTACCTCTACCTGTCCCAGGATCTGCATCCGGCCACGGGCGAGACACTGGAGAGTGTGCGGCGCGGGATGGAGTTCTTCTCCTTCACCCACAACAACCTCACGGACCAGAGACTCGGGCGCATCCTGGCAATGGCCAGGCAGCCCAAGGTCGCGGCCTCCCAAACCTGGTTCGCGAAGAGCGGCATGAGCCCCGCGCACCCGGCCTTCCGCAAGCTCAAAGAGGAGATCCTCGTCGATCTGGCGGCGGGCAAGCTCAGGGTGCCGGTGCTGGTGGTCTGGGGACAGAACGATCCGGAGGGTTCGCTGCCCTCAGGGCTGGAGATGTTCCGGCTGGTCAGCACGTCCAGGCCGCGCGCCCGGATGCACATCTTCGGCGATTCCGGCCATCTGTCGTTCGTCGAACATCCCGGGGAGTTCGACGGGCTGCTGGTGGATTTCGCGCTGGGTCCGCGGTGAGACGCAGGCAACCGGGGGGCATTCAGCGTGGTCTCATTGCTTATTCCGGGGCTTTTTCCGGGGCTTGA
>CAYMKJ010000268.1:0-3180 GCA_964391025.1 uncultured Chromatiaceae bacterium
CCGTCGCCGAAAGCCAGGGCCTGATCCAGCAGGCTCAGGGCGTCGCGCATACTTCCCGCCGCCGCGCGGGCCAGTCGCAGGGTGGCGCCGGGTTCTGCGTGGATACCTTCCTTCCCGCAGACCAGCGTCAGCCGCTCGACGATCGTCCCCTGCGCGAGCCGCTTCAGGTTGAATTGCAGGCAGCGAGACAGGACCGTGACCGGAATCTTCTGCGGATCCGTCGTCGCCAGGAGGAACTTCACGTGCGGGGGCGGTTCCTCCAGGGTCTTCAGCAGCGCGTTGAACGCGGCCTTGGACAGCATGTGGACCTCGTCGATGAGGTACACCTTGAAACGGCCGGCGGCCGGTGTGTACTGGGCGCCATCGAGGAGTTCCCGGGCGTCGTCCACGCCAGTCCGCGACGCCGCGTCAACTTCCAGAAAGTCCACGAAACGACCCTGATCGATGGCGAGGCAGCTCGAGCACTCGCCACAGGGCTCCGCGCTCACCGCCTTTTCGCAGTTCAGCGCCTTGACGAAGATGCGGGCAATGGTGGTCTTGCCAACGCCCCGGGTGCCGGTGAACAGGAAGGCGTGGTGGAGCTTGCCGGAGTTGAGGGCGTTCTCCAGGGCACGGACGACGTGACTCTGCCCAGCCACATCGGCGAAGGTCCTGGGACGCCATTTTCGGGCGAGCGCGAGGTAGGTCATAAGCTCGTGTTGCGGGAAAAAAGTGAGCCCGCGCCAGCCGCACCCCGGCGCCCGGCATCACCGCTACCGCTGCTTCCTTCCGGACCTGACGGGGTTCACGGCTAGCCGCCGCGGGGGGACCAGCGCGGACCCGGCAACAGGGTATGCGGTGGCCCCTGTTTGGGCAAGTTGCTACCCTCCCGGAGGAGCAACCGATTGCCGCGCACCGGAAAAAAACGGTTGACGAGCTTGTGAAACGCCTGTTGCTGATCTTCGGTCTGGTACTCCTGGTCGCCGCGAGCCTCGGCGCCGTCTACTACAACCTGTTCCTGCCCCGGCAGCAGCCGGCATCGAACCTCCAGGTGGACCTCACGCCCGAGCGCATCGCGCGCGGCCGCTACCTGGCGATTAATGTCCTGCAGTGCGTGGACTGTCATTCGGAGCGGGACTGGGGGCTCTATGGCGGGCCGCCGCGGGAACCCGTCGGTGCCGGCCGCGCCTGCCTGACCCGCGAGACCGAGGCGGCCGGCGTCAACGTCGGCCAGGCGAACTTCCCCGGGGTGCTCTGCATCCGCAACATCACCCCCGACAAGGACACCGGCATTGGCCGCTGGACCGACGGGGAAATCATCCGCGCGGTTCGCGAAGGCGTGGATCACCAGGGAAAGGGTCTCTTTCCCATCATGCCGTACTTTGTCTACGCCCACGTGGCCGATGCGGACATGGAGGCCGTCGTCGCCTACCTGCGCTCGATGCGGCCAGTGCACTCGGCTCAGACCCCCCAGCGGCAAGTGGACTTTCCACTGAATATGCTGATCCAGCTCTGGCCTGAACCGGTCAAAGGACCGGTGGTCGCACCGGAGCCGTCGGACCGGATTGCCTACGGCCGTTATCTCGCCACGATCGCCCGCTGCGAGTTCTGCCACACGCCACGGCCAATGAATTCAATGGACGGCTTTCCCGGCCGGGAATTCGCTGGCGGTATGCCCTTCTATCTCACCCGGGAACGCATCATGTACACGATGAACCTGACGCCCCACGCAACGGGGCTGGGCCCGTGGACGAAGGAGCAGTTCATCCGGCGCTTCCGCGAGCGGGCCGTGCCGCAACCAGTCTCCCTCAAGGACAATACACTGATGAACTGGAGCGCCTTTGCCGGCATGACCGACGAGGACCTGGGTGCGCTCTACGACTTCTTCCGCACACTGCCGCCGGTGCCTTACCAGCAGGAGCCTATCTGAGGCGGGCCCGTTTGAGCTACGTCCTGCGGGTATAGTGGATGTACCCGCTCCGCTGGGCGACTCGATCGTAGAGGGCCCGGGCGGTCGCATTCGTCTCGTGGGTCAACCAGTAGACCCGATCCGCGCCCCGGGCATCCGCTTCCCGGTAGACCGCCGCGATAAGTTCACGACCAAGGCCGGTACCCCGCGCCTCGGGCGCCACGTAGAGATCCTCGAGGTAGCAGTGCCGGGTGAGGGACCAGGTGCCCCGGTGGAGTACGCAGTGGGCGAAGCCTGCGATTTCACCGCGCCGTTCCGCAACCAGACCGAATAGCGGTTCCTGCGGGTCCAGCAGTCGCCGCCAGGTCATGGCCGTGACTTCGTCCGGCAGCTCGGTCGCGTAGAACTTCAGGTAACCCCGCCACAGGGGCCGCCAGCCGGTTTCGTCAGCCGCCCGCAGCGGCCGTATCAGCAAATCGGTCATGGGATTCCTGCCTTTTGCCGGTGGCTACCGGTCACTCGTGAGAATGTGTAACTCCCGTGTCTTGTAGTCGATGATGATCTGATCCAGCACACCCAGCACGTCCATGCCTATCATGATGGTTGGTTCGCTGGTCATTCGCCAGTGCTTGAAGATGTACACATCACTGAAGGTCAGCACTGCACCGCGGATCTTCACGTTCTTCATCCATATCGTGGGCACAGGCACCCGGCTGCCGTACTCGACGTCGAGCGTCACGCCGATAATCTCGGTACTGGGGTCGTCCTTCGTCTGCCGCTTGAGCGCTTCGAGAAGGGCCGCGTTCCCCAGTGAATCCGGCGCTCCGGTGTCGATGATGGCCTTGGCGCGCACGCGGCCAATAAGCACGTCAATTGCCAGCAGGTGATCGCGCATCATCGTGATCGGCAACGTCTCGAAGCCCGCGCCGGGCCGCTCGCGCCGCGAACGCTTGATCGTGATCGAATCACGCTTGAAGTCGATAGCGATGCGCTTGTCATGCAGTCGCTCGTTGCCGAGCACGCCCTCGGCGCCACCGAAGACATCGGGCACCACCGGCAAAAAGGCGGGCTGAAGCAAGAGATCACCAATTTCCATGCCGTCGACACGAATCACAGGCACCACCGCAGTGCCGGTCACGCCGCGCAGGCGCACGGTTGAGCTCGTGCGCGCTTTTTCGCCCAGTGCCTCCGCCACTGCCGGTATCACCACCGAGCGGTTGGCGCCCGTATCAAGCACGAGCCGGAACGGGCCCTGTCCATTGAGGTACACGGGCGCCCAGATGCGCCCGATC
>CAYMKJ010000269.1:0-10841 GCA_964391025.1 uncultured Chromatiaceae bacterium
ATCGCGGGTGTCGTTGTAGTTCTCGGCGCCGATATGGAGGACGTCGTCCACCTCCAGCAGGAGGCCGAAGCCGTTGACGGGCTTTGGCGCCACGGTGAGTCTTCCCCGCAGTGTGCTGGCCCAGGCTTCCTTCGCAAATAAATCCTCGTCCACCGCTTCGAAGCGATAGCGGAAGCCGAGGTTCACGGTGCTTGCCTTGACGGAAGACACCAGCTGGTCGGTCAGGGTTTCGGCCTGCGCGCCGGATGCGGCCACCAGGAGCGTGGTGGCAGTAAGGAACAGGGGGATTGCCGGTCTTGAGTTGCGCATATCAGTATCAGGTCAGTATCAGGCGGCAGACGGCTTCCGGATGTGTCCCAATTCTTGCCCATACTGGCATGGAGCCAACGTGATCGATCTAGGGAGAACCACGGATAGAGCGACGAGAGTGGATCTGGTGCAATGTCATGCGGCGGCCCTTGGGCTCCGGCCCCGTTCGCCGCGTGTAACCACCGGTGTGCCGTTACTCACTCTTGCGAGAGCCCCGAAACATGAATCGGCTGTTCAACCGCGGTCTTGTCTCCGTGCTTGTGCTCCTTTCAACAGCCTGTGCTCCCAGGCCGGAGGTGACCCCACCGGTGGCCACAACGACCGGGGGTTCGGTAAGGGGCGATTTTGGCCCGCCACAGGGGGAGCCGGTGCAGGCAATTCTGACGAGCCCACCGGCCGTTCCGCCCCCCACCAATCGCAAGCAGCCGGCCAAAGTGATTGTCGACCTCGAGGTGCGGGAGGTCACGAAGGAGATCGCGGATGGTGTGACTTACACCTTCTGGACGTTCGGCGGTACCGTTCCCGGCAGCTTTATCCGCGTCCGGCAGGGCGATACGGTGGAGTTCCATCTCAAGAATCATCCGTCGAGCAAGATGCCGCACAACATCGACCTGCATGGCGTTACCGGGCCCGGTGGCGGCGCCGCATCGAGCTTCACTGCCCCCGGACACGCCTCACAATTCACCTTCAAGGCGTTGAACCAGGGCATCTATGTCTATCACTGCGCCACGGCGCCCGTGGGCATGCACGTGGCCAACGGCATGTATGGACTGATGCTGGTGGAGCCGCCCGATGGTCTTCCGCCAGTCGATCACGAGTACTACGTGATGCAGGGTGACTTCTACACCGTGGGCAAGTATCGCGAGAAGGGCAATCAGCCCTTCGATATGCAACGCGCAATCGATGAACGCCCAACCTATGTGTTGTTCAACGGCGCAGAGTCGTCAATGACCGGGCCAAAGTCGCTCAAGGCGAAGACT
Organism: uncultured Chromatiaceae bacterium; assembly: GCA_964391025.1. Classification (GTDB taxonomy): domain Bacteria; phylum Pseudomonadota; class Gammaproteobacteria; order Steroidobacterales; genus SHZI01. The sequence goes on from CAYMKJ010000269.1 coordinate 1,290, forward strand.
GGCGAGACAGTGCGCTTGTTCGTTGGCAACGGCGGACCCAACCTCGTATCGAGCTTTCATGTGATCGGCGAGATTTTCGACAGGGTGCAGCCGGAGGGCGGCACCCATCCTCAGGAGAATGTCCAGACCACGCTGATTCCAGCGGGCGGTGCTGCCATAGTCGAGTTCCATCTCGAGGTTCCCGGCACTTACATTCTGGTTGATCACTCGATCTTCCGTGCCTTCAACAAGGGCGCCCTGGCGATGCTCCAGGTTGAGGGCGAGCCCAACAAGGCCATCTACTCCGGCAAGGAAGTCGATGAGACCTATCTCGGCGGTGCGCTGGTGAGCATGGAGCCGGTGGTCGCCGCGGCGGCTGCCCAGGCTTCGGGCACGCTCAGCAAGCAGCAGCAGATAGAGGCAGGCAGCATCCTGTACAAGGGCACGTGCTCCGTGTGCCATCAGGATAGCGGCCAGGGCCTGGCGAATGTATTCCCGCCGCTGGCGGGCGCGGATTTCCTGAAAGCCGATCCGCGGCGCGCCATTGGCATCGTCCTGAACGGCCTGAACGGCCCGGTTACCGTCAACGGCACGGCCTATAACTCTGTGATGCCGCCCATGAGCCAGCTCAACGATGACGAGATTGCAAACATCCTCACCTACGTGACGAACAGCTGGGGCAACAGCGGCAACGCGATCAGCTCCGCGCAGGTGAAGCAGGCCCGCGGGGCGACCAGCCGCACCCAGGGCGCAGCACGCTGATGCGAAGGCCGGGCATCATCGCCCTGGCGGCGGTGCTTGTCCTTGGTAGCCGCGGCGAGGCGTGGGCAGTAAAACCCTCGCTGCAGGTTACCGTGGCCGGCGGTTACTTCCGTACCGTGCTGGCAGCCGCTCCCGGGCAGGATATGGTCCGGGTCGCGAGCTTTCGCCTGGACGAGACACCGGTTACCAACGCGCAATTCAGCGCATTCCTGCGCGAGCAGCCCCAGTGGCGCCGTGATCGGGTAGCCCGCTTGTTTGCCGATCCTGAGTATCTCTCCCACTGGTCAAAGGCAGACCAGGCTGACGCGGCGCTCGCCGATCAGCCGGCCACCCGGGTCAGCTGGTTCGCCGCCAGCGCCTACTGCGAGGCCCAGGGCGGCCGATTGCCCACCTGGTATGAATGGGAATACGTCGCCGCTGCCAGTGAGACTGCACGGGATGCCCGCAGCGATCCGGCCTGGACACAACGCATACTGGCCTGGTACGGACAGCCTGCCACAGCCGGCCTGCCCTCCGTGGGCAAGACTCCCGCAAACATTTATGGCGCCAGGGATCTGCACGGCGTGGTCTGGGAATGGGTCGAGGATTTCAACAGTATTCTCGTTGCCGGAGACAGCCGTGAGCAGGGCGATCCCGATATCCTCAGGTTCTGCGGTGCCGGGGCGCTGACGATGCAGGACAAGGACAACTACGCCATCCTGATGCGCATCGCCATGCTCTCCAGTCTGGAGGGTCGCTATACCACCACATCCATGGGCTTTCGCTGCGTAAGCGACCTGAAGAGCGCGAAGCCATGAGATTTGGCAGCGCACTGATGGTGCTAAGCCTGCTGCTGGCAGTTTCTGGCGTCGAGGCTGCCACACCGGGGGACTCGCTCTATCAACTCGACATTGCGCTGACCAGTCAGGGTAATCGGCCAAGCAAGCTGGATCTCTACCGGGGGCAGCCCACCCTCGTCACGATGTTCTACGGCAACTGTTCCAACGTGTGCCCGATGCTGATCGAGAGGCTGAAGAGCGCAGAGGCATTGCTGGACGCAGACGAGCGAGACCGCCTGCGGGTTCTACTGGTATCGATCGATCCCGACCGGGACACGCCAGCAGCACTGGCCGTGATCGCCAGGGACCATAACGTTGACCTGGCGCGCTGGACGCTGGCGCGCGCCGACGCCGCCGATGTGCGCAAGCTCGCTGCCGTCCTGAACGTCCAGTATCGTCAGTTACCGGTTGGCGATTACAACCACTCGACGGTGATCACCCTGCTGGACCCCGAAGGGCGCAGGGTGGCGACCACGTCGCAACTGGGAGGCGCGGATCTGGAGTTTCAGCAGGCCATCAGGCACGTGCTCTCGAAGTAGCAGCGGGTCGTGAGCCCCGCACAGCAAGACACCGCCACGCGAAAAACCACCTGGCGGGCAAACGCCTGTGCGAACATTGCCGGGACTCAGTCGATCGCGGGACGCGCATGACCACCCACGAAAAGAACACCTTCTTCGCCACCTACGACTGGGCCAGGAGCTGGCAGGACCTGCCCTGGGCTCACGGCGAGCCCACCCTGTTCCTTGCCGAGATCTGCCAGCGGCGCAAGCCTGGCCGCGCGCTCGACATCGGCTGTGGCGCCGGCACGGACTCGGTGTACCTGGCGAAAAAGGGCTGGGACGTCACCTCCCTCGACTTCATGCCGAAGGCGCTGGAATACACCCAGAGCCGGGCGAAGGAGGCGGGCGTTTCGGTCCGGCCCGTGGAGGCGGACATCACCGAATGGGTCACGCCGGAACCCTTCGATCTGGTGCTCGACCACGGCCTGCTGCACAACATGGACCCCGTCCGCTATCCGGCCTATCGGGAACGCGTGCTGAGGGCCATCGCCGACGACGGCGACTTCGTTCTGCTCCACTGGCATCCCCGCTATCCGGGTCAGCCCAGCGGCCGGATGGGCCCGTTGCGCGCCAGCCGGGAGGACATCCTTAAGTTCTTCGCGCCCGACCTCCAGGAACGCTTTTTTGCCCGGGAAGAATTCGAGGACCTGCCTGACCTCGTGGGTGGCGGAATGTCCCAGGCCTACTACTGGTTCCGGCGCAATCGTGCCCATTCGCAGCCCCAGGCACTGATCGACCAGGTGCGGGCCACGTTCCGGCGCAACAAGGTCGACGTGGATCCCGTCCTGGCCGCGGCCGGCAGCGCGCCGGTGAAGGCGAAAGTAGCGGCGACCGACCTGCTGGCCAGGCTGGTTGGCCCTGGCCGCTTCGGCATCTCGCACTCGCTGGTGAGTCCCGGGGCGGCGGACGCGCTGCTGAAGAGCTGGTCGGAGCGCGCCGGACAAAATCCGCGCCAGGTCGCGAATCTCTTCACGCTGTTCACGTCGAGCGAGTACGGCGACATCTGTGGCGCCGTGCCGAAATGCGGGCAGTGCGAAGTGCACACCTGCAAGCGCCTGCGCTATCGGTAGGAGCGGCTGTAGGAGCGCCTTTAGGCGCGACCAGCCTCGATGCTGGCCAGGTCCTGGTCCCGGTAGCCTTGCTCGATGCGGGTTCGCAATCCCTCGAAGGCCGTCTCAGCGGTCGCCATTCCCGGCAGGATCGTGCTCAGCAGCAACACCAGTGATCCAGCTACCGGGAATTGGCGAAGTCACTGTGCTGGACGAATAAGTAGTTTCACGGATCCCTTGAGCAGCGGTTTATGACCCCCGGTGGGGCACCAGTCAGCCCGGAACGCGCTAGCATTGGGGGCGTATCAGCCGCCTGAATTCTCTGGAGCACGAGCATGTTCATCAATTTCTGGTACCCCATCGGCCTCTCCTCTGAAGTTACCGGAGAGAAGCCTTTCCGGGCGCAGGTCTTCGGCCTGCCCTTCGTGGCGTTCAGGGACGAGGCGGGTGCGGCCCGCGTGGTCTCCGACACCTGCGTGCACCGGGGCGGTGCCCTGCACAAGGGCTCGATCAAGGGCGGCAACGTGGTGTGCCCCTATCACGGCTGGGCCTACGGCGGTGACGGCAAGTGCACCAGGGTGCCGTCGCTGGGCGCTGACGGGAAGATTCCGGCCCGGGCCAAGGTGGACGCCTATCCCGTGCAGGAACGCTACGGCATCGTCTTTGCCTTCCTGGGCGACCTGCCCGAGGCCGAGCGGCCGCCGTTGTACGACGTGCCGGAGTACGGGCAGCCCGGGTGGAAGAGCCAGCTCTACGTGCTGAACCTGGGGGCGTACTACCAGCGGTCCATGGAAAATGGCATGGACCCCATCCACAACGAGTTCGTCCATCCGCTCCAGGGCACACCGAAGATGTCCGCGGAACTCCAGCGCAACCAGACGCCCATGGAAGAAATCCCCTGGGGCAGCAAGTTCTTCCTGCCCTTCGGCGAGAAGCAGGAAAACACCACGCTCGCCGGGGACCGGGTCGGTAGCCGGACCGGCGCCGCGGGCTCCTGGTACCAGGGCCCCAACCAGCTCGTGACCTGGATCGAATTGACGGCCACCAACGCCTTCCACCAGTACCTTTTCGAGCAGCCCGTCGACGAGGGCCACACCCGGATCTTTTTCCTGAACCTGCGCAACTGGCTGATGGAGGAGAAGCACGACCAGAGGGTCGAGGAGCTCACGCTGCGGATCGTCCACGAAGACATGGCGCTCCTTGAAAACCTGAACCCCATCCGCACGCCGGACACCAACAACAAGGAAATCCTGCTGCCGAGCGACCACGCCGTGTTTCGGTATCGGGAGCACTGCAAGGATTGGGAAAACCGCGGCTGGCGCATCGACATGAAGGCCCTGCGCGGCAAGCAGGGGGACGTGGCCTTCGCCATCCCGTGCCCGGCACGTCGGACGTCAGGGAACTGGGTGCTGGATACGGTGCCTCTGGTGCCGGGCCGCGCCAGCGCTACAGCGGCGCCGGCAATGCGTTCGGCCTGAGCATCGGGCTTGCGAGGGTGAAGAGGGCGGAGAGCCCGCGCGGCCGGATCTGATCGAAGACCAGGCCGACCCCGTTCACCCCGACACGGGCAACCATGGCCTTGCAGGTCATCAGTCGGCTGGCCCCACCCGGTCTCGTGGCTTCGAATTGGACCACCGAGTAAAGCGGAAACGACTCGGGCGGGGCCTCAATGAATGCTCCGCTGATGCTGAGATCCGTCATCTGGGCCACCACTGACCCGGCCCAGCCGCGCCGCCGGACCAGCACTGTCAGCCCCAGATTCCGTCGTACTCCGCAGCGGTGTTCCATGCCTGACGCTCCTTCGGCGAGTCATCCTTGCCAACTCGCTGTCCGGAGATTTGCACCTTTCGTGCCACCTCGATCACTTGCCGTACGGCCTGGAAATACAGGGGGTTCCGTGCGCCTGGAGTTCCCTGATGAGCCATTCACGGGCAGAGTCGTGGTGCCGGCGTGCCGACATGGTGCAACCGTCGAGTCGATTTGCATCGACTGACAGTGCTCGATGCAGCCGCGTAATTGTTCGGGAAGTACCCGATTTGCCTGCCAGAAAGGGCCCCGCCAGCGCAAGTAGTGTTCGCGGGCCCTGAAATAAAGGCTTGCAGCCAGCATCAGCACACTCTATGTTTCTGCGCCGGAACCAGCAAGTTTGCTGTGTACTGCGGTCAATTCGTCAACTCGAGGGAGTATTTCAAGCATGGCCAAGAACGGTGGCGCGCCGACCAAGTCGGACATCCTGAACCACATTGCCAAGGAAACCGGGCTGTCCCGGAAAGACGCTAGCGCGGTGCTGGAGGCCGTAGCCGGCATCATCCGCAAGAGTCTCCGCGGCGGCGGCCTCTTCACACTGCCGGGTCTGCTGAAGCTGAAGGTCGTCAAGAAGCCCGCCACGAAACAGCGGGAAGGCACCAACCCCTTTACCGGTGAAAAGATGACCTTCAAGGCCAAGCCGGCCTCCAAGAAGGTCCGCATCCTGCCCCTGAAGGCGCTGAAGGCCATGGTTAACTAAGACCGCGGCGAACCGTCGAATCTGGTGCCCGGAGTGGCGATCGTCACTCCGGGCCTTATTTGTAGACGGGCTTCTAAACGAGGGTGTGAAATACCCTTTGCACGTCCTCGTCCTGCTCCAGCTTGTCGATCAGCTCGAGCACTTCCCTGGCCTGGTCTTCCGGCAGTTCTGTGGGCGTGGTGCAGATGTATTCCTGCTCGGCTGACACGGGCGTGAGGCCCCGGTCTTCCAGGCCCTTCTGTAGCTGGCCGAAGTCCGCAAAGTTGCAGCGGACCACCAGCTGGGGCTCGCCTTTTTCGCCCGTGCTCTCGCCCATTTCGTCCAGGCCGTGGTCAATCAGGTACAGTTCCAGATCGTCCTGATCGATGCCCGCCGGTTCGAGCCGGAAGACGCCCATGCGCCGGAACATGAAGCTGACGCTGCCTGTGCTGGCGAAATTGCCGCCGTTCTTGTTGAAGGCGTTGCGCACGGTGCCAACGGTCCGCGTCGGGTTGTCGGTGGCGGTCTGGACGAGCACGGCGATCCCGTGGGGTGCGTACCCCTCGTAAATGACTTCCTCGTAGTTCGCCACGTCCTTGCCCGCGGCGCGCTTGATGGCAGCCTCTACCTTGTCCTTTGGCATGTTGACGGAGCGGGCGTTCTGGATAACCCGGCGCAGCGTCGGATTGTTGTCGGGGTCGGGCCCCGCGGCCCTTACTGCAATGCTGATGTCCTTGCCGATCCGCGTGAATTGCTTCGCCATGCGGTTCCAGCGGGCAAACATCACATGTTTTCGGGTTTCGAAGATGCGTCCCATGGCCTAATTGTGTCAGATGTTGAGCTATCAGCACGATTACCACGCCGGTAACCACGCCGACGTCCTGAAGCATGCGGTGCTGGCGCTGGTCGTCCGCGCCCTGCAGCGAAAGGACGCGCCGCTGCGTGTTCTGGATGCCCACGCGGGGTCTGGCGTTTATGACCTGCGGAGTAACGAGGCCCGGAAGAACGAGGAGTTCGCCGGGGGTATCGAGCGGTTACTGGCGGCGGCAACTTCGCCGGCCGAGGTGCAGGACTATCTCGCGGCGGTCCGGGCACTGAATGCCAACCGCAAGGAACTGGACCTGTATCCCGGCTCGCCCCAGGTCGTTCGCCATCTGCTCCGCCCGGAAGATCATCTGGAATTGCTGGAACTGCACCCGGCGGCGCTGGCGCGGCTGCACCGGAATTTTGGCCGGGATTCCCGCGTGCACATCCACGACCGGGATGCCTTCGAGGGTGTCCCGGCACTGGTGCCGCCCCCGGAGAAGCGGGGTGCCGTGCTGGTGGATTCCGCCTATGAGGTGAAGGAGGACTTCAGCGCGGTCATCGAGTTGCTGAAGACCTGCCACCGCCGGTGGCCAGGTGGGGTCTACCTGCTCTGGTACCCGCTGATCCGGCATCCACTGGCCGAGCGCTTCACGGCGAAGGTGCGCGCCACCGGCCTTCCCAAGATTTTGCAGGCGGAACTGCGGGTGGAAGCGGAGGGCTTCGATGGCCTGCGGGGCTCCGGCCTGTGCCTCGTCAATCCACCCTTCGGCCTGGACCAGAAGCTGAACACCTTGCTGCCCTGGCTGTGGGGAGTCCTGAAAAACGACGAGCGCAGCGGGTGGCGGGTGGAATGGCTGACGGCGCCGTAGGAGCGGCGACCGCCGCGACCCGTTGGCCTAACGCCACCCCTGCAGCCGCTTCGCCGGGTCAGCGTTTTGGGAGGGAGCGCTTTACCCAGAAGTGGGCCCAGCCGGTCTTGAGGCGATTGGGCCATGACTTCGAAGGCGACAGCCAGCTGGTCGTCGTCAGCGGCAGCATGCCGGCCAGGCGGGAACGCTCAATGAAACCGAAGTAGCGGTTCAATTCCTCCTCCCGGCGTTGCAGCCAGGGCTGGACCGGCGGAGGAATCTCATTCCAGGCGTTGCGTCCGGCACCCAGCTGACGCGCTCGAAGCACCTGACCCACACGGCCCTGATGTTCGCTCCAGGAGCCGATCAAGGGGTAGATCGCCGCGGGGAGCGTCAGCAGCGGGACGTCGCCGAGCAATTCGCGAAGGCGGCGGCTATCCGCCTGCATACTCCGCAGGAAAGGCGCCTCCCGAAGCAACGACAGCGGGTTGATCAGGCGGTCCATTTCCGCCGCGTGAGTCGGCGAAAATCTCAACAGGACATTGATATCCAGCAGTGAAAACCAGTCCGTCCGAGTCGCGGAGCGGACGAAGCCCTGAGCGATCCCGATCCGCGCCAGTTCGTCCAATATCTCAAGAAGGATGGCGTACCCCTCCTGAGTCAGAACTCCGGTCTGCGCGAAACGGTGCTGCGCATCCAGGCTAAACCACCCGGTCCGTAGGCGGTCAATGGCATCCAGGTAATCGCGCCAGCGCTGCCTGTCACGACAGTCAACCCAGCGGGCAATGGTGCTGAAGTTGTGGCGGACGGCGTTGAGATGACAGAGAAGGCTGCGCAGATTGGTGGCGGTACGATTAGTCAGGGACCGCAGAAACGGGAAGGTTTGCACGATCGCCGACTCGACGGCAATCAGGTAGGCGTAGAACGCTTCCTGCTCAGGTGGTAGCGAGACGAATGCCAGCTCCTCGCCCCACAGGTGCCGGAGGTTGTCCGCATAGAACAACACGGGCAACTGGGGAAATATGTCCCGGCTGATGACGTAGGAGGGATGACTGAAGACATAGGGGCCGTTCGGCCCCGTCACTGATCGCAGCAACTCCCAGAAGTTGGTGCCGGCCGGGATCTTGTCATCCACAACGACGATCAGGTCGATGTCCGAGATGCCAGGCACCTTGATGTTACCGAGCTGGTACACACTGGTGACGCCGGGCAGGGCTTTCAATGCCGTGAGGTAGGCGCCGAGAACCCTGTCGTACTCCGCGCGATCGACACGGCGAATGTCGTCGCCGGGCACTAAGCCGCCGCCGGCCAAGCCACCGCCGGTCATACCGCCACCTCCGCGTGGCCCGCCTGCCGCGCAAGCCGCAGGGTTTTCTCGGCGAACTGCCGCTGGCGCGTCTGGAAAACCGGATTCGTTACCTGGCTGATCACCCCGGCAGGCACGCCCCAGCTGCCGAAGCGGCGAATCAGTAGTGCGTGAACCAGCGGGTGCAGGGCCGCGATCGACGCCCAGAGTCCCGGGCTGGTTTGCCGCCACTGCTGACGAATCGCGCTGACTTGATCCATGACTTGCCACTCGGCCGGCTCGTAAAGATCTCGCACCCGAGCGAAGGAATCACGCTTGTAACAGGCCTCTCCCAGCACCTGGGACAGCAGGGCTGGAAGGATCATGAAACAGCTCAGGTGAAGCTTCAGGGAATACGCGCGCATGAGAATAGCCGCTGCCGGGGGCTTGAGAAAGCGTCGGCACATGGAGTCGAGATCCCGGCGGCACTCGGCCGCGCTGTCCCTGGCCCGGACTACTGCGAGATTAGTGTCGCAAAACAACTCCGTACTGTAGCGGAACAGTATCCGGGGAAAAAATGCATCGGCATACCAGTTGAAATCGGTCTCGGTCAGCACGAAATGCGTGTGGTGTTGCAGGAGGTCGCATTGAAGCAGATAGCGATTCGAGGGGATTAACCGCAGCGCGCAAGCCAGCAGCCGCTCTGGATCTTCGACTACGCTCGTACGCAAGACAACCAGGGTATCCAGATCACTGTAGGCATTGGCGTCGCCCGTCGAGTAACTGCCATGCACGAATGCAGCCCGCAGGTCATCCGCGCAGTGACGCCGCAGGTAGGCCTGCAGCGCGTACATGGCAGGGCTGTCAGTGGCTCGTCCCTCCGGTACGTCTAGGCGCCGCAGGACCTGAAGGGGAGCTGCCCCGACGACCACGCCAGGCTCTGCCGGCACCCGTTCGCG
>CAYMKJ010000270.1:0-6565 GCA_964391025.1 uncultured Chromatiaceae bacterium
AAGGTACCGGACCTTAGTTATTTTGGTTTACTTAGTTGTTGCAGCTGCAACAACTAAGTAAACCAAAATAACTAAGGTCCGGTACCTTTTTGCTGCTACTGCGTCACGGGCACCAGCGTGATCTCCACGCGCCGGTTCTGCTGCCGGCCCTCGGCCGTGTCGTTGCTCGCGAGCGGTCGTGTCTCGCCGTAACCCGTCGCGATCAACCGCTGGGCATTGATGCCCTGAGCGACCATGTAGGAACTCACGCTCCCTGCCCGGCGCTGGGACAACTCCAAGTTCTTGTCGTCAGGGCCCGTGCTGTCGGCGTGGCCCGCCACATCCACGATGGTCTTGTCGAACTCCTTCAGGACGATCGCCACGGAATTCAGCACCGGGTAAAAGCTGGAGTTGATGTCGGCACTGTTCGTCTGGAAGGTCACGTTGCCCGGCATGTTCAGGATGATGTTGTTGCCGTTCCGCGTCACGCTGACACCAGTACCCTGCAGCTGGGCGCGCAGCTTCGCTTCCTGCCGGTCCATATAGTTGCCAACCGAGCCGCCGGCGAGGCCACCGACACCGCCGAGAATCAGCGCCCGCTTTTTCCGCTCCGCCGAGTTGTCGCCCGTGATCAGGCCGATAGCCACGCCAACCCCGGCGCCGATCGCGGCCCCCTTGGTGGTCTTGTTCACTTCCTGCTCGCCCGTGTACGGGTCGGTGGTCATGCAGCCTGCCACCAGCACGCTGCTGCCGAGCGCCAGCGCTGCGATTCTTCCAATTGTCCGGTTACTCATTCGCTACTCCTTCAATCAAAGGGTGACAGCCCGCTGGGTTATGGCAGAAACAGCTCCGGGCGGCAACGCGGGAAATGGGGACATGCCTCATTTCCAGAAGAAATGAGGCATGTCCCCATTTCCCGGGACAAGGCTTGCTGCCGGGCCCTGAACGGGGTATGAACTTGCCCGTGACGACCCAGGCCGCACAGCTGCTGGCCGAGTATTCGGCGGACCATCAGAACCCGTTCAATCGCCTGATGCACAGCATCTGTGTGCCGCTGATTGCCATCGCGCTCATCGGCCTGCTCTGGGCGATCCCGCTCCCGGAAGCTCTGGCTGCCGTGTCTCCGTGGGTCAACCTTGGCACCGTGGCGCTGGCCGGCCTCACTGTCTACTACCTGCGCCTCGCGCCGCGCCTCGGCTTCGGGATGCTGCTTGTGGCCCTCCTCGTGGTACCGATCCTGGCCTCCGCCGACCGGCTGCCGGTGCCGCTGTGGCTCGCCGCCCTCGTGGTCTTCACCCTCGGCTGGATCGGCCAGTTCATCGGCCACTATGTGGAGGGACGCCGGCCATCCTTCTTCCGGGACCTGCGCTTCCTGCTCATCGGGCCGCTCTGGGTTCTCGCCAAGCTGTACGCTGCCCTCGGCATCCGTCCCTAATTTGACCTCCGACCCCTACAGTCACCGGGCGATCTGGGCGATTGCCCTGCCGATGATCGTCTCGTCGGTCTCCGTACCGCTCGTCGGCCTCGTGGGCACGGGCGTACTGGGGAACCTGGACGATGACGCCTATCTCGCCGCCGTCGCCGCGGCGGTGCAGGTGTTCAGCATCCTGTTCGTCGGCCTCAACTTTCTGCGCATGGGCACCACCGGCATCACTGCTCAGGCCCACGGGTCGCTGGCGCGGGATGCGGGTGCCAGCACGGCAATCCGCCAGTCGCTGGGCGAGGCCGTCATCGTCGCCCTGGTACTCGGCGTCATCATCATCGCGCTGCAGGTGCCGATCCGTAACGCTGCCTTCGGCGTGATCGGCGCGGAGCCCGAGGTGACGCGCTACGCCTACCAGTACTTCGACATACGGGTGTGGAGCGCGCCGGCCACGCTCTTCAATTTCGTCGCACTTGGCTGGCTGCTCGGCATGCAGAATGCCCGGGGCCCGCTGGCCATCACGCTGGTGCTCAATCTGACCAACGTTGCGCTGGACCTCTGGTTCGTGCTCGGCCTCGGCCTGAAGGTCCGGGGCGTGGCAACCGGTGCGCTACTGGCCGAAATCGCCGGCGCGGCAACGGCTGCCTGGTTGCTGCGGCATGAACTTCGGCGCTATCCGGGCAACTGGTCCGGCACGCGGCTCCTCGACCTGCGGTCCTACCGCGCACTGCTGAAAATCAACGGCAATCTCTTCATCCGTACGCTTGCCCTGATGTTCACGTTCGCCTTCGTGACGGTCCAGGGTGCCCGCCTGGGCACCGTGTACCTGGCCGCCAACGCGCTGCTGATGAACTTCCAGTGGCTCACCGCCTACGCACTCGACGGGATCGCCAACGCCGCCGAGGCGCTGGTGGGCAGGGCCGTCGGCGCCCGGGATCGTGAGGGCATGCTCCGCACCGTCCGCCGGACCCTGGCCTGGTCGCTGGGCTTCGGCGCGCTCTTCTGCCTGGTCTTCTGGGTGGCAGGACCGGCCATCGTCCGGACCCTGACCAGTCTGCCCGACGTCCGCGCCACCGCTCTCGAATACCTGCCCTGGATGATCTTCCTGCCGCTGATCTCCGTGTGGAGCTTCTTCTACGATGGGGTCTACGTCGGAGCAACGCTCAGCCGCGAAATGCGCGTGGTGATGACCGCCACCGCCTTTCTGGTGTTCCTGCCCGTCTGGTTCATCACGCGGGGCCTCGGCAATCACGGGCTGTGGCTCGCCTTCACCGCCTTCATGATCCTGCGGGGGCTCGGCATGCACCTGTGGTTCAATCGACTCAAGGAAACGCTCGTCCCTGACCGAGCCATGGAGCGAACCGTCTGAAATGACAGGCAAGAAACCCACCATGAAGAATCCCTGGCAGACGCTGTCAACGCAGCTCGAATTCGAGAATCCCTGGTTTACCATCACCACCCACGACACGGTCGCGCCGGACGGCAGCCGCCCGCGCTACGGCAAGATCAGTTTCAAGAACCGGGCCGTCGCGATCATCCCCCTGGACGACGAGCAACACACCTGGCTCGTCGGGCAGTGGCGCTTTCCGCTGGGTGAGTACTCCTGGGAACTGCCCATGGGTGGCGCACCACGGAACGAGGATCTAAAAGCCGCGGCGAGCCGGGAACTGAAAGAGGAAACGGGCCTCACTGCCGCGCGGCTCCGGCCCATCCTGAAGATACACGTCTCGAACTCCATAACCGACGAGGAGGGTTACGTGTTTCTCGCCGAGGGCCTGACACCCGGCGCCACCGAGTTCGACGAGACCGAGGAGCTGGCGATCCACCGCCTGCACTTCACGGAAGCGCTGACCATGGTGATGGACGGTCGCATCACCGACGGCATCAGCGTGGCGGGCATCCTCAAGCTGGCCCGGCTGCTCGGCCTGTAGGAGCGGCTTCAGCCGCGACTCCGTACTCCGTTGCCTGCGACCCCCGGCGGCCACCGGGTGAAGACCCCAGCCGCTACCGGGAGTACCCGTTGAGCGCGGCTGAGCCATCACCCGTCGTCCGCTCGGCACCCGCGTTGCCGTCGCCTCGTCAGCGTTTACCGCAGCAGCGGGCACATGGTGGGTGTCCTGTCCGGCGCTCACCGTGTACTCACGGTAGCCGGACAGGATTTCCCGCCGTGTGGCCGCGGGCAACGGAGTACGAAGTCGCGGCTGAAGCCGCTCCTACGGCCGGAGCCAGCGTAGAATGCAGCCATGGCCACCAAGCCCCGGCGCAAGAAAATCCGCCGCAAAGCCGCCCGGAAGACCGGCACCCGCAAGGCCGGCAGTGGCCCCATCGTGGGCGTGGTCATGGGCTCCGACTCCGACTGGCCCACGCTCAAGGCGGCGGCCGAAATCCTGCAGGAATTCGGCGTACCGTTTGAGAAGCGAGTGATCTCTGCACACCGCACACCGCAGCTGATGTTCGACTACGCGGAAGCCGCCCGGGACCGCGGACTGAAGCTGATCATCGCCGGCGCCGGTGGCTCGGCGCACCTGCCCGGCATGCTCGCCGCCAAAACGACCCTGCCGGTGCTTGGTGTGCCGGTCCAGTCGAAGGCCCTCGCGGGCCAGGACTCCCTGCTCTCCATCGTGCAGATGCCGAGGGGCGTGCCCGTGGCCACGTTCGCCATCGGCGAGGCGGGCGCGGCCAACGCGGCGCTGTTTGCCATCGCCGTGCTCGCCGCCGAGTACCCGACCCTCACGCACAAGCTCGCCGCGTTTCGCAACCGGCAGACGAAGGCCGTCATGGCCATGAAGCTCGCGGACTAAATGCCCGCCGCCCGCGTCGTGCCGACGACGACGATTCCCGCCCCCGCCATCCTGGGCTTGCTGGGCGGCGGACAGCTCGGACGTTTCTTCGTGCAGGCCGCCCAGGAGCTTGGGTACCGCGTGTGGGTGCTGGACCCCGACCCGTCCAGTCCTGCCGGCCGCATCGCCGACCGGCACCTCGCAGCCGCCTACGACGACCGTTTGGCTCTCGATGCGCTTGCCACGGGCTGCGCGGCCATAACTACCGAGTTCGAGAACGTCCCGGCGACCTCCCTCGAGTACCTGGCCCGCTCAGTCCGCGTGCGCCCGTCCGCCGCCGCGGTCGCCGTGTGCCAGGACCGCATCGCCGAGAAGACCTTCCTGCGGGACCAGGATCTGCCCCACGGCCCCTTTGCCGTGATCCGCAGTGAACAGGACCTGGTCGCGGCGCCGGTGACGTTGTTCCCCGGCGTGCTGAAGGTCGCCCGCTTCGGCTACGACGGCAAGGGTCAGGCCCGGGTAGCGACGCGGGACGACGCGCTGGCCGCCTGGCGCCAGCTCGGTGGCGAAGCCTGCGTGCTCGAGGCGCTGCTGCCCCTCGACTGCGAGGTGTCCGTGGTTCTGGCGCGGGATGCAACGGGCGTGGCGGTCTGCTTTCCTATCGCCGAAAACAGCCATCGGCACGGCATCCTCGACGTGTCCATCGTGCCGGCGCGCATCAGCGCCACTCTCTCTGAATCAGCGCGCCAGTGCGCGCTGCGCATCGCCGCAGCACTGGACTACATCGGCACGCTCGGGGTCGAGTTCTTCATCAGCCGGGGCGTGCTGTACGTTAACGAGATGGCGCCCCGGCCCCACAACAGCGGGCACTACACGCTCGACGCCTGTACCACCAGCCAGTACGAGCAACAGGTGCGCGCCCTCTGCGGTCTGCCGCTGGGCAGTCCCGCGCTAACGAGTCCGGCCGTGATGGTGAACCTCCTGGGCGACCTGTGGTCGGCCGGCGAACCCCAGTGGTCCGAGCTGCTCTGCTGGCCCAACCTGCGGCTGCATCTTTACGGCAAGCAGGAGGCACGACCGGGCCGAAAGATGGGACACTTCACCGTGCTGGATCCGGACCTGTCCCAGGCGGTGGCCACCGCCCGGGACGCCCGGGCTACCATGGGAATCCGTGATTGAAGGACGTACCAACGCCATGAAGTACCTCGTCACTGTCGCCGCGGCGCTGCTGGCCACTGCCGGCATGACCGTCATGGCGGCCGATGGCGCCGACCTCGCCGCCAACCTCCGGGTCGTTGCCACCAACGTAAAGTCCGACCAGGGCAAGATCTACATCTGGGTCTACGACCAGAAGGACGACTGGCTGAGCGACCGCTACCGAACCCAGAAGAGCGTCACCGTCGCCGGGAACCGCACGGACGACACAGTGACGATGGAGCTGCTGCTGCCGGCTGGCGAATACGCGCTTTCGGTTTTTCAGGACGTGAACGACGACGGCAAGCTGGCACGCAACTTCATCGGCATCCCCAAGGAGCCGGCGGGCCTGTCCAACAACCTGCGCCCTCGGTTCGGGCCCCCGAAGTACAAGGACGCGAAATTCAACCTGACGGTGGGCACGATGGTCGAGCAGAAGATCGCACTGCAATGACCACCGACCCCGACATCCGCCGCGTCCTCGACTTCTGGTTCCAGCCCGGAACCATGGACCAGCCCACAATCGACAGCCGGATGGACCGCTGGTTCACGTCCGATGCGGTCACCGACGCGGTGATCCGCACGGAGTTCGGGCCACTGGTGGAAACGGCGTCGAAGGGCCAGCTGGACGCCTGGAGTGCCACACCCGAGGGCCGGCTGGCGCTGATCCTGATGCTCGACCAGTTCCGGCGGAACATTTACCGGGGCACGGCGAAGTCGTTTTCCCGGGACCCCTACGCGCTGAGGCTCTGCGTGGAAGGCGCAATGCAAGGCGACTACAAAGCGCTGAACCCGTTCCAGCAGGCCTTCTACTTCATGCCCCTGCAGCACGCGGAGTCGCTGAAAATCCAGGCGCGCTCGGTGAAGATCTACGAGGGGCTGGTCACCGGTGTGTCAGACACGCTGAAGGCCACCTTTGCCACCTTCGCCCAGTTCGCAGAACTGCACCACGACATCGTCGATTCGTTCGGGCGCTTCCCTCATCGGAACAAGACCCTCGGCCGGCCGAACACCCCCGAGGAAGCTGAATATCTCGGGGCCGGAGCGCCTGCGTTCGGCCAATAACTGGAGGGTCTTCCCATGCACTACCAGGCCCAGAACGACGGGGTGCGGCGCGTCGCCATCATCGGCGGCCGGCGCATTCCCTTCTGCCGCGCCAATACCAACTACGTGCATCAGTCCAACCAGG
>CAYMKJ010000271.1:0-2897 GCA_964391025.1 uncultured Chromatiaceae bacterium
ACTGAACAAGTCCTATTTAGTGCAGGCCCTTAAACTTATGGCGACTACACCAGCGGAGCACACAGCGGCCGTGGCCGCGGCGGCGGGAAGGCCCGGTGCGGAGAAGCTGCCGGGAATACGCCACGTCATCGCGGTGGCGAGTGGCAAGGGCGGGGTTGGTAAATCCACCATCAGCGTGAACCTTGCGCTCGCTCTGCGCCTGCGGGGTGCACGGGTCGGGCTCCTGGACGCGGACATTCTGGGGCCGAGTATCCCGGGCATGCTGGGCATACCCACCGGACAGCCGCCGGCGATGACCGCCGAAGGCCAGGCGATCCCCATCGAGCGGCATGGCGTCGGCACCATGTCGATGGCGATGCTCACGGATGATGACAGTCCGGCCGTCCTCCGGGGCCCAATGGTAAGCAAGTACCTGAAGATGTTCATTGGCGCCACGCAGTGGGGGCCGCTCGACTACCTGTTGCTGGATCTTCCGCCGGGGACTGGTGACATCCAGCTCACCCTGGCCCAGAGCGTGCCCTTGTCCGGTGCGATCATCGTCACGACACCCCAGGATGTCAGCCTGAAAATCGCAAGACGGGGCTTGCGGATGTTCGAGCGCGTCCATGTCCCCATCCTGGGGATCATTGAGAACATGAGCGGCTTCACTTGTGCGCATTGCGGTGCGACCACGGATGTGTTCCGGCGCGGCGGCGGTGAGCGGCTGAGCCAGCAGCTGGAAGTGCCATTCCTGGGCGCCATACCGCTCGACGCCGATATCGTTACGGGCGGCGATGAGGGGCGTCCCATCGTCATCGCCAGGCCCGAGTCGGTTGCTGCCCGGGCCTATGCGGCACTTGCCGCGCAGCTTGCGGAGCGACTGGACAACGCGCAAGCCGGCGTGCTCAAGCCCTTTGCCTGGAAGTGGGCCACCAACGAGGGAGCCCCGGACTGGGTGGAGAGTGCCACACGCCCGACGGGGAGCCGCGTGCGTCCCATTGGGCTGCGGCGGCACGACCCGCGCACTCTCGCGGTGCTGTGGGAGGACGGCCACCGGGATCACCTGGATGTCCGCGACCTGCGCCTGGCCTGCCGCTGCGCGCTGTGTATCGAGGAAATGAGCGGCAGAAATCTGCTGGATCCGAAGACCGTCAGGGCCGACGTCAGCCCGCGGGTCATCTCCAGCGTGGGTAACTACGCCATCGGCATCGACTGGAACGACGACCACAATTCCGGCCTGTATTCCTTTGACCACCTGCGTGCACTCGGGGAACGCAGTGCCACCCTGGTGGCCGAGGATGTCTGAGGCCGTCCGGGTCGATGCGCCGCTCACTATTCGCGCCGAGCTCTCCGTCGCTGATCCGGACACCTGCAAGTTCACGCTCGGCCAGACGATTGGCCAGACCATTGGCCAGACGCTGAGCCCGGCGGGTGAGCGTTTTTTCGCGAGCCCGGAGCAGGCTGCCGGATCGCCACTCATCGAGCGCCTGTTCGAGCTGACCGGCGTAGCCCACGTGCTTGTTGCTGACAACGTCGTGGCGGTCGGCAAGACGCCGGAGGCAACCTGGCGGGAACTGAAGCCGCAGATTGCCGCCATTGTCAGGAGCCAGTTGCTCACCGGCATGCCGGCCATCCTCCAGGCTCCCCGAGTCACCAGCGTCAGCAGGCGTGGTGACGCTGCGATTCGCGAACTCGTGCAGGCTTTGCTGGATCGGGAAGTGAATCCCTCCGTGGCCACTCACGGCGGCGCCATTACCCTTGCTGATGTCCAGGACGGGCGACTCTATATAGAGATGAGCGGCGGCTGCCAGGGCTGCGCCGGTTCCCAGGTCACGCTGCGGCAGGGGTTCGAGCGCATGGTGCACCGGGTGGCCCCGGAGGTGATTGAGATCATCGATATCACCAACCATTCGGTTGGGCAGACACCTTACTACCGCGGACCGTCCCTCCCGTGAGTCCGGATCGATTCAAGGAGGGCCTGGCGGCCGCCCGTCGCGGGGACTACGCAACGGCCGTGCAGCTGTGGCAGGCGCTGGCCGAGCAGGGCGATGCCCGGGCCCAGTACAACCTGGGGTTTCTGTCTGCGCATGGCCAGGGCGTCGGGCAGGATTACGCCAGAGCCGTGGAGTGGTACACGCAAGCTGCGGAGCAGGGCTTCGCACCGGCCCAGTTCAATCTCGGGGTGCTGTACTCCAACGAAGAGGGCGTGCCGCCGGACTTTGCCGCGGCGCTGAAGTGGTACCGCAAGGCGGCCGGGCAGGGCGACGCCGATGCCCAGTTCAATATTGGCGTGGCCTATGCGCTGGGTCAGGGCGTTCCCCAGGACTATGTGCTGGCGTATGGCTGGTACGACCGTGCCGCCAAAGCAGGCCACAAGAAGGCGGCGACCACTCGCGACAGCATGGCAGCCGAGCTGACCCCCGCCCAGTGGGCCCAGTGCCAGAGCCCAGCTGCTGTTGCCGTGCAGGACTGTCCCTGACAAGAAACCTCAGGGACTCGCTTTGCGCCGGCGGAAGAACCAGATCAGGAAGGCGGCGCCGGCCACGGCCATGACGAAGCTGAAGCCTTGCGGCAGGTGGAGCAGGCGCCCGGCGAAGCCGCCCAGCAGCGATCCGCCAATACCGTAGCCGATCGTCGCCACCCAGCTCATGGGGTCGGGCCCGGGCAGCAGCCAGCGCGCCAGGGCCCCCGTGATGAGACCGCCCAGTGCGAACCAGACTAGCAAGGCGGCGAGACCCACGCCCACTGCCGACCCCAGGCCTGTTTCAGTCATGGCTATACCTCTCCGTCGATGAGTCTCTGGGAGGCGCCGAGGATAGCAGCACTGCCATCGGTTGCCGAGGGTGGACATTCCCGGGCAAGCGCTCAAGATGCAGAGAGCGTCGGGGAGCCAGTCAGTGACCAGGCGAGCATTGCGG
>CAYMKJ010000272.1:0-5868 GCA_964391025.1 uncultured Chromatiaceae bacterium
AGCACCATGCCGTCGCCCACGTGACGCATCGTGCGCCGGTCGCCGCAAATCCCGTGCAGCTCCGCGGCATCCCCTGCGGTGAACTGCCGCACGGTGAGGCGCGGGGTGGTCAGGACGACAGTCATGGATTGAGAACGCCCCGGGTAAGTTGCTAGATTGTCGCGCGTCCGGTCAGGGTCCGTCGATTGAAACACCAGAATTCGTTCAGTGCTGCGCTGCTGCCGGGCCTTGCCCTGTTGCTGATGAGTGAAGCCGGCAGAACCGAGTCTGCCGCCAGCGGCATCACTTTCAACGCCGCCTACTTGGGCGAGGTGGACAGCAACCTGTCCGGGGGCATCCGGACCGGCACGGACTACATGGACAATCTTGACCTGCAGATCGCGGCGGATCGCGGCAGCATCTTCGGCATCCCTGGCCTCTCCGGGCTGCTCTACGGGCTCTACAACAGCAGGAACGACTTCAGTGAGGACTACGTGGGCAACGCCCAGATCGTCAGTTCCATCGAATCGGGTGATGGCTTGCGCCTCTACGAGGCCTGGCTGGACTGGGCCTCGGACACGGCGGAGAGCTTCTCCGTCCGGGCGGGCCTCTACGATATCAACTCCGAGTTCGACAGCCTGGACACGGGCGGACTGTTCCTGAACTCGTCCCACGGGATGGGCATCGACTTCGGCCAGTCGGGGCTGAACGGCCCGGGGACTTTTCCCGTGACCGCCCTCGCCTTCCGCCTGAGAACGAAATTCGCGACCGGCGCCTACGGCCAGTTTGCCGTCCTGGATGGAGTCCCCGGCGATCCGGACGACATCACCAGCAACGAGATCAATCTTTCCAGTGCCGACGGCGCACTGCTGGTGGCAGAAGGGGGCCTAAGCAGCGGGGCCTGGCGCAAACTGGCAGTCGGCCTCTGGCGGTATACAGCGAGCTTCGACCAGCTGACGGGGACTACCCTGTCGGGAGACCCGGAGCGAAGCAACGGCAACCAGGGCTGGTACGCACTCGCGGACCGGACGCTCTGGACCGGCGAGAGCAGCGTGCTGGCCGGCTTCCTGCGTTTCGGCCAGGCTGAGGACCGCTTCAACACCTTTGACGCCTACATCGGTGCGGGAGCCAGCCTGACGGGTTTCTGGTCCGCCCGGCCCGACGACGCGTTCGGCTTCGGCATCGCCACGGCCTTTACCGGCGACAACTATGAGGATGCCCAGGAGCTGGTGGGATCCAGCGCTGACTCCCGGGAAACCAACCTGGAGCTGACCTACCGCACGCCGATCACAGACTGGCTGACGCTGCAGCCGGACATCCAGTACGTCATCAACCCGGGCGTGAACCCGGAACTCGACAACGCACTGGTCATCATCCTGCGCTTTGAACTGAGCTTTTCGCGACAGCTGGCCGGCGGTTAGGTCAGAGCACCGTCTCGATGTCAGCCAGCTTCCAGCTCTTGATCACTTTGCCCATTTCGCGGATCAGCAATATCCCCGCGCCGCTCTTGCCAGAGAGGCGCGGGGAAACTGGCCTCAGTTGCTCGGCGCGGGAAGCGTCTCCAGTTCCTTCAGCCGCTTCATCGCCTGAAGGGCCTGCAACGAGTTGTAGTTGATGCCCGCGGCATTCAGGCTGCTGCCCTGCTGGAAAGGAAAGTCGGGAAGAGTGGTGAGGAAGCCCTTGAGCTTTTCCTGCACCGGAACGAACAGCCAGATGTTGTCCGCGTACCAGCGCGTGTACAGGCCAGACTCGTGGGGCGCCTTCTCGTAGGGGTCGGCGCGGAGATTGACGATCACTGGCCAGCCGGGCACGTCCCGCGTGGCGGTGGCGATGTTGCCGTTCTGGACGGCGAAGTGCACCTTCCAGTCGTTCCAGCGGATGGCGTTCAGCTCACCGCCGGCGCCGAAGTAGAAGATCTCCTCCCTGTGAATCCTGGTCCCCGAGATGGTTCTTGCCGAACTGGCCGTTGACGTAGCCCTGCTGCTTGAGCAGGTCAGCGATGCTCGGCGCCCAGACAGGAATGCCCTGGGGCGAGCCGGGCATGCCGATGGTCAGCAGACCGGTGCGGAATGGCTGCTAACGGCCAGAGCCGGGCTTCGACACCCTGACCGCCTTGAGTGCCGCACCCAGGCCAGGTAGTGCGCCAAGGTGCGGGGCGAGCTTCGCGAGCGCTGTAAATCCGGTTCGCGCCCGGCTGCGCCAGCCAGGCCCCCGGTCCAGGATGTCCTTCCAGAGCGCCAGGATTCCATCTCGCCGGTAACCCGCAAGGACCTCGATCAACGCGGCCGCCTGTCGCAGGTCCTTCTGCGCCTTGCCAGGAGAGCGTACGCGGCGCTCCGCATGCACAAGCAGCTTGTGCAGCGCATAGCGCGCCGGATCCGGAACGTTTGCGATCACAACACCGACAGCGCTGATGATCACCGCCTGCTCCACATCCTCCATAACAAACTCCAGGAAGCGCAGCGGCTGGAGATTCACTCCAAGGCCATCGTGCGCATAGACCTTGTCCCTGCTGCCAACCATCGGGGCGAGAAAGTCCACGCGCAGCTGCCTGTCCACGGTGCTCACAAAGGTGGCCGTCGGGCTCTTCGGACCAAAGCCGGGCACCGGGAGGAATCCAGCTTCAAGGCTCTCAATTGCGCCACGCGTCTCGATCTTCAGCGACGCGGGAAGCGCGAGCTCGATGCGGTTGCCGGAATGCGCAAAATCGAGGTCCTGCGTCCGGGCGAGGTCTCCCCAGGAGACCCCGATGGCGTTGCCATAGGCAAGGAACGCGTGGGTGCCGACCAGCACGCCGCCCGCGCGGAAGAACCCGATCTCGTTCAGACGGCGGATGATGCGAAAGTGCGCCGGCGTCGTTGCCGCGCAACCCAGCATGATGGCGGCCTTTGCCAGGCGGTCGATGGAGGAACTGTTCGGGGCCCTCGCTCTCGCGACGAGTTCGCGGAGCTTCTCGCCGTCCGGGCCGACGAAGATCTGACGTGTCCCGCCGCCGGCGCCATCGGTGTACTGGTAGTACCAGTAGGTTGAGCCCTTGACGGTCTTCTTGCTGAACGACCCGCTCAGGTTCTCGATGGATCGCGAGAGTTCCTGATGACGGGTGACCTCAAGAATCTCAGCATAGGCCGCCTGGGCGGAGGCACCTTGGGGAGTGCTGAACTGCGGGGCGTCCATAAGCTATACCAGTCGCTTTGTTAACTTAGTATAACCAGCTTACCCGGCGTTATACTAGCCAACCACTCACTTAGTATAACGCCCACCCCGGATGGGCATTGCGCTTGACTGCCTCGTTAAATCGACCGGTGGAAACACCGTAGAGAGCGGCCAGTGTTGAATCGAGGATCACTCGCAGTCCGCAGTCTTTATGGAGTTTCGCCTGAGCGTCGGTCGAACACGGGCCAATTCCGGGCGGCATGCCGGTCCCGGAGAGCGGGTCGCGCCTAAAGGCGCTCCTACACGGCGACGGCGGCGCGGATGGCGGGGTGGGACTGGTAGCCGATGACCTCGATGTCGTCACATCCAGTACGTCATCAACCCGGGCGTGAACCCGGAACTCGACAACGCACTGGTCATCCTGATGCGGTTTGAGCTGAGCTTTTCCCGACAGCTGGGCGGTTAGTGAACTGGCCCCCGAAGGAGGACGCGGCTTATAATTCTTTCTTGCAGGCTCTTCTTTCCGTCCACTCCAGATTAGGACACCCCATGAACCAGACTCAACCGGTCACTCTACTGGCCTGCGCGCTGGCACTGACCATGGCCCTGCCGGCCTTCGCCCAGCAAAGCGAGGCCGAGCTCGCCAAGAAGCTCAGCAACCCGATCGCCAACCTCATCAGCGTCCCGTTCCAGTACAACTACGACGCGGATATCGGTCCCGACGAGGACGGCACCCGTTCCCAGCTCAAGATCCAGCCCGTCATCCCGATCACGCTCAACGACGACTGGAACGTGATTTCCCGGACGATCGTTCCGGTGACCTACCAGGAGGACATCTTCCCCGGGGCCGGCGACCAGTTCGGCCTGAGCGATACCACCCAGAGCTTCTTCTTTTCACCCAAGGCACCCACCAGCGGCGGGTGGATCTGGGGCGTGGGGCCCGCGATCCTGATCCCGACCGGCAGCGACGACGAACTGGGCGCCGGCCAGTGGGGCGTGGGCCCGACCTTCGTCGTGCTGAAGCAGGAAGACGGCTGGACCTACGGCATGCTGGCCAACCAGATCTGGGGCGTTGCAGGCAGCGATCGCCTGCCTGACGTCGACCAGGTTTTCCTGCAGCCCTTCGTGAGCTTCACCACGAAGACGCTATGGACCTACTCACTGAATACCGAATCGACCTACAACTGGCAAGCCGAGGAGTGGTCGGTGCCGATCAACCTCTTTGCTGCCAAGCTCGTGAAAGTCGGGAAACTGCCCATCCAGTTCGGCCTGGGCGCCCGCTACTGGGCCGACGCGCCGGAAGACCAGGGGCCTGAAAACTTCGGGCTCCGGCTGGCAGTGACCTTCCTCTTCCCCAAGTAGGAGCGCGTTCACGCGCGACTGGCTTGATGCTGGGATTGCTTCTGGCTTCGGTCCTGTCGCAGGCCACACCTGTGCCTCGAACCGTGGCCTACCCGGGCCCCTGTGATGCCTCGGCCGCCGTCGCGATCAGCAGCACGCTGTTCCTCGTTGCCAACGACGAGGACAACGTGCTCCGGGCATACCGTCACGACCGGCCAGTACCACCGGTCTACTCACTGGACGTCTCGGGCTTCCTGGAAACGAATCCCGCAAAGCCGGAAGTGGACCTGGAGGGTGCGGCCCGGGTGGGCAACCGCATCTACTGGATCGGGTCCCACAGCACCAACCGCAAGGGCAAGGCCAGCCCCAGCCGCCGCCGGTTTTTCGCCACCGACGTCCAGGTCATCAACGACCAGGTCACGCTCACCACCGTGGGCCTGCCCTACCAGGACCTGGTGCAGGCCTTCGAGGACACCCCCGCTCTCCGTGACCTGCACCTGGCCAAAGCCGCCCGCATTGCGCCGGAACGCCCGGGCGGACTGAACATCGAGGGCCTGAGCGCCACACCCACGGTTGCCCTGCTGATCGCCTTTCGGAATCCCATCCTGGAGGGCAAGGCACTGCTCATCCCGCTGGAGAATCCCGCCGAGGTCATCCGGGGCGAACCGGCCAGTCTCGGTGCGCCCATCGCCCTGGAGCTCGGGGGCCGGGGCGTGCGCAGCATTGAGTATGTCGCCGGGCGCAAGGAATACCTGATCGTGGCCGGACCCGCTGCCGACGGGGGCACGTTCGGGCTCTATCGCTGGTCCGGGAATCCCCTGGACCCGCCCCGCCCCGTCCCGGGTATCGACTACACCGGATTGTGGCCGGAAGCCCTCACCCAGGAGGGTAAAGGGCCCGTCTGGATTTTCAGTGACGATGGCGGCCGCCGGATCGATGACGGCAAGGACTGCAAGGACTCACCAGCTGCCCGGCAACGCTTCAGGGGCTTGTCTGTGGAGCCCTGACCAGGCGGAGCCCGTGCCGGGCCTACTCTCGTGCTTGTGGTCGTGCTTGTGGTCGTGCTTCTTGTGCTCCTTCTCGTCCGTGTCGAGCACCAGCTTCTCCGCCCCGCCAGTGTCCCGTTTGCCGAGGTCCGCGGCCAGGCCTTCGTCGGAGAGATCCAGGGGGTGAGAATTCTCCCAGTCGTGCTTCGCGATCTTGTGCAGCCGCTCCACGATGTCGTCGTCGTGCACCTCGATGGCCAGCTCGCGACGGTCATCGAAACTGCCCGGGGCCAGATTGATCGAACCCACGATGGCGCGCAGGCCGTCGGCGAGCAGCATCTTGCCGTGGAGCTTCAGGTGCTTGAGCTTGTGAATCTTGATGCCGACGTCATCCATGATGCGCATGCCG
>CAYMKJ010000273.1:0-4562 GCA_964391025.1 uncultured Chromatiaceae bacterium
CGCCGGAGATGCCCGGCTCGATTCACGAGGGCGGCGAACTCGGTTACAGCCTGTCGCACGCCTTCGGGGCGGCGTTCGACAACCCGGGGCTGCTGGTCGCCGTCGCCATCGGCGACGGCGAGGCCGAGACGGGGCCACTCGCCACGGCCTGGCACTCCACCAAGTTTCTCAATCCCGCCCGCGACGGCGCCGTGCTGCCGATCCTTCACCTCAACGGCTACAAGATCAATAACCCCACGATCCTGTCGCGTATTTCGCACGAGGAGCTCGATGCCCTGTTCCGGGGCTACGGCTGGACGCCGTATTTTGTCGAGGGTGACGACCCCCTGACGATGCACCGGCTCATGGCCACCACGCTCGGGCGTTGCCTGGAGGACATCCGTCGCATTCAGAGCGACGCGCGCGCCGGCGGCGAACCTGCGCGGCCGCGCTGGCCGATGATCATTCTCCGGAGTCCGAAGGGCTGGACCGGTCCGGAGGACGTCGACGGACACCGCGTCGAGGGCACCTGGCGGGCGCACCAGGTGCCGCTCACGGCGGTACGGGATAACCCGGTTCACCTCGCCTTGCTGGAGCGTTGGCTCAGGAGCTATCGCCCGGAGGAGCTGTTCGACGAGTCAGGCCGGCTGGCTGCCGAATTGAGGGGCCTGGCACCAGTCGGCGCTCGCCGCATGAGCGCCAACCCGCACGCCAATGGTGGACTCCTGCGGGATCCACTGCGGCTGCCCGACTTCCGGGAGTACCAGGTGCCGGTCGACCAGCCGGGCCATGGCTACTTCGAGAATACCCGCCGGCTTGGCGAGTACCTGCGCGACATCCTGCGGCTCAATCCCGACAACTTCCGGGTGTTTGGGCCCGACGAGACAACGTCCAACAAGCTTGACGCCGTCTATGCGGCCAGCAAGAAGACCTGGATGGCCGACCTGCTACCGGTCGATGCCGACGGTGGTGAGCTCGCCCGGGACGGCCGCGTCATGGAGATGCTGTCCGAACACACGCTCGAAGGCTGGCTGGAGGGCTATCTGCTGACCGGCCGCCACGGCTTCTTCTCCACCTATGAGGCCTTCGTTCACCTCATCGACTCCATGTTCAACCAGCACGCCAAGTGGCTCGACGCCAGCCAGGACGTCCCGTGGCGCGCGCCGGTCTCCTCGCTCAACCTGCTGATTACCTCCACCGTCTGGCGGCAGGACCACAACGGCTTCACGCACCAGGACCCCGGTTTTCTCGACGTCGTGGTCAATAAAAGCCCGCGGGTCACCCGCATCTACCTGCCGCCGGACTCGAATTGCCTCCTGGCCGTGACTGACCGCTGCCTGCGGACCACTAACCACATCAATGTCATCGTTGCGGACAAGCAGAAACACCTGCAGTACCTCGACGTGGACGCCGCCATCCGCCACTGCGCCAGGGGCATAGGGTCCTGGGAGTGGGCGAGCACCGACCGGAGCGGCGAGCCTGAGGTGGTCATGGCCGGTTGCGGGGACGTGGCGACGCGGGAGGCGCTCGCGGCGGCCGCGCTGCTGCGCGAGCACTTTCCGGACCTGAGGCTCCGGTTTGTTAACGTCGTTGACCTCTACACACTCACGCCGCCGCGCGAGCACCCGCACGGCCTTTCTGACGCGGACTTCGATGCCCTGTTCACGACCGACAAACCGATCATCTTCAACTTCCACGGTTACCCGTGGCTCATCCACCGCCTGAGTTACCGACGTACGAACCACGACAACCTGCACGTGCGCGGCTACAAGGAGAAGGGCAGTATCAACACGCCGCTCGAGCTCGCGATCCTCAACGAGGTCGACCGCTTCAGCCTTGCTATAGACGTCATCGACCGCGTGCCGCGACTGCAGATCGCTGGAGCCAACATCAAGGAGCAACTCAGGAACATGCAGATCGACTGCATCAGCTACGCCCATGAGCACGGCGTTGACCGCACCCAGGACGGGGACTGGAAGTGGCCCTGGTGAGCAGGTTATTCCCGATACCCTAGATGTCTACTTTCTCCATGCGTGCCTCTCCTCAATGCCGGGGACCAGCCGGCCCCGCTTTGTCAACGAAATGCTCCCGGAAACTCGGCAATGCCTGCCAGACTGCGTCGCGGCGCGGTATAGCCGGTGTCAATGCTGCCGACCACCTCACCCGATTCCAGGTCCAGCTTGACGGCGATGCCCGTCCAGATACTGGCGACAAGGACAAAGCGCGGATCGCTGCACACAGCGATTTCGGCCCAGCCATAGCCGTCGCCCAGCGGGTACTCCCGGAGCACACGTCCCTCCTCGTCCAGCAGGTCCATGGACTTGCCCCGGGTGACCAGCAGGCGCCCGTCCGGTAAATACCTAAGCGCGATGCCCCAGACGCCGTCGGTGATCTCGGTGCCGGGGTACACGAGCAAATCCTCCATCTGCCGGCCGTTGATCACGTCAAAGCGCATGATCTTCTTGCTCGTTTCGGCCATATAGGTAATGAAGCGGTCACTGGGGTGCAGCGTGGAATGGGTGACACCCTTGAACCCGGTCGGTTCCGGGCAGTGCGCCACGTCGAACACGTTGCGCAGGTTCCAGTCCCGGTCGTACTGGTAGATGTTGCCGTGACCGAGCACGCCGGTGTCGGGGGTCCGCGGAAACTTGATCGTGGTGCGCTTCTCGATCCCCGGGGGTGGATCCCGGGCCAGCATGTGCTCGCCCAGATAGACCGTGCCGTCCTTCGCGAAGCTGGCACTCCGGCAAACCCGTGGCAGGAACTGATCCGACAGGGGCAGTTGCAGTCCCGACTTCGGGTCCACATGGATAACGGCGTGGTCATTGAAGGCCCAGAGCAGCCCATTGCGGTCGAAGGCCAGACCACCGACCAGGTGACGGCCACCCTTCGTCCACAGCGTTCCCTTGAGGCCCATCGCCTTGTCGTACTGGAGGATACGCCCGGGGCCGGCGTGATCGTCGGTGGGATCGTTCAGTTCCGTCAGCCCGAGAAAGATGTCTCCCGGCGCGAAGGGCTGCAAGGTATCGTCCTTACTCATTGGGCCGGCGAAACTTCAGTGCGAACCTGTGGGTCCGATGCCTGACGGTTTTGTCGAAGACGAGCACATTGAGCGGGTCTGCCGGGTTCTCAAGCAGACTGGACTCGTCGG
Source organism: uncultured Chromatiaceae bacterium (assembly GCA_964391025.1). Classification (GTDB taxonomy): domain Bacteria; phylum Pseudomonadota; class Gammaproteobacteria; order Steroidobacterales; genus SHZI01. The sequence continues at coordinate 3,131 of CAYMKJ010000273.1, forward strand.
CCAGCACGAAACCTGCCGCCGTGACCTCCTGCACCACGCTGGCGCGCTCGACACGGTGATGATCCCTGGCAACAGTGGTGCCTGCGCCGGCCGGCGCGTGATGGTCCACGACGGCCAGAATGCCGCCCGGCCTGAGGGACCGGAACATGGCCGCATTCATGGCCGCGCGATCCGTGCCGACCCAGACCGTGTCGTGATAGAACATGAAACTGAAAATGATGTCCAGGCCACCCGGAGGCAACTGCAGGTCCTCCAGCTCGCAGACCACATCCCGAACATTGGTGAGTCCGCAGTCGGCAATCCGCTTCCGGATCGGAGACTCCCCCTTGAACCGTGCCAGGAGCTGCGGCGAATTCTGCGCATAGACGAGACCGGCGTCGCCCACAATCTCCGCCAGCGCCCCGGTCAGGTAGCCGCTGCTCGCCATCAGGTCAGCCACGTGCAGCCCGGGACCAACACCGTAAAAGGTCAGTAGTTCGCCAAGGTGGCGGACCGCGTCCCGCTCCCGGTCCTCCTCCGGGCGACGGGGGCTCAGGAGGGCTGTCGTGATCTGCTGTGGCACCTTGATGGTTGATTGCTCTGTCATCTGGTATTCCTCGTGTTCTGCGCATTATTAGTGAGAAGTGATCGGTACCAGTCTCAAAACCAGAAGCGCAACCCGGCGACGAAGCGGGTGTCACGCGCAGACTCGCCAGCATCCCCCGCGAAGTCCGCCGTGTCACCGAACTTGCCCTGCCATTCCACACCCACGTAGGGCGCAAACTCGCGGCGGATCTCGTAGCGCAGCCGCAGCCCCGCCTCCAGCTGGCTGAGGCCGCTGCCAATCCCGAGGTCGGCGTCGTCCTTGCCAAAGGCCTGGAGTTCCAGGCGCGGCTCGGCAATCAACCGGTTGGTCAGCAGGATCTCGTACTTGGATTCCAGGCGCGCTCCCACCTGCCCCCGCTGGCCACCAAACAGGTCGGCCTCAACGTGGAAGCGGTAGGGCGCAGTCCCCTGCACGCCAATCAGCCCGTAGGTCTGGCCCGGACCCGCCCCGAAGTCCTGGCGCAGGCCACCCACCAGATCCCACCAGGCGGCAACCGGCTTCGACCAGAGCAACTCGGCGCGGCCGTCCGCGGCATCGCCGCGGGTCATTTCGCCCTCGGACCGGAACAGCAGCCGTCCGGTGTCATGGCCGAGCCAGGCCGATACGTTCCAGGCCAGCGCGTCATCGGGCGACGCGTTCTGCCATTCCAGTTCGTCAACGAGAACCATCCACACGAGGGGATCGTCGTCCATGTGGGCGTGGTGGCCCATGTCCTCGGCCAGCGCGGCGCTCTGGTGCAGGCCCGCCAGCAGGCACAGCGTGGCGCCAATGAACTTATTCATCGACGAGCACCTCGCGGAACATGCCGGTTTCCATGTGCATCATCAGGTGACAGTGGTAGGCCCA
>CAYMKJ010000274.1:0-1586 GCA_964391025.1 uncultured Chromatiaceae bacterium
AGAGGTGGGCCACGACGACTGGATACTGAATGACATCCAGGCAGCCGGTGGCGACCGCCGGGCTGTCGCCACCTCGCTGCCCAACATTGCAACCGACGCGATGGTCGCCTACGCCTGGGACACGGTGCAGCGCCGGAACCCTATTGGCTTCTTTGGCATGGTCTACGTGCTGGAGGGCACCAGCGTATCCCTGGCCGTGCGGGCCGCTGATGAAATCGAAAAGTCGCTGGGACTGCCAAAGGCGGCGTTTACCTACCTGCGCAGTCACGGGACCCTCGACCTGGAGCACATCGAGCACCTGGGCGGGATCCTGGACGGCCTCACCGAGGCCGCCGACCAGGCGGCAGTGATCCAGTGCGCGCGGGCCATGTTCTGGCTCTACGGCAATGTGTTTCGTTCACTCGAAAAGGAAAACCCATGAATCTCTCCACAGCCCGAGTCCTGCTGACCGGCGCTGCCGGCGGCATTGGTGGGGCCATTGCCACCGAGCTGCTGGGCCAGGGCGCTACGGTACTGCTCGTGGACATCAACGAACCGGCGCTCCGGCGCTTCGTCTCCGGGGAGTTGCAGTCCTTCGCGGAACGGGTCGACGTGTACACCGCCAACCTCACCAGCGCCGACGACCGGGCCCGCCTCGCAGAGTTCGCGAAAACCTGGCGAGGGGGCATCAACGTGCTGATCAACAACGCGGGCGTCAGTCACTTTCGCCTGCTGGAGGACCAGCCCGCGGAGGAGGTCGACCTGGCTCTGGCGGTAAACGTCCAGGCCCCGATTCACCTCTGCCGGCTGCTGGTGCCGCACCTGCAGCGGCAGGCCGACGCCCACATCCTCAACACCGGTTCGGTGTTCGGCGGCATCGGCTACGCGGCCTATTCCGTCTACTCCGCCACCAAATTCGCCATGCGGGGCTTCAGCGAGGCGCTGCGCCGGGAGCTGGCGGACACGACCGTCCGGGTGCACTACCTGGCGCCCCGCGCCACGCGGACCGGCATCAACACCGCCGCTGTCGACAGCATGAACGCGGAACTGGGCGTCGCCATGGACACCCCGCCCGTCGTGGCGCGGGCCGTCCGGCAGATGCTGGAATCCGGCACTGTCGAGGCCGTGGTGGGCTGGCCCGAAAAAATCTTTGTGCGGCTCAACGGACTCCTGCCGCGGCTGGTGGACGGCGCGCTCCGCAAGCAGCTGCCCGTCATTCGCCGTCACGCCAGGACAAAGCCTGCGGCGACATCCCCCGGTACCGACCTTCTTTCGACGAGGACGCCGATATGAACCGAACTCTGACCACGTTTGTTGCCGCTCTCGCCCTGCTGGCGTCCCTCGGCTCCGCTGCCCAACCCGGGGAGTTCGACACCGAACTTCTCGCCATCCAGAACGGCTGGGCCGAAGCCAACTACTCACCCGCCGGTGAGGCCAAGGAGACAGCCTTCGACAATCTGGAGGCCCAGGCTGCGGCCTTTAGTTCACGCTACCCCGGTCGGGCAGAGCCTCTCATCTGGGAGGGCATCGTGCTCAGCACCGCCGCCGGCGTGAAGGGCGGTCTCGGTGCCCTCGGTCTGGCCAAGGAGTCCCGAGCCAGGCTTGAG
>CAYMKJ010000275.1:0-2333 GCA_964391025.1 uncultured Chromatiaceae bacterium
GGGGGTCCCTGTCCGCATTGTAAGCGGCAGGACCGGTGGGCTGGCACCCCGGCCCGGGCTCAGCGGTGCTGGCGAACTCCCCGACCCATGCCCTTACAGGTCGGTAACCGGCTCAAGCAGCAAGACACCGGGAATGTCGACGGGCGCGGAGCGCTCCACGAGGTCGTAGTCCACGTACACGGTGTAGTCCACGCCTGCCGCCGGAATCGGGAAGCTGCCGCCCTCGACGTAGACGACGAAATTAATCGTGTAGGTGCCTGGAAACGTGATGGCGCCGCCGTCAACAAGGCCTGAGTCCTGATAACGGATGGGTATCACGTAGCTGTGCTCATCTCCCGGGCCCGCGTCAGGGGGGAAGTTCAGGTTGAGGAATGCCAGGGGTGCCACGGATACCGGAGGCACGGTGCCACCGGGACGCAGGACAGCCGCGACCTGGACCGGTGTGCCCATGCCGGACGGGTAACGGAGGGTAAAGGACAGAGTCGTGTCGGGCCCGCCGGCGGCCCGGTCATTTCCCCCGCCCGGTGGCGGGTCTGTCCTGGGCGCTACCGGCTGCAGGCTCTGGAAGAACCCCCAGATGGCGGTGTTGGCGAAACTTGGCCAGGCGTGAGCGGTCGGACCGTCGCCTTCCTGATGCAGGCACCACTGCACAGGGTAATCCGACGCGCCGAGGGAGTGGTCAATGCACTCCGGGACAACCCCCGGTGCTGATGTATCCAGCCTAAAGCCGTTGTAGCGCACCCAGTACCGGTGAGCAATCTCGCCAAGGCCTGCCGGAACGTAGGAGTCCTTCGCGCCCTGAATCTGCAGCACGCCGACAGAGCCAACGCATGTGGAGGTGGTCAGGGATCCCGCATCCGGCGCGATGGCGCGAATCTTGTTGCCGTATCGGCAACCCAGCTCGTGGGCAAAGCCGCCGCCGCTGCTGTGTCCCGTGATGAAAATCCGATTGGGGTCGAAGCGGACGAGAGTGGGGAGTTGGTCGAGGAGATCCTCGAACATCTGGAAGTCAGCGGCAAAATTCCACTGCTTGACGGCAGCAGCATTGGGCAGTGCATCCGGATAAACGAGGATGGCGCCATCGCCTACAACCTCGCGGAGCCGGTAGTAGTCGAGCCATCGCTGGTAGCTACCGCCGGTACCATGGTACGCAATGATTAGCGGCTTCAATGGTGCGTGCGGGTCGTAGTCCGAGGGCAGGTCCAGGTAGTAGTCGCGGTTAGAGCCGCTCGACGACATGGTCTTGAGGCCGTAGGTTGCGGTCGGGAATGCGGTGACCGTTACCGTAACCGTGGCCGGGCTGGATGCTTTGCCTGCGCTGTCGCTGATCGTGTAGCTAAACGAATCGCCCGGCGCTGCCGTGCCATCATGGGTATAGGCAGCGGTCCCATCAGCGCTGACCACCAGGCTGCCGTGGGCTGGGGCGCCGACGATCTCAATGCTGGCCAGGTCCAGGCTGCCGCCGGTGTCCGCGTCGTTAGCCGCCAGGTCGATCACGACCGTCGAGAACTCGACCACCGTGGCAGAGTCGTCCACCGCGGTTGGTCCGGAGGTCCCCGAATCGTTGTTATCCCAGGGGCACCCGGTCAGCAATATGGCGACGAGCGGAATGAAAAGCGCGCCGGTTTTGTTCATTGGATCGTTCTCCTGCCGCTGCATGAGGCCCAGCGAGGGGTCCGGGCAGACGGCGCTGCCGCGTATAGTACCAGCGGTTTCCCGGTTGAGAGGGACCGGAGTGGGGCGCGAAGGCGGGCGGTGCGGCCCGTATTGGACGTCGGTAGCCTAGCCCCGACGTGATAGCCTTATTCGCCAACGGACCCGCGCTCGCCCCAATGGTTCACTCGCGATTTCACTGCCCCAAACAATAGAAATACATGGCTGTTCTCCCGCTGGCCCTGTCGGCACTGATATTTTTCTCCTTCTTCGCGGCGCTTACCGCGCCACGCTTTAATGGGCGTTGGCCGCTGCTCGATCGCCTCATCGCGAGTTTCGTGCTCTCCTGCAGTCAGATCCTGGTCACGGAGCTCGTGCTTGGCTGGCTGGGGCTGCTTTACCGCTGGCCGTTGGTCGCGGCAAATGTGGCGGTAAGCGGTCTGCTGTTTTACCTGGCGCAATCGCGCGCGGCCACGCTGTTCGGCGAGCTCCCTGCGTTGATGCAATCTTTCGGACGCGTGCTACGGGAGTTTCCCACTATCGCGTTCATGGCCTCATGGCTTGTCTTGCTCGTGATCTACCTGGCAGGCGTCAACTGGGTTCTGCCGACAACAGACTGGGACAGTCTTCGCTATCACCTGCCCATCGTCGCCCAGATGATTCAAAACCACGCAATCACG
>CAYMKJ010000276.1:0-4974 GCA_964391025.1 uncultured Chromatiaceae bacterium
GGTCGGGCCAGAGCGATCTCGTGGTGGGCACACCGATTGCCGGCCGCCGGCGCACGGAACTGGAAGGCCTGATCGGCTTTTTCGCGAACACCCTTGCTCTCCGCACCCGGGTCGGGCTTGAAGGAGGCTTTCGCCAGCTCCTGCGTCAGGTGCGTGGGACCGCACTGGACGCCTTCACGCATCAGGACCTGCCCTTCGAGAAACTGGTGGAGGTGTTGCAACCGCCGCGCAGCCTCGCGCACTCGCCGGTCTTCCAGGTGCTGTTCGTTCTACAGAACGCGCCCTGGGATGCGGCTGGTTTTGGGCATCTGCGCGTGGCGCCTGCCGAGATCGCGCCGGGTGCCACCGCGCGCTTCGATCTCACCGTTTCCGCCTCGGAATTCGAGGGCCAGCTCTGGCTCGGGCTGGAGTACAGCACTGACCTGTTCGATGGCAGCACCATCGGGCGTCTGGCGACCGGCTTCGAGACCCTGCTGGCGGCCATCGTCGCGGAGCCGGCCGGCCTGCTCGCGACGCTGCCTGTGCAGACCGACGCAGACCGGAAGCGCCAGTTAGACGAGTGGCAGCCGGCGCCCACGGCCGTGCCCGCCGAGACCGGTATCTATGGGCTGTTTCGCGTACAGGCCCGCCGCACGCCCGACGCCACGGCCGTGGAGTGCGGCGGCGCCCGTCTCAGCTACGCCGAACTCGACGCGCGTGCGGGGCAGATTGCCGCGCGGCTTGAGGCAGCCGGCATGAGGGTTCGCGCGCCCGTGGCCCTGTGCCTCGAACGCTCCGTGGACATGCTTGCCGCCGTGCTCGGCGTGTTGCGCGCCGGCGGCCACTATCTGCCGCTGGATCCCACTCATCCCGCGGCGCGCCGGGCCTTCCTGCTGCAGGATTCGGGCGCCCAGTTGCTGGTGAGCTCGCCGGCGCTGGCAGGGCAACCCCCGGATATTTCCCGTGTAGGAGCGCCTTTAGGCGCGACCGCGCCGACCGGCGCGACCGGGTCTTCCTTTGAGGAGCGTCTCAGCGACGATGGGGAAGACCCGGTCGCGCCGGTTGGCACTTCGCCCGCCTACCTCATCTATACCTCCGGCTCCACCGGCCGGCCCAAGGGTGTGGTGGTGCCCCAGCGGGCGGTCGTGAACTTCCTGACCAGCATGGCGACCTGCCCCGGCCTCAAGCCCGGCGACCGGCTGCTCGCCGTCACCACGCTGGCCTTCGACATCGCCGTGCTGGAGCTGCTGCTGCCGCTGACCGTGGGCGCAACCACGGTGATCGCCTGCGACGACGACCTGCGTGACCCGCAGCGGCTGATGCAGATGATCGACGGGGCCCGCATCACGGTGCTGCAGGCGACGCCCGCGCTGTGGCGCAACCTGCTCGCGGCCGGGTGGCGCGGTTCTCCCGGGTTGCGGATGCTCTGCGGCGGCGAAGCCCTGGACAGGAATCTGGCGACCCAGCTGCTCGGTCTGGGGAAGGAACTCTGGAATCTCTACGGACCGACGGAGACCACCGTCTGGTCCTGCATCGAGCGAGTCGGCGCTGAGGCGGGTCCCGTCAGCATCGGCAGGCCGATCGCCAACACGCGCTGCTACGTGCTCGACGGGCAGCTGCAGCCCGTACCGATCGGCGCCCGGGGCGAGCTCTGGATTGGCGGCGATGGCCTGGCCCTCGGTTATCACGGCCGGCCCGAGCTGACGGCGGAACGCTTTCGGCCCGATCCCTTCCGGGCCGAGCGGGACGGTGACGGGCGTATGTACCGCACCGGTGACCGGGCCCGGTGGCGCGCCGACGGCCGGCTCGAGGTGCTCGGGCGCACGGATTTCCAGCTGAAGCTTCGGGGCTTTCGCCTCGAGCCCGGCGAGATCGAGGCGGCGTTGCTCGCGCAGCCCGGCGTGAGCGCGGCGGTGGTCGTCCTGCGCGACGTGGCCGGTGACGCGCGGCTCGTGGCTTTCCTGGTGGCCCGGGATGCGCCGGTGCCGGAGGAGGCGCTGCTGGCAGCGCTGCGCCTGTTCCTGCCCGCGTACATGCTGCCGTCGAACATGGTGTGGTTGGCAGCATTGCCGCTGACACCGAACGGCAAGGTGGATCGCGCGGCGCTGCCCCCTGTAGGAGCGGCTTTAGCCGCGAACGGGTCTTCCCCATCGTCGCTGAGACGCTCCTCAAAGGAAGACCCGTTCGCGGCTAAAGCCGCCCCTGCGACAGCGCTCGAGATGTCGCTCAGTGCCATCTTTCGTGAGCTGCTCGGTGTGCCGGTCGGGCTGGACGACGACTTCTTCGCCCGGGGCGGGCATTCGCTGCTCGCCACGCGGCTGGTAGCCCGGATCCGTGCCGAGCTGCACGCGACGCTCTCGCTCCGCAACCTGTTCGAGACGCCGACGGTGCGGGGAGTTGCGGCGGTGCTTGCTGGCGCGGCTCCCGGTAGGAGCGGCTTTAGCCGCGACCCGTCAGCCGGTGGCGAGGTCGCGGCTAAAGCCGCTCCTGCAGGAGGCGATCCCGCGCCACTGTCGCTGGTCCAGCAGCGGCTCTGGTTCCTGGACCGGCTCCAGCCCGGCAACTCTGCTTACCATCTCGCGTGGGCCTTCGAACTGCGCGGCACCCTGGACCGCCCGGCGTTGCAGGCAGCACTCGACGGGCTGGCAGCCCGGCACGGCAGCCTGCGCACGCATTTCCGGGAGCGGGACGGCGAACCCGGGCAAGTAATCGGGCAGGTGCCTGGGGAGGCGAGCGGCCTGCCACTGCACAGCCTCGCTGCCGATGCCGGTGCAGTCGCCGGTCTGACTGCCGAGGCCGCTGCCGCCCCCTTTCACCTGGCCACGGGGCCGCTGATCCGGGCGCTGCTGATCGAGAGCGAGCCGGCGGTGCACACCTTGCTGCTCGTCATCCACCACATCGTGGCGGACGGCTGGTCCTTTGGCGTCCTCAGCCGGGAGCTGGCGCTGCACTACGCCGCCGCCCGACGGCGTGAGCCCGTCGCGCTGCCCGCGTTAACCCGGGACTACGCCGACTACGCAAGGGAGCAACGGCGCTCGCTCGCCGGCGGTGAGCTCGCCCGGCAATTGGCGTACTGGCAGGCCCAGCTCAAGGACGCCCCACCGTTTATCGACCTGCCCACGGACCGGCCACGGCCGGGGCTGCCTTCGCAGCGGGGCGCCCGCCTCGCGCGGACGCTGCCCGCCGCTCTGCAGTCGGCGCTGCGCGAGCTGGCCCGCGCCGAGGGTTGCACACTATTCATGGTCCTGCTCGCGGCCTTCGACCTGCTGCTGGCCCGCTACGCCGGAACGGAGGACGTGCTGGTCGGCACGCCCATTGCCGGGCGTCCGCGCACCGACCTGGAAGGCCTGGTGGGTTTCTTCGTCAACACGCTCGTGCTGCGCACGGACCTCCGGGGCAACCCGAGCGTGCGGGAGCTGCTCGGCCGGGTTCGCGGCCTGACGCTCGCCGCCTACGAGCACGCGGAGGTGCCCTTCGAGCTGCTCGTGGAAACCCTGCAGCCACCGCGCAGCTTAAATCGCACGCCGCTGTTCCAGGTGCTCTTCAACCTGCACAGCGAGCCGGGTGCGCCACTCACGCTCGAGGGCCTCGACGTGCGGCCCGTGGCGGTTCCGCGCCACACGGCCAAATTCGAGCTGAGCGTCTCGCTCGCTGAGACCCCTGCGGGCCTCGGGTTCAGCGTCGAGTACAGCACGGACCTGTTCCTGCCAGCGTCCATCGAGCGCCTGGTCGCGGACTACGCGGTGGTGCTGGCGGGCTTCGTCGCGGCGCCGGAAGCGCGGCTGACAGACCTGCCGTTTTCGCCCCGGGAGCCGGGCGCCGTGAGCCTCGTCGGGCTGGCAACGACGGCGCTGAGCCTGCCGGCGGCCTTTGCGGAGCAGGTCGCACGGGATCCGGAGGCACTGGCGGTGAGCGCCCCGGCAACTGGTCACTGCGCCGCCGTCGACTGGAGCTACGAGCAGCTGGCCGGGGAGGCCGCCGCGGTTGCCGCGGCACTGGCGGGCCACGGTGTACAGCCCGGCGAGCGGGTGGGTTTGTGGTTCGGCCAGGGCGCGGGCCAGGTGGCCGGCATCCTCGGTGTGCTGCAGGTGGGTGGCGTCTATGTGCCGCTGGATCCGCTGGCGCCACTGGCGCGGCTGGAGAAAATCATCCGGGATGCGGGCCTGCGTAGGGTGGTGACCGACCGCTCGGCGCCCGTGTGGCCCCTGCCCGGGCTCACCGTCGTCCCGCGTGAGGGACTGCGGGCCAGTGGGACGGTGACCGCCTCGCGGGTCGTCGCTCCGGACGCGCTGGCCTACCTCCTTTATACATCCGGCAGTACCGGTGCGCCGAAGGGCGTGCCGCAAACCCACCGCAACGTGCTGCATCTCATCCGGGCCTGGACGGACAATCTGGGCCTCACGGCGGACGATCGCCTCAGCCTGCTGTCCACTTATGGCTATGACGCGGCGCTGCAGGACCTCTTCGGCGCACTGCTGACCGGCGCCTCCGTCTGCCCGCTGGACGTGCGCCGTCTCGACCGGGAGACGCTGCTCGAGCGCATCGCTGACCGGGGCCTCACCGTGCTGCACGGGACCCCGACGGTCTACCGGTATTTGTTCGGTGGCCACGTGGCCTGCCGGCAGGACCTGTCCCGGGTGCGGCTGGTCGTGCTGGGCGGTGAGGCGGCGCGCCGCGCCGACTTCGAATTGTTTCGCGCGCGCTTCCGCAGGGGCGCCCGGTTCGTCAACGGTTACGGACTGACGGAGGCCACCGCCATCACCCAGTGGTTTGCCGGGCACGACACGCACCCCTGCGGCCAGCAGCTGCCAATTGGCCGGCCAATCGGTGGCCTGGCGGTGCAGCTGGTCGATGAAAATGGTGCGCCCGCCGCGATCGTGGGTGAACTCGTGCTCGATACTCCCCACGTCACGCCCGGCTACTGGCCGTTACCTGTAGGAGCGCCTTCAGGCGCGACGGTCGCGGCTAAAGCCGCTCCTACAACAGTTCCGCGCC
>CAYMKJ010000277.1:0-3635 GCA_964391025.1 uncultured Chromatiaceae bacterium
ACGAGCGTCCAGGCGCGCATGAAGCCATCGCCCAGCGCCGCCAGCGTGGCGTCAAGCCAGGTGAGCAGGCGGCCCATGCGAAGTCGGGGCTACTGACAGGGAGCCTCCGGACGACACAGCGGATACAGGTCGCGGTGGCCAAACACCGTGGACGCCATTTTCATGTAGTCGATCGCCGCTTCCATGATCGCGGCGGGAGACGCAGCCAAGGCATGGGCGCAGAGAGCCCGGCCGCGGCGGCCGTCAGGACGACTCGCGATTTCATGGTCGTTACCTCAGCTGACCGGATTGTCGCAAGTGCCGAGCTTCTTGCCGGACAGTTTGATCGTCATCGTCATGCCCTGGGCGGTGGTCTCGATGGAGCCCGTGTAAGAGTCCGCGCTGTCGAAGGTGATCTCGCCCTGGCCAGTCGTCTCCATCTGGCCGGTGCAGGTCTGGTCCCAGCTGACCTTGTTGCCGTCGCGCTGGAAGTTCGACTGCGTGCAGGTCTGCCCGGGCGGCGGCGGCGGCGGCCTGGTCCATTCCCTGGCCGTGCAGAGCTTGCTCGTGTTGGCCGGCATCGCCATCGGCATGCCTTCCATGGCCATCTGCGAGGTCGTCTGCCAGAGATCGCCCGGCGGGTCGGCGGCGCCAACCGGGGTGAGGGCGAGCAACAGGAAAATTCCGACGGAAAGAGTGGCGCTATGCCAGTGCCTGATCATGGTGTTTTCCCAATCAGTGTTGTTGTGCTTGGTGCCGGGGCGAGCCTTTTTATGCGCCTGCCGGCCGGGGGCTGTCAAGAGGTGGCCGGAAGCCCTGGGGCGTCGCCCTGGTCCTCTGTGGCTGTGGATCCGGTGACGCCGAAAAGACGGCCGCCGCAGCCGGCAAGGACCCGGGAAACCTGGAGCAGCCCGGTCCTCCGGGCAGCGGCGCAAGGCAGGAAGCCCTGGTCATCAGCCCGCGCACCTACACCGGTGGCACCGTCAAGGCGAAAGTCACCGGGTTCTTCCAGGTCGACGGCAGCCAGACACTGAACCTGCCCGCGAGCATCACGGACGAGGACCAGACCTGGATCCAGTTCGGCGTCTCCGGCGCGCAGGAGCTGAACGTGCTCTTCACGAACAGCACGGCGATGGCGGAGAACGGCATCAACATCGGGGTCGGGCCGTACACCGTGACGGTGACGAGCACGAGCGGCGAATGCCGGACGAAGTTCGATGTGAAGCCCACGGCCATCACGGGGCACTATTCGTGCACCGGCTCGACGGGCTACAACAACAAGACTGGCAAGATGGGCAAGGTGGATGTCGAGGTCGATTTCGCTGCCAGCTCCTGAGAAGTCAGCTCATCGCGAGTCGTCGTCCCCGGCCGAGTCGTCGCACCCGCCTTCATGGCTCTTCGGCAGGCTTTCGATCTCGGCCGCGTGCTTTTTGTAGAAGTCCACGTTTGCCTGCGAAACGCCGGGCGGCAGGTTGCCACCGGGCTGACTTACCGCCCACGCAGCCAGGCCGTTTTGCAGGAGGGAAAAGGAAATCACGATGTACTCATGCGCCGTCATGCCCGCCGAGGTGACTGCAGCTTTGGCGCCGGGCGCCGCCTCGAGCTTCGCGGCGGCTGCGGCGATCGACGCGGTCTCGCCGTCATCGTCGCAGGTGGCCGCCGGGTTGCCGGGCAGCGCTGCAAGCTTCTTCGTCGCCGCCGAGTACTTGGCGAGTCCGGCGTCCGTCAGCACGTAGCGCTGGACTTCCTGCGTGTCGCGGTCCTGCGCAATGGCAATGCCCGGGATGAACAATGCGACCGCCGTGACAGCCCGAAATGATCTGCCCAGGGAACGAAAACTGACCATAAAGCCCCCTTGATTTACCAGACGGGACTGGTCTTCCAGTGGACCGGGCCCACCGGGGACACTACTCCCGGGAGGGTGGGGAACACAATCGCGTTGTTATCTGAGAACCGAAGCGATCCTCGCGAAATCGATCGCCGCCACCGTCCGGGTCACGCGCTCCGGATCGCCGGTCACTTCGATCGAGAAGCCGTGCGCGGCCGAGAACGGCGCGCCCTGGCGAACCGAGGGCTGCAGCGTGCCGTCCGGCCGCCTGAACCAGGTGCCGAAGTAGTACAGCACGTGGTCATTGCTCCGGCTATCGTCCTCGACGTGCCAGCGGTAGGCGGACTTCGCACCGGCCGGCGGCGGCCGTGACCCCGAGCAGCAAGAAGATCCCGACACGTCCCGCAAAAAGGCGGTTGCCCTGCATGATCAGTCCCCCGCAAAACGCTCCCTTTCCAGAATGATAATGAGAACCGGAAAGTACGGACAGTCGGGCGTTCCGTACATGTAAGCCAGTGACGGCCCTAGGCACTCCGCCGGATTGGCCCGGCACCCCACCACTGACGGGCTTGAACTTCCGGGTTGGAGTGTCGCCGCCCGCTAATAACCGGCCTAATATCCACCAACCTGCCTGCTTACCCAAAGCCGCTGAAGCAAGATGGTCAAAATGCTGTGGGGTCTGTTGATCACTGGGGCGCTGGCTTATGGGGTCGTGCTCGGGCTGCTGTTCCTTTTCCAGGAGCGCCTGGTCTATTACCCGCAGATTGGCCGCGAGCTGCAGTCCGACCCGCGCGAGCATGGCATGGACTACGCCCCGCTCACGCTGGCCACGGCAGATGGCGAGCGACTGGACGCCTGGTTTGTCCCGGCGCCGCGGGCGAAGGCGGTGGTGCTCATCCTGCACGGCAATGCCGGCAACATGTCCCAGCGCATGGACACCATCGCCATGTTCCACCGGCTGGGCTATGGCGTCCTGATCTTCGATTATCGCGGCTACGGCCGCAGCACCGGGCGCCCGTCCGAGGAGGGCCTGTACCGGGACGCCGTGGCCGCGTGGGATCACCTGACCCGTGAGCGCGGCATCGCGCCCGGGGAGATCGTTCTGTTCGGCGAATCCTTAGGGGGCGCCGTGGCGGCCTGGCTCGCGGCGCGTGAACGGCCAGGTGCACTGCTGCTGTCCTCGACTTTCCTCTCGGCGCCGGAGCTCGCCGCCGATCTCTACCCCTGGCTGCCAGCGCGCTGGCTCGTTCGCCTGCGCTATGGCACCCGCACCGCACTCGCGCAAATAAACTGCCCGGTGCTGATCGCCCACAGCCCGGATGACGAGATCATCCCGTTCCGCCACGGGCAACTGCTGTACGAAGCGGCACCGGGGCCAAAGGCGTTTCTAAAGATGGCTGGTGGCCACAATGAGGGATTCATATTCATGCTCCCGGCCTGGGTCGATGCCCTGGCCGACTTCCTGCGGAGGCACGTCCCGCCCTGATGGGCAGGGGGACCCAGGTTTCACTGGGTTTCTTTCGTCCATAGTATTGTCAATGACAATGAACTGTGTAATATACGGCTATTGTCAACGACAACGGACGATGGCGACATGGAACCTGCTCCCCCAACCCCCCCAACCCCGCTAGGGGCTTTGCCCGACGAAATCCAGGATTGGCGGGGCACGGCGGCTGAATTGGCCGAGAAGTGCAACGAGTTCCTGCCCAACGTGGGTCTGGCTGAAGAGGCCGGCAGCGCCAATGAACGCCTGGTCCGACATTATGTCCAGATCGAGATCCTCACCCCGCCGGACCGGGAGGGGCGGGAGGCCCTATTCGGTGCGCGC
>CAYMKJ010000278.1:0-1662 GCA_964391025.1 uncultured Chromatiaceae bacterium
CCAGACACCACCGCCATCGCCGCCGTCACCCCCATCGGGCCCGCCACGGGGAATGAATTTTTCCCGCCGGAAACTGACGCAGCCGGGACCGCCATTGCCGGCGGCCACACGAATGGTGGCTTCGTCGACGAATTTCATGGCCGTGCGATTCTCTGATGACCGGGCTGGTGGCCCATCTTCTGGCAGTCCATCTTGTAGTCCAGAGACGAAAAACCCCGCATTCGCGGGGTCTTCATCGGCCTGGCCATCAACCTGAACGCTAAATCTACGCGGCGGTAGTCATGACGTTGACGACCCGACGGCCGCTCGCACCCTTGACCTCGAAAAGGACCACGCCGTTCGCCTTGGCGAACAGGGTGTGATCGCGCCCAAGGCCCACGTTCTTACCCGGGTGGTATTCCGTACCGCGCTGGCGCACCAGAATATTGCCGGCAATCACGGACTCTCCGCCGAACTTCTTCAGACCCAGACGCTTCGACTCGGAATCGCGGCCGTTACGAGTGCTGCCGCCTGCTTTCTTATGTGCCATGACGCAAATACCTCGGTGTAGTTTGTGGGCGCCCGACTCAGGCGCCGCCCGCGATCCCTGTGATTTCCACCAGCGTAAAAGCCTGCCGGTGACCGTGCATGCGCTTGTAGGTGGTCCGGCGCTTGAACTTGATGACGGTGATCTTGTCGTGACGATCCTGAGCAACCACGGTAGCGGTGACCTTGGCGCCCGAGATCAGCGGCTTGCCGACCTGGACGGTGGCGCCCTCGCCGACCATCAGGACATCGCCAAACTCGACGGTGTCGCCGGCAGCGGCATCGAGCTTCTCGACTTTTACTTTTTCGCCCTGGCTGGCGCGGTACTGCTTGCCACCCGTCTTGAATACTGCGTACATCGGTTGTTCCTTGGTATTGTCCAGGGGACTGGCCCGGGGACTGTCCCGAGTGGGGGCTGAAGACAACCCCGCGAAAAGCCGATGAATTCTAGAGGTTTGGCTACCGGGTGGCAACCTCAGCGCCACAGCCGGCGGGCGCCCGGAAAATCCTATTGAGGCGGCCGGCCAGCCGGACGCCGGCCATCAGGAGGCGCTGGTCAACCACACGCCGGGCCCGGTCCAGGTAGGCCGACGACAGGGCTACGGGCAGAGCTGCGGGCCGGTCACCTCGGCCCGAGAACCCGTAAACCCCGGAACGGAGGGCCTGGGACTCCCGGGCCCAGTCGAGGGGGCTCGCCCGCTGCCAGCGCCGCACGTCAGTAGCGGCAGCGAGCGGCAGGAAACGAGCCCTTTCCCGGACACTCAGGTTACCGGGCGGTCGCAGCAGCTCCCCATCCCACAGGGCGTGGAGACTGGTTTCGCGCCCCGCCACCAGCACCGGAATGAGATTGCCACCCCGATCGCTCTCCCGGCCCACGTGCAAGGGCTGGTGAATGTCCACGACGAAGTGCACCACAAAACGCAGGGCCAGCCCACGCACTTGGTTGCTGAGCGCGGTGTCGCCCAACTCCTTTTCGAAGCGGGCCAGAGCGGCCAGCACGTTGTCCGGGTTCTGGCGGGCCGCCCGCGCGACCGAGCCGTGATCGCTCACGTTGAGGTAGTGCCAGTGCTTCGTGTGCTCCCACTCGGGCAGGCGGCGAATGGTGTCGGGCCAGAGGCCCGCTTCCGCGAGGGTCCG
>CAYMKJ010000279.1:0-2533 GCA_964391025.1 uncultured Chromatiaceae bacterium
GTCAGCGCCCGCTCGACCGATTCGACGAATAGCCACCCGGACGACCGCCACCACCACTGCGGCGCTGGTTATGGCCGTTCGAATTGCCGTTACGGGGACCGCCCGAGCCGCGGTGGCCACCGTTGCCCTCAGCACCATGGCGATGGGCGACTGCGCGCGGATCCACGTAGCGCTCTTCCGGCTGCGCCGGGCGACCCGAGCGCACGGGCGGTTCCGAGATCGCCGGCAGCTGGGCCCGCTGGATGGGCCGGCCGAGAAGGCGTTCGATGTCCTTCAGCAGCCCGCGCTCTTCGCCAGCCACCAGGGACAGTGCGATGCCCGTGGCGCCAGCGCGGCCGGTGCGGCCGATCCGGTGCACATAATCTTCGGGCACGTTCGGCAACTCGTAGTTGACCACGCAGGCCAGCTGATTGATGTCGAGACCCCGGGCGGCCACTTCCGTGGCCACCAGGGCCGTGATCCGCCCTTCCTTGAAATCGCCCAGGGCTTTCGTGCGCGCCGACTGGCTCTTGTTGCCGTGGATGGCGGAGGCGTTGATGCCGTCGTCCTCCAGCTGCTTGGTCAGACGGTTGGCCCCGTGCTTCGTGCGCGTGAACACCAGGACCTGACCCCAGTCGCTGTTGCGGATCAGGTGGGACAGGAGGCGGCGTTTGTCCTCCTTGCGGATCTCGTGGACGTGCTGGGTCACGGATTCCACGGCGGAGTTGCGGCGCTCCACCTCGACGCTCACCGGGTTATGCAGCAGGCCACTGGCCAGCTCACGAATGTCGTCCGAGTAGGTGGCGGAGAACATCAGGTTCTGGCGCTTGGCCGGCAACAGCTTGAGAATCCGGCGGATGTCGCGGATGAAGCCCATGTCGAGCATGCGATCGGCCTCGTCGAGAACAAGGATCTGGACCTTGCTGAGGTCGATGGTGCGCTGCTGGACGTGATCGAGCAGCCGGCCTGGTGTGGCCACAACGATGTCCGTGCCACGACGGAGACTCTCGGCTTGCGGGTGGAAGCCCACACCGCCGAACACGACGGTGACTGAGACCGGCACGTACTTGCCGTAGGTCTTGACGCTTTCCGCCACCTGGGCGGCGAGTTCGCGGGTCGGGACGAGCACCAGGACACGGGGTGTGCGCAGTCGCTCAGCTCCCGGCGCGGTCAGTAGCTGGAGGATCGGCAGCGTGAAGCCCGCCGTCTTGCCGGTACCCGTCTGGGCGCGGGCCAGCAGGTCACGGCCGGCCAGAACTTCCGGAATGGAGCGTGCCTGTACCGGAGTGGGGATGGTGTAGCCGCGTTCCTCGATGGCGCGCAGCAGTTCGGGTTTCAACCCGAGAGATTGAAAAGACATGTAGTGATTTTCCTCTCCAGCCTGCAGAGACCGCATCAGGACTGGCATTGGCCAAATCCCTGAGAGCGGTTAATCCTCTGGTCCGGTAGAGGCAGGATATTGAGTAGCCTGAGACGGTTGGTCGAAAGGCTCAGATGAACGAGCTGACCGGACGAAAGCTTCTTTAACGTGCGGCACCATACACTAAACCCAGGCGTTGGCAAAGCGACGGGCATACAACCTGCTTATGGCTCCTGAAGTCCTCTGGGTCCTGACGGCCGCGGTTTTTGCCGTCGCCATCCTGTATTCCTCGGTCGGCCACGCCGGGGCGTCGGGCTATATCGCCGTCATGTCCCTGCTCAGCCTGGCACCGGAAGACATCAAGCCGATCGCGCTGGTGCTGAACATCCTCGTGGCGTCGATTGGCACCTTGCAGTTCTGGCGGGCGGGGCACTTCTCCTGGCAACTGTTCTGGCCCTTCGCTCTGCTATCCGTGCCCCTGGCGTTTGTCGGCGGTTATCTGAACCTGCCCGGCCACCTGTTCAAGGTCCTGGTGGGCAGCATTCTTTTGCTGTCGGCAATCCAGTTACTGCTGCGCCCACCCGCCGAGAGTGAACCGAAGCCCCCTCCAGGAGTCGTTGCTGTGAGTGTGGGCGGACTGCTCGGCCTGCTGTCCGGCCTTACAGGCACAGGCGGCGGAATCTTTCTCACACCGATCCTCATCTTCATGCACTGGGCGCGGACCAAATCGGCCTCTGCCGCGTCGGCGTTATTCATCCTGCTCAACTCAGCGTCTGGGCTGGCAGGGAACATCAGTGCCACGAAGAGCTTTCCGACGTTCGCGTGGGCGCTGGTGTTTGCCGCAGTGATCGGGGGAACGATCGGCTCCTGGTTCGGCAGCCGGCGGTTACCGCATATGGCGATCAAGCGCCTGCTTGCCGTCGTGCTGACGATTGCCGGCCTCAAGCTGCTCCTGACCTGAGGCGCGAGTCGTCAGATGCGGGTCAGCATCACTGCAGCGCCAGCTCCATGACCACGCTGTTGTCGCCCGCCTTGCCGTCGGCCGGAGCCACGAGAAAAATCCGGCCGGGATCGATACCGGTGTCGGTTAGAAACAGCGACTGGACGGCTTCGGCGCGCGCTTTGGCCAGGGCGAACAGCTCGATGTCGGTCACTTCAACTCGCTGGCGCAGGCCGTCCTCGAGCAGACGGACC
>CAYMKJ010000280.1:0-3226 GCA_964391025.1 uncultured Chromatiaceae bacterium
GTATTACTGGTAGCAGGCTCCGGTTTACCAATCAGGATGTTGCGGCTTTAAGGTCGCAATTTGCGACCTTAAACCCAGGTCGGCAAATCTCTACAGATTCGTCGGCAATGCTGCTGTCCAATCGGCCAGGTGATTGGTAACTTGCCAGGAGACGCCAGGATTGCCGGCCCCATGAGGCACACGGTGGACTACCTCTACTCGCTGTATGATTCCCTCGTCAGCATCAACGTCCCGAACGACAAGGCCCGGGCTGTCGTTGACGCGATGGAGCGTGACATGGCGACAACAATCGCGACGAAATCGGATTTGCAGCTCCTCCGTTCCGAGTTGCATCAAGAGTGCGCGCTGATCCGTCAGGAGTGCACACTGATCCGCAAGGACATGGAGATCATGGCCGCGACGATATCCACCAATATCATCGTGCGCACAGGTTCCATGCTGGTCGTGGCCATCGGCCTGCTGTTTGCGGCGCTGAAACTGACCTGAAGCTGACCTGACAACCTGATTCCGGGCGCTGAACCACTCAGTTTCAGCAGTCGTCACCAGGAACCGTCTCGTCGCCGAATCACCCCTCTCCGGGATCAGTAACCCCATCGGCGTGGCGGAGTACCAGTTCGTGCGTGCATTCGCAGCTGTTCCTCAAGTGCACTATCCCACACCGGTCACAATTCGTGACCGGTATAGAGTAGGGCCCATGCACTCCATCGCCGACCTCATCCGCCGGTCGCTCCGGCTGCCTAAGTTCCTGCCCCTGCTGGCGCTGTCCCTGGTGGCGACCTGGTATGGCCTCGGCCCTTCCCAGGAGCACTTCGCGGCGCTGACGGACGGCCAGCGTTTCGTCGACATGCAGCCGGGCCTCACAGCCGACGGCCTGATCACCCAGGCGAGGAGCTACGGCCCGGAGGCTGTGCATTACTACCTGCAATGGTCCGGCTTCGACTTCGCCTGGCCGCTGCTGAGCTTCACCGCCACCCTGTTCATCGCCGGCTGGTTGTTCCGCTTCCTGCCCGCTGGCCGGCAGGGGCTCTTCACCTTCATCGTCGCCACCGGCTACGCCGCCGTGCTGATGGACTGGGGCGAGAACCTCGCCTTCGTGTGGGTCGTCCTGCACAGCGACCCGCAGCCCTGGTTGGTCGCCCGGCTCGCCGTCACCCTGCACGTCGCCAAACTCTTGTGCCTGACGGTGTTCAACCTCGCCTGCTTTACCGTGCTGTTCTGGGCTTTGGGCCGTCAGGCCCTGTCACTGGTCCGGGCCTGACGCACCCGCCATGAACGTCTCCAGCGGACACTGGCATGCGGTGGTGAGTTCCCGGGAACTCCGCGCCCGCCCCGTGGCCAAGACCCGCTTTGGCGAGCGCCTGGTCTTCTGGCGCGACCGCAGCGGCAAGCCTGTCTGTTTCGAGGATCGCTGCGCCCATCGCGGCGCGGCCTTAAGCCTCGGCAGCGTGCGGGACGGGCAGATCGTCTGCCCCTTTCACGGCCTGTGCTACGACGCCACGGGACGCTGCGTGAAGGTGCCGGTGGAAGGCGACCGGAAGATCCCGGAGTCGCTGAAGGTCGCGGCCCACCCGGTGGCGGAGGGCGACGGCATGGTGTGGCTGTGGCGCGGACCGGCGGTGGACACGGGCGTGCTGGCGCTCTTGCCTGCGTTGCCGCGGCTCGCACTCGTCGAGGGCCTCGCCCACGGCGAAACCACCTGGACCTGGAACGGACATTTTTCCCGGTGCATCGAGGGCGTGATCGACTACAGCCACCTGCCCTTCGTGCACCCGGGGACCATCGGCCGGCTCACCCGCAATCCCGAATGCTCAGTGACCGTGGAGCCGATCGCCGACGGCTTCCGGGCCTGGCGCAATGCGGAGCCCCCCGACCGGCAGTTCATCGAGCTGATCGCTCCCAACGTCTGGCTGAACCGGATCGGTCCTGGCTACGTGCTGGCCGCAATCTTTGCGCCGGTCGATGACACCCACACCGAAGTGTATGTGCGCTGGTACTACCCGCCGGCGCTGCGCTGGCTGCGGCCGCTGGTGGATGTGCTCGGCCGGTTTTCGCAATGGGTCGTTTTCCACGACGACCTGCCGATCCTGGCTTCCCAGCGCCCCGTCAATGTTGACGACGCGCACACCGACAAGCTGCTGCCGAGCGACGCGGCGCTGATCGAGTACCGGAAGATGCGCCGGCGCCTGCGGGACGAGATCAACAGCAACCTGCGGGCCGAAGTGTCCCGGGACGCCGATTGAGCTGGCTTGATCCCTGCGACATTCCCTGCAGAGTGAGTGCTCTGCCCCACGCTTGACCGGGCAATGATCCGGGTGGGCGCCGGAATCATCACGGCGGGTGGGGCCGCTGGCGTGATGAGCAGTTCGCCCCCCGCAGGTTATGATCCCTCGCCAGCCAATTCTGCATCCCGCAATTACGGAGAAAAGTAACCATGGCCTTATCCATGTATCAGGCGTCCGTTCCCATCTATATAAAAATGTTGAACGGCCTGGCCACTTGTCTGAAGAAAGCCGCTGCGCACTACGCGGAAAACAAGTGGGACGAGACGAGCCTGCTCAGTTACCGGCTGTATCCAGATATGTTCCACTTTGCGAAACAGGTGCGGGAGGCCACCAACCACGCGCGCAACGTCGTTGTCCTGGCAGGGCAGGAGCCGCCGACGGCCGAGGAAAACGAGAAGAGCCTGGCCGAACTCATCGCACGCGTCGAGCAGACTGTGGCGTTTATGCAGACTGTGAAGCCGGCGCAGATCGACGGCACGGAAGAAAAAACAATTACCCGCACACGCCGCGATGTCTCAGTGGACTATAGCGGCCTGCAGTTTCTGCTCCATCGCTCGATGCCGAACTTTTGTTTCCACTGCACCACCGCGTACAACATCCTGCGCCACAATGGCGTGGCGGTCGGGAAGCGCGATTATTTAGGGCCGAACTGAACACCCAATCGGCCTGCTGTTCGCGGTACTCAAGCTGACCTGATAACCAGCACTCTTCCCTATTCCCGCGCGGTATAGGCCTCGAGCCCCGCGTACCCCCGCTTGTCGATCCTGTCCATGCGCGCGTCCAGTGGCGGATGGGTCTTGTAAAGGGAGGCCAGCTGCGTCGACCGGCTGCCAAGCGCCGCCATCTTCTGCAGCACCGAATAGAATGCCATCGGGTTCATGCCGGCGCGGGCCAGGTAGATTTCCGCGGCTTCGTCGGCCCGGTACTCTGCCGCCTGATCGAGC
>CAYMKJ010000281.1:0-10023 GCA_964391025.1 uncultured Chromatiaceae bacterium
ATCGAAGTCCTCGACGACGATCTCGCGATCCAACGTCAACACGGCCTGCGTACCCGCACCGCCCGGGTCGGTGATGCGTCGCTTCGACACGCGGTAGATGTTGCCGGTGATCTCATCAACGAACTGTGCCCCGGCAGGGAACATCTGCACGAGCATCCGCGACTTCTCGGGGGTGACGCCCGTCGGCGGGACCGGAACTTCGGTAGGTACGCCCGTCGCATCCGCGGCGAGCGGCAGCGAATTGGGTAGGAATTGAATCTGAACCCGCCAGGCCACGGGGAACATCACGTCGTTCGCCGCCGTCATTGCGGCAGGTTCCACGGGAGCAACCGCGGAGTTGAACTCGAATGGGTTGGGGATTCGCAAAGGGTCGGCGGCGTCTTGCCGGGCGTAACGGTTCGTCGGCTTGGTACGCCGCAAGGTTACATAGTACATGTCAAACGTGCGCGTGGTCCCCATCGCGGCGGCGGCTTCCTGCACCCTTCTCGCAGGGGCGGTCAACAGCGTCGGGCCGACGTGGTTTCGAAGGCGATGCAACACCGCCCAACAAAACCGCCGGGTCGCCAGCTTCTCGTTCCAATGTTCCAGTTTCTTTTCGAAGTCGGGGTCAGCCGTCGGCGGCGGCGCTTCCATTGGCGGATATAGGCGTTGCCACAATCGTACTTGTGGAGTTCCGCCTTGCGGAGTCAGGAAATTGTCACCGCCATAGAAAAGCTGATCCGGGAACGATAACCCTCGATTTCTCGCGAGTGGCGCTGGCGCGGGGTAATTCACATTGAGGAAACGATCTTGGACGATTTGAGTGGGTGTCCCCGGTGGGTTTCCGGGATCTTCCAAGTCCCAAGGGTTCTCCGCCACTGTTGCGACCGTCGGCCCGGTGCTGATGAACAGGATGTTTTCCATGTTCAGCGCATGCACCGAGGTGTCGGAAAACGCAAGGAGGCCCGGCAACGTTGGATCAAAGAACATGTCGCCGGCCAGGCTGCCGGAGGTGAGGCGCATTTCCTCGTAGGGAGGCGTCGGCAGCAGGGGCTGACGCTGGACGAGGCTATGACCCGCCGGGCGGAGGAGCGACTGGAGAGTAGACTTAGCCCCTGCGGCCGCGGACTGCTCCGCGGTGTATTCGCTTAGCGTCCGCGCCCGGTCCCAGGCGACGGGAAACATCGTCGCCACCATTACCAACCCCAGACCCAGAATTACGATGGCGATCATCATTTCGACGAGGGAGAAGGCGTCCCGGAGGGACGAATGAGAATAGCCCAGCGTTTCTGACGCTGGGTGGCCACGCCAAGAATAAACTCCAGTCCCGGAGGGACGACTGGACCGTTCAGCCGTCCCTACGGGACTATTCCCGATTGACGGCGACGCATTCGCACCGATAAATCGGTGGGCTATTTTCAATGCGTGCCAACGGCACGCTGCGTCAGAGCACCGGGCGCAAGCCCGGTGACCTTTGGGCGTTGGGACCGCAGGCTCGCGCCCGCGGCTCTGATAGGCGTTTCTTTTCAATGCGTGCCTACGGCACGCTGCGTCAGAACACCGGGCGCAAGCCCGGTGACCTTTGGGCGTTGGGACCGCAGGCTCGCGCCTGCGGCTCTGATAGGCGTTTCGTATCATGGCGTTGTCGGCGCCTCGTTTTCACCGACCGGACCACGGACTACGGCCCCGGTCAAGCGGTGCACGTAGAAGGGCTGCGAGGCATCCAGAAGAAACTGCCGCTTCTGCTCGGGAGTACCCGCCGCCCCAAACAACGATTCGTCATACACCAACAGTCCGTCAACGGAGGGAAAGTTGAGGGCGGTGCCGTGGTCTTGGGGATCAACCACCAAGTCGATAAATTCCGGCACGGCAGGGGGGGTGCCTTCAGCGAAGTCGATTGGGGTTGTCGGGGTTCCAGACGGGTTCTGCAGGAAGTATTTTGTAACTTCATCGGCGACCACATAAGCCGTAAAGTCGCCTAATTCCGGTGTGCCCTCTTCTGCGTCGGCATCACGGATCAAGACATCACGCCGGACGCGCAACTGCCCGTCGCTCGAATAAATCATGGTGAAGAAGTTTCGATGCCGCTGGGCTTGTTCGCCCACCGTCGTGTTGAAGTCGGTATTGGCTAGCTCCGCCTCGCTAAAGAGTTGATACGGCTCTGCGTCGGGATTGGTGGTTATGTCTTGCACCGCGTACCTTGGCACCACGCGCATGGGGACGGGCAGGGCGTAGGTTCGCTCCGGCAGTACGTTGAAAACATTGGTCCAGGCTTCCCGTGTGTCGGGATTCGCCGCCTTCTTCGCATCCTGATTGATGGTGGCGATCCGCTGGACGCCGGCGTCATCGAGGTAAAAGAACAGACCGCTGTCGCCGAAGTCGTTCTCCATGGCCTTGGCCCGCGTGGACATGAGCAATCCGCTGATGGCGTCCTGGGCCTCGGAGATGCGACGCTGCTTCCACAGCGTGCTCGCCGCCGGAAGCACGATCCCCAAGACCAGGAGAATGACGGCCACGACGATGACCATTTCCACGAGCGTGAACGCTCGTGAATGTCGAATGGCGAATCCCGACGCGGTCGGGACAAGTTCCGAATGTCGAATGGTCGTCACGGCGTGATCCCCTTGGCGAGTTTTTCTTTGAGGGCCGGGTTGGAATAGACGTTGTCGTCGTTGAACGGATTGTTGACCACGTGATCATCAGCGTCTTCAAAGTCGCCCACGAGCGAGGCTTTCGCGTCCGCCTCCATCGCATCCAGAGTAAGTTGGTCCTTTCCATTAGGACCATAGGACATAATGATCGGCTGGCCGCCGTTCATTCGGATCAGCTCCGTGGAGGCTTCATTCCATGCGGCGTGGTTGCTGGAAGCAATCGGCATGAACGTCGCCGAATCCGGTTGCCAGTCACGTTGGGCGAGATAGCTGATGGGCGTGCCCCAGTCGTCGAGGATGTAACGAATTTGGTGGTCGTTCGCATCCCACGACCCGATGGGGCCTCCGGGGCGATCGAGAAACAAAGCGGGCTTACCGTCGTCGAGTGCACCCGGGGAGCGGTTTTTGTCTGGAATTCGGTCCAGGATGGAAGAGGCCGATTCGCTCAAGGTTTCGATGGCCACGACCATGGCCAGCATGTCGCGATGTTCGAACGCGTCCTCCGCCGCGCCATTTTTATAGAAACGCATCGGTTGCCCCGAAGGCGCCGGAAAGATGACAGCGCCGCCGGCGGCGAGTGTACGGACCGCTGGCGGCGCTTGGCTGCCGGGAAGCCCATTCGTAGTGAACACTTCCAGTTCGTCAGGCGGATACTGCCCGTAGCGATCCGAGTAGAATATATGCGTGACCGCGGGATCCTGTTTGCCCTTGCTCGGGTCTTTCGTTTGCTTTGCGCGAGTGATGGTGGGCTTGACCGTTTGCTCGCGTTTGAATTCCTCGACGGCGTCGGCGACGATTTGAAGCACGGCCTGGGTGTTGTTGGTCCGCCCCTTGTTGATGAAGCTGGAGCTGGCCACAAGGATGGAGCTGACCAGGATGCCGATGACGACGATGACGATCAGAAGTTCGACGAGGGTCAGGGCGCGGCGACGCCCTGAATGTCGAATGTCGAATAGCGAATAGCGAATTGAAAGACGTAAGACTCGATGCATTGGACATTCGCTATTCGATATTCGCCATTCGCTATTCGGTCTTCCGCGTCCAGTTGAGCACGTCGTCGTCGGTGCCGTAACGGGCGTCGGGTCCGGCGCTAATCAATAGATAGGTATCTTTCTGCACGGGCGTGGCCCGGGCCTTCACCGAGGCATCGAGAATGAAATTCACTCACGGCCTTCCTGGATCAGTGCCCGGATGTTCCCCCGACCCTTGATGGGATTGGCGCGCATAAAGGCCTGGAACTTGTCGATCGCGGCCCGCGGGTTGCTGGGTTCGGAATCCTCACTGGGGACCAGATCAGCTACGGCCTGACCCCGGTTCGTAATCGTGAAGCGCTTCCCGGCCTTAACCTGCCGCAACAGTTCGGGGAGCCTGGTCTTCGCCTCATACGCCCCGATCTCGATCTTCATGGCCGCATCCTCCTTGAGTAGCAACTAGTCTATAGACTGGTCTGATTGCGCGTCAAGGCGGGTTTCTCAGTTTTCACCGCAGATTCACCCGACCGGCACAAACGGCTCCACGTCGACGCGCTCGTAACGCACATCGATAACCTCAAGTTCTTCCGTGCCCCCGGGCGCCTGCAGGATCACGGTGTCACCGGGTTTCGCCTTCATCAGTGCGCGGGCGAGGGGCGAGATCCAGCTGATGTGCTTGCGCCGGTGGTCGCTCTCGTCGACACCGACGATGGTGACCACCCGTTCCTCCTGCGCTGTCGTTGTGTAGCGCACGGTGGCGCCAAAAAACGCCTGCGTGGCCGCGCGCTCATCCCGAGGCATCTCCGGATCGATCACTTCCGCCAGGTCCACCCGGCGCGTCAGAAAGCGAATGCGGCGGTCGATGTCCCGCAGGCGGCGTTTGCCATACTGATAGTCGGCGTTTTCACTGCGATCCCCGTTGCCCGCCGCCCAGGACACGACCGCCGTAACCGCCGGTCGTTCCTTCCTGAGCAGGAACTGGAGTTCGTCTTTCAGGCGTTGCAGGCCCGCCGGCGTGATGTAGTTCTTCGTGCCGGGGGGCAGGGTATTCAAACCCTCGCGGGCGTCGTCCTCCGGCCCGTCCTCGTCCTGATCGGATTCTTTGGTAAAGGCTTTGCTCACGACTTCGCCAGGATGGGCCTGGCTGCGCTGGGCCTGGCTGCGCTGGGCCTGGCCATGCTGGGCTTGTCCAGAATCGCTCCGGCCCAGGTGAATCCGCCGCCGAACGCGCACAGTCCGATTCGCGAGGCCGGGCCCGGCCGGCGCAAGACGGTATCCAGCGCCAGCGGAATGGTGCTCGAAGAGGTATTGCCCTGTGCCCCGATCTCGTTCCACACCCGGTCCGGCGGCAGTTTGAGCCGCGTGCGCATCGCTTCGATGATGCGGCCGTTGGCCTGGTGGGGCACGATGAGATCGAGATCGTCGATGCCGATTCCCGCCTCCAGGCAGGCATCCGCCAGCACGCCGTTCATGCGGCGCACGGCCTCGGAGAACACCCGCCGCCCTTCCATCCGCACGCCCTGGCCAGAACCGGGCAGCGGCACCAGCAGCGTGGTGCCGTCTTCACCCCGCCCATCGATCACCGGTCGGTGGAGCCGGGCGAGGCCCGCGCCGGGAGCGGCCGAGGCTGTCACTACCGTTGCGGTGGCGGCGTCGCCGAAGATCGGCGAGGTTTCCGGGTCGTCCGGGTTGGTGATCCGGCGCATCACCTCAGTGGTCAGCACGAGGATGTGGGCACCGGGGCGCGTCTGGAGAAAATCCCAGGCGCTGGACAGCGCGTACAGGTAGCCGCTGCAGGCTGCGAGCAGATCGTAAGCAGGCACGTTGGCCTCCGGCGCGATCTTCTCCAGCACGAGGCACGCAGTGGACGGCACGACCGTGACCGGCGTGCTGGTGCTGCAGATGATGAGGCTGAGATCCCCCGGCAGGAGCCCTGCTTCCTGAAGAGCGAGGCCGGCGGCTTCAACTGCCATGCTGACCGCGTCCTGGGACGCACTGGCCACGATGCGACTCGTGATGCCGGTGCGCTCGGCGATGCCATCCCGGCCATCCGTGCTGAAGGCCGGAAAGTGCGCCAGCAGCTCCGCGTTGTCGAGGCGGTCCTGGCCGCGGCACACGCCGAGCCCGGTGATGACCACCGAGTGTTCGTCGGGCTGCTGCGTGTTCACCGGGCTGGTATTCAGAGCCGCTGCCGCGACTCGCGGCGCGTTGCGCCGGGCCAGATGGGGTTTGCCGGGGGCTTCCCGAGTGAGTTGTCGCTGGCGGGCATTTTCCACCCCGAGGGTCAGCAGCGGCGTGTCCACCGGAGCCTGGTCGCCGATTTTCAGGTGAATGGCCTCGACCGTGCCGTCCGCCGGGCAGACCAGATCGACCATCGCCTTGTCCGCTTCGAGGGTGGCCAGCTGCTGTCCCGCCTGGACGCGGTCGCCCACCTTCACGAGTAATTCCACGACCTCGACTTGTTGGTCCGCGGGGCTCGAGCCAATCGCCGTCACGACGAACTGGTCGGCAGCCCCGGCGCTTGGCCGGTCCCAGGTCAGGGTGAGGTCGAGCATCTCCGCCGCTGCCGTCAGCAGGCCCTCGAAGGACGGCAGGATTTCGAGCTGATTGCCGAAGTGACAGGGCACGAAGGTGTCGGGCCGCGCCAGCCGGCGGTACTGCACCGGGCCTTCGATTGATTCCGCCACACCGGCGATGACCTCCGCACCAAAGCCCGCTGTCAGGTTGTCCTCGTGCACCACCAGCAGGCGCCGGGTCTTCTCCACCGACCGCTGCACGGCATCCCCGTCGAAGGGGGACATCCAGCGCAGATCCAGCACGTCCGCCGAGACCCCGATGATGGCCAGCGCGTCGGCCACCCTTTCGCACAGGGGGACGGTGTTGCCCCAGCCGACCAGCGTGAGGTCCACTCCGGTGCGGACCTGTCGCGCAATGCCCAGAGAAATGCTCTGCCGGGCCACGTCCGCGGACGTGCCCCGATCCCGGTCGTTGAGCAGGGCCTTGGGATACAGGATCACCGTCGGCCGCTCGCTGTCGAAGGCGGCATTCAACATGCCGGCCGCATCCGCGGCCGTCGCCGGCATGCCGACGTCGATCCCCGGCAGATGCGCCAGCAGGGCTTCGAAGGTGTGCGCGTGAAAGGGGCCGAGTCCGGGGCGGTAAGCGCCGCAGGCGGCGAGCACGATCACCGGTGCGCGCCAGCCCCCGTTGGTCCGCCAGGCCAGGGTGGCCAGTTCGGTGGCGAGCTGGTTGAAGGCGAGGGGCAGGAAATCCGCGAACTGCAGGAACGCCACCGGCCGGCCGCCGGCCAGCGCCCGGCCAATGCAGGTGCCAAGAATCGTTGACTCACTGAGGGGCGCGTTCCGCACCCGGCCGGGAAATTGCGTGCTGAGGGTGCGGGTGACGCCGAAGACATCGCCCTTCGGATCTTCGAGATCCTGCCCGTAGAGAGAGACGCGTTCGTCAGCCGCGAGGCGCGCCCGCAGCACTTCCCGGAAAGCCTCGGTCATCAGCACCGGGCCCGGCGTACCCCGGTACTCGCTCGTCGTCTCGAGGGCGGGCGTCGGCTTCGCTTCCCGGGTGGCCACGGGCAGCGGCTGGCGCAGGGCCTCGTCCACCGCGGCGAGCACTTCCGTCTCCACGCCCGCTTCCAGGGCCCTGAGGGCCGACTCAGTGACACCGTCGCTGAGCAGGGCAGTCCGCAACAGCGCTACCGGGTCGCCCGTCTGCCGGGCCTCGCTCCTTTCCCGGGCGTCCCGGTACACGCGTTCGTCGTCTGCATTGCTGTGATCGGCGAGGCGTTCCACGGACATGACGCAGAGCGCAGGACCCCGGGAGCGGCGCAGCTCGCCGACCAGCTGGCCGAACAGGTTGGCGCAGGCGCGGGCATCCCGTCCGTCGACCCTAAGGATCGGCAGCCCGTAGAATGACGGCGCATCGCCCTCCGGCAGTGAGAAAAAGGTCCGTCCGGTGGTCCGCGTCGAGATAGCGAGCCGGTTGTCCTCGACAAGAAACAGCACGGGGAGCGTGCAGCGCACCGCTTCGGCCACGGCCTCGAGAAATTCACCCTCCTGGGTGCCACCGTCGCCGAGGCCGCACAACACCAGGGGCTGCTGTGCCGAGTCCCGGATCTGCTGGGCCACACCGACAGACTGCAGCGCATTGTTGGCCACCGGGCCCACGATGCTGAGGACATTCAGGGCCGGCACGCTGAGCAGAGGGGACAACTGCCGTCCGGCCGAATTGCCGGAGCCGTTGCAGAGCACGGTGTTGAAGAACTCGACCAGCGGTACGCCGCGGGCGAGGAGCAGCGCCTTGTCGCGATAGTGGCAGTGGAGATAATCCTCTGGAATCAGGAGCGGGGCCAGGGCGGCAACCGCCTCGTGTCCCGCGCCACTGGCGTGGAAAAAGGCTTCGCCCCGTCCGACCAGCTGCCGTTCCATCTCGTCGACGCGACGAGCGGCATGCATCCAGCGATAGAGACTGAGATCCTGGCCAGACACGGGCGCTCCGGGAGACAGAAATGAGGCAGCGCCACCACCACCGGGGGCGGCGCGACGTAGGATAACCCGTCTGTCGGGTCCTCGACGGCGAAAGGCGCTATTTGCGCCAGTACCGCTCCATTTCGAGGAACGTAAATGAGGCGGACCAGGTGATCAGCACCAGGCCCGTCAAGGCCATCGAGCCGCCCACGAAACGAATCGGGCCGACCGGCGCCAGGTCCCCGAAGCCCACCGTGGTGTAGGTATTCGCTGACAGATACACCGCATCCAGGAGGCTGCCGGAAACGCTGCCGGCGACGCTGCCGGTATTCGCGAACATCAGCAGGCCCCACAGCGTGAGGCCGAAAATCCAGATCTCGGCGATGTGCAGGCTGAGCACACCGAAAATGCCGTACAGGACCTTGCGCCTTGGGTGGTGATCGCGACGCCTGGCGAGCCACCGGGAGAGCAGGCTGAGACCCTCGTAGTGGACCAACACGGACGCGCCCACGGCGAGCACGGTGCCGAGCACCACGATCAGGTTCGCGGTCCAGTCCTGGTACATCGACTAGTGTTCCCTGGCTTCCCGTACCCATGGAATCGTACCCGGTCGTGGCGGGTACTGAACCCGGCAATTACCGGGACGGGTATCCGTGTTTTCCGCATTGCCATTAGTCAGCCGGAAGAGACATAATCCTCTGGTTGTAGAGCGGGTGTGCCCGTCAGTGGCTCAGGTCCCGCGTCCGGCGTCTTTGCAAACAGAGGGAGTAAATAAATCGTGAAATCCAGAGCATTACAGCTCGGCCTTGCGCTCGTTGCCTCCGGGCTGTGCTTTCAGCCTCTGACCGCCGTCGCCGCGAAGGGCGACTGGCTGCTCCGGGCCGGGGCGGGCGTCGTCGTTCCCAAGGACGACAACCTGACCCTGGCCGGTGGTTCCGAACTGCAGGTGGACAACGCTACCAGTGCGACCGTCGAAGGCACCTATATGTTTGCCGAGCATCTGGGCGTCGAGCTGTTCGTCGCCTGGCCGTTCACGCACGATGTGTATATTTTTCAGCAGAGAGGCGATGTGGCCAAAGTTGACCAAATCCCCCCGACCCTCAGCCTCCAGTACCACTTCAACCCGGATGGCGTGTTCCGGCCCTATATCGGCGCGGGCCTGAACTACACCTTTTTCTCTAACGAGGAAACAGAGGGTGCGCTGGACGGGACCAGCCTGGATCTCGACGATTCCTGGGGTGCGGCAGGGCAGATCGGCGCCGACATCGGCATCAGCAAGAACTGGTTCCTGAATCTCGCGGTGCGCTACATCGACATGGATTCCGACGCGTCGCTCAACGGCGCCAGCCTGGGCACGATAGAGATCGATCCGTTCATCTACCAGGCGCAGGTGGGTTACCGCTTCGGCAAGGCGGTACCCGTCGTCGTTGCGGCGCCAGTGGTGGCTGCCGTGGTACCGCCACCACCGCCACCACCCCCGCCGCCGGCGGACACGGATGGCGACGGGGTCATCGACCCGAGCGACGAGTGCCCTGCGACGCCGAAGGGTGACCGGGTGGGGCCACGAGGCTGCTCCTGCGACGTCACCCGCCAGGTGCAGTTCAAAGTGAGCTCGGCGGAGCTGACCGAATATGACAGGGCCGACCTGGACGAAATGGCTGTCAACCTGAACAGGCTCAAATTCATTTCTGGCACGGTCGTCGGCCACACCGACAACACCGGTTCCGAGGCTTACAACCAGAAGCTGTCCGAGCGCCGGGCTGAAACGGTGTCGGCCTACCTGCAGCGCAAGGGCGTCGCCGTGGGCCGCCTGGCTGCGTTCGGTGCGGGTGAGAGCGAGCCGATTGCGGACAACAGGACTGCGGAAGGCCGCGCCCAGAACCGGCGGGTGGTGCTGAAGCGCACGGACTGCGACGCGCCGAAGTAACCGGCACGCAGCCC
>CAYMKJ010000282.1:0-9051 GCA_964391025.1 uncultured Chromatiaceae bacterium
CGATTCACCGCGCACGTGCCCGAGCTCGAACTGTTCGAGACCCAGCACGTTGGCGCCGGCCCGCCGGGACAGCCAGTACGCAGCTGCGCTGCCGAGTCCGCCGAGCCCGAGGACGATGTATTCGTAGTCGCGGCGCATCAGTCCCCGCCGGTGGTCGGCAGCGTCAACCTGTCACCAAGACGCTCCAGGATATAGTGGCGGATATCCAGGCTTGGACTCTCCATGGGCGAGTAGTACCCGTGGGTGAAGCGACGGGAGTTCATGCCCGACTGGACGCCTTCGCACACCACCCAGTCCTGTCGATTGGTGATGTCCCAGAAGTCCACTGCATCCATAGGATCGAAATCTGACCTGGCTATCTCTGACGGGTGGAAGAGGAAATCGCAGATTACGGTGGTGTGGCCGGCATCGCGCGGGAAGAGCGTGAACACCGCGACGTGGTCCATCGACAGGGAGATCATGCAGTTGGGATAGATGAGTTCGCCCTTGTGCCTGATGAGTTCGTTGGCGTCGAGGCCGGGGAAAGGTGCGCGTGCAGTCTGGCCGCTGGCGGTAAACGTCACCGCGCCCTCGCGATGAGGTATGCCGTTCTCCCAATCGAGTGAAGCGCCGCCGTTCTGCCGGAACGCCGGAACGACCCTGCAAAGCTCCGGGTGCACACCGGCGCAGTGGTAGCACTCGTTGTAGTTCTCGAGGATGACTTTCCAGTTGGCCGCGACGTCGTAAACAATGCGATGGCCTCGCCGGAGATCGGCCAGCGGGTAGTTCCTCAGTCGATGCATGGAGGCGCCGAACTGGGATTCGGGGGTATGGCCGCGAGCCGGTGCGGCCTCGGGGTCCAGGTTCACGAAAATGAATCCGCCCCAGGTCGCAAGTCCGGCGGAATGCAGTCCGAAGTCCCCTTTCCGGCCGGCGAGGGCTTCTTCAAGGAACGGCGCAGAGCGGAGGGAGCCGTCGAGCGCGTATGTCCATGAGTGATAGGGGCAGCGGATGGTCTTGCCCACGTGGCCGGCCACGGGCACGCCTTCAGTCGCGCCTTCGTGTTTCTCCCGGAGCACCAACGCGCAGCCGCGATGACGGCAGACGTTGAAGAAGGCGCGAAGCACGCCGCCGCCGCCACGTAGGACGAGCAGCGATTCGCCCAGCACATCCACGTCGAGGTAGTCACCCTCCGCGGGGACCGACTCCTCGCGACCCACGAGCACCCATTCCCGTGCGAAGATCCGCTCCCGCTCGGCGTCGAAGACAGCCGCGGAGACGTAGGCATCGCGAGGCAGCGTCGGCTCGAGCGCGTGCGAGCGGCTTACGGAGTCATTGTTCACGGAGTGCGGGATTGGAAAGCGGCCATTTACGGTTCCAAATTGTCGCAAGCGGGTCTAGTCTGGTCACAGGTCCATGGCACATGCAAGTCAAAGACAGCAACTCCGTGCCTGGAGGGCGCCAGCGTGAGCTACAAGGAATACCGGCAAGAACGGGACAAGTTCCCCGGTGACATTCGATGAGTGAAAAACCCACCTCCGTCAACGCGGCCGGCATCTTCGAGCCTTTCCACATCGACCGGGTACCGACGGAAGAATTCTCGGAGGGCCAGCGCTTCGCCTCACGATTCAAGCAGCTGGGCGAGTTCGGCGGCGCGGCCCATGTGGGGGTGTGCATGGAAACCCTCGAGCCCGGCAAGCAGGCCTGTCCGGCCCACTACCACATGCTCGAGGAAGAGCACCTGCTGATCCTCGAAGGCTCCCTCACGCTTCGTCTCGGCGACAAGACCTACGAAATGTCTGCCGGGCACTACGTCGCCTTCCCCGCCGGGCAGAAGGCCGCTCACGCCCTCATCAACCAGGGGGCTGCGCCCTGCCGGTACCTGCTCATCGGCGAGCGCAACCCCAGCGACGTCATCGTCTATCCCGATTCCGGCCGCGTCGGTGTGCGTCTGACTGGCGAGGGCTACCGGAAATCGGCGACCATGGAATACTGGGACGACCAGCCGACCTAAGCACCGATCTGTCAAGAAGCCCCGCCATGTTTGCCTACCTCTGCCTCGGCACCAACAACCTTGAACGCGCCATCCGCTTCTACGATCCGGTGATGGCCGCTCTCGGGCACCGGCGCTGCGTGGTTCAGGACGAGAGCGAATGGGAAGGCTGGGCGGGCTGGGGCATCTACGAGGACAAAGGCGCGCGGGAGAGGGCACTCTGGGTCTGCCCGCCCTTCGACAGGCGCGCCGCCACTGTCGGAAACGGCTCAATGATTGCGTTTCAAGCCGGCAGCTGGCAGCAGGTGGATGGCTTCCACGCGGCGGCCCTCCGGTTTGGCGGCACGTCCGACGGCGCACCGGCCCTGCGGCCCCAGTACCAGCCTGACTTCTACGCCGCCTATGTCCGGGACCCGGATGGCCACAAGCTGGCGGCGGTGTGCCGGGGCTTCATCACGAGACCGAACTCATGACCCAGGATTTTCCCCACGACGAAACCGGCGAACTTCTGCGCCTCATGCAGTCACAGGGCGATGACTTGTCCGTGCCCCGGGACATCGATTTCTTCCTGATTTTCGAGTTGAAGGATCAGGCCATCGCCTTCGCCAACCAGGCCGACCTGGGGCCGGGGTTCCGCGTCGAGACTGCACACTATGAGAAGACCGAGAAGTGGCAGGCCCGTCTCACCGTACACATGGCCCCCGTGTACGCGGAGCTCCTGATGCTGGAGAAACAGGTGGCGCGGCTGGGGCGGGAATATGGCGGCCAGTCGGACGGCTGGGGATGCGCTCCGGCGTCATGACCGTCACCACCACCTACCTGGCTATGTTCGCCGCGGACCAACTCAGGCCCAGGTACATGGAAGACGAGTGCTTCCAGGTCCGGGCCGTCAACCCGCCGGACTGGCGCTTCAACTGTCACATGTACCGCACCGTTGGCGAGGCGTTCGGCTGGCAGGACAAGCGTGCCTGGACGGACGAGCAGTGGCGCGAGCGCACTGAGACGCCGGGCCTGCTGACCTTCCGCGCCCTGTGGGGAGCCGAGACGGTCGGCTACTTTGAGCTCCGGGATGACTGGCAGGGCGGTATCGAGATTGAATACTTTGGCTTGCTGCCCGGCCATTATGGCCGCGGCCTTGGTGGCGCGTTGCTCACTCGGGCCCTGGAGGAAGCCTGGCGCCTGTGCCCGGACCGCGTGTGGGTGCACACCTGCACCCTCGATCACCCCGCGGCACTGGCCAACTACGAGGCCCGCGGGCTGCGGATCTACCGCACTGAGACGGAAGGTACCGGTCCCGTAGGAGCGCCTTTAGGCGCGCCCGCCATCGATCGCGCCTAAAGGCGCTCCTACAGGCGCTCCTACAGGCGCTTACGCGTCGAGGGATTCCGCGTGATGGCGCAGGTGATCCTCGATCATGCTGCTCACGAAGTAGTAGCCGTGGCCATAGCCCGCGTGACGCCGCAGCGTCAGCGAATAGCCGGCGCTCCGTGCGGCGGCCTCGAACAGCTCGGGCTTCAGCTGCTTGACGAGAAACTCATCGTCCAGTCCCTGATCGATCAGTAGCGGTGGCCGGCCGGCGGCCGACACGAGGTCGCTCATCAGTTCCGTGGCGTCGTACTGCCGCCAGCTGTCCTGGTCGGGACCCAGGTAGCGCGGCAGGGCCTTCTGGCCCCAGGGGCACTGGGTGGGCGCGGCGATGGGCGCCAGCGCAGACAGGCTGCGGAAACGTTCCGGGTGCTTGAGCCCGATAGTGAGTGCGCCGTGGCCGCCCATCGAGTGCCCAAGCAGACCGATTCGGGCCGCGTCCACCGGAAACAAGCTCGCTACCAGGTCCGGCAGTTCCTGCGCCACATAGCTGCACATGCGGTAGTGGGCCGACCAGGGCGCCTCGGTGGCGTCCAGGTAGAACCCGGCGCCCTGGCCGAAGTCGAAGGCCTCGTTGTCACCCGGTAGACGCACGCCCCGCGGACTCGTGTCCGGCGAGAGCAGGGCCAGACCCAGTTCTGCCGCCACCCGCTGCGCGCCCGCCTTCATGGGAAAAGTTTCCTCCGTGCAGGTGAGCCCAGCCAGGTAAATCAACAACGGCACCTGCTCGTGCTCCGCCTGGGGCGGCAGGTAAAGGCCGAAGCGCATCTCGCAGGCGGTCGTCTGCGCGGGGTGGCGGTAGAAATGCTGCCAGCCGTCGAAGCAGCGGAAGCGATTGGACAGGATCAGGTTTTCCGGCGGACTCATTGGTGGATCTCCAGTAGGCTGCACTCATCTTCTCATTCGGGGACTTGGCGATGTACCTGGACGCGATGCACCGCGCGGTGGCGAGCTTCTCCCGGCGCGGCATGCTGGGCTTGGGCGTGGCGGCAGGTCTCGGTGGCCTGTCAGGTCTGGCCACGCCGGCGATGGCCGGACTGCCTGGCTCAGGGAAGCCCCGCGGCCTGGATCTCAGCACGGCAGAAGACAACATCTACGCCTACGCCAAGACCTGGGGAACCCTCGGCGAGGAGCCGGTATTCGGTGGCCACGAGGGAGTGTTTTTCGCCGTCGTCGGCAACCGACGGGCCATCCCGCTGTTCGGTTACGTGGGCTTTGGCAGCCTGCAGTTCCGAATCCTGCCGAACGGCGATGCGGAGTACCGGGGCAAGGACGCCACCTTCTACACGGACCTGAAGACCGGCGAGCTGCTGGACACCTGGCAGAACCCCTTCACCGGCAAGGCCGTGAAGGTCTACCCCTATATCAACGAACAGGTGACGACGACAATGCCGGCCCGCTACCCGGCGGAGCGCATGGTGACCGACGCCTATCGCTGGGAGATCGCCATTGGCAACGCGGCTTCCCGAAAGGAGGACGCCACCACCTACCGTGGTGACCAGGGCGAGTCCGGCAAGACGGTGCCCTTCGTGCTGCCCTGGCGGCGGATCGGCAATCACTACCTGCTGAGTTGGGACTGGCTGCTGGAGGTCACAAACCCGGTCACAACCGAGGGCTGGCCGGAGGCGTCCACCGGGCCGGTGATCAACCCGTCCGAGCACTTTGTGTTCTTTGTCCCCGCCGACGAGCTCGAGGACCGGGGGCGTCCCTGGGCCACCATGACTGCGGGTTTCTTCCGCCAGTGCCCCTGGTTGCCCTGGATGCGGATGGGCAGGAGCGATGTGCTGGGCCGGATGTTTGCCAGCTCCCACAGCTACAAGATCACCGGTGGCCTCGGCAACATTCCGCGGGTGGTCCGGGCGCGTCTCGAGCGGGACCGGCCGGACATGCTGACGCCCCCGAAGGACTGGTCTCAGCACCCCGTGGGCTCCTCCTGGGGCTACTACGCCAAGGTGGCGCCGAAGGAAAACTAAAGAAACTAACAAAACTAAGGTCCGGTACCTTTAGAATGCGGTGGCCGCCGAAGGTCTTGATAAATTTCGGTTTTAGTCGGTTGTGTCTATGTACTGCCAAGTAGATGACAACAATATGACTTATTAGTATGCCGCCCTTGCCCAACAGGAGACGCTGCCGTGGAAGTCGACATCATTCTGGAGCCGGACCTCGGCCCCACCCAGCTCGTGGAACTCGCGACCGCTGCCGAAAAGTACGGCATCCGGAGCCTCTGGACCTCCAACTATTTTGCGCACTGGGACCCCTTCATCAGTCTGGTTCCAGTCGCCCAGGCCACCCAGCGGCTGAAGATCGGGGCGCTCGCTGTGAGCCCCTTCGAGATGCACCCGCTGAAGATCGCCAACGCGCTGCTGAGCCTCAACGAACTCTCTGGCGGCCGGGCGATGGCCGCCATCGGCGCCGGCGAGGGCAACCTGGACGCCATGGCCCTGCACAAGCCCCAGAAGATCGTGGTGGCGGTGCGGGAAGCGCTCGAAATCGTCATCGGCGCCGGCCACAAGAAGCTGGCCAAGGACGGCTACAAGGGCGAGGAATTCAACGTTACCTACCCCTGCGCCTACGACTGGCTGAAGGCGCCGCCACCCTTCGTCTACGGCACCGCCTACCGCCACATGATGATGCGCATGGAGGCCAGGGTGGCCGACGGCGTGTTCATCGGTTGCACGCCCACCGAGATCATCGAGCCGGCGATGGAGCAGGTGCGGATCGGCGAGGCGAAGCGTGAGCCGGGGATGAAACCGATTCGCGTGAACGCCTTCTGGGCCTGGCACGTGAAGGCCGACCGGAAGGAAGCCTACAGGGAGTCCCGTCGCGAGCTGGCATGGCGGGCCCGCAAGCTGGACGGCGACCTGATCAAGCTCTGGCTTTCGCCGGAGGAAGTGCAGACGGTCGTGACCAACTTCGACAAGTTCGTCGCCGCCTGGTTTGACCGGTCCGGCAACGTGCAGGGCGTCCCTGAGGAACTCTGCAACCGCCTCTGTGAAGGCCTGACCTCGACCGGCGGCATCCGGGACCTGGACCGGGAGATCGAGCGCTTCAAGAAGTTCGCCAGGGCTGGCCAGACCGAGATCGCGCTGCGGCTGCATGACAACCCGATGGACGCGCTGAAGATCATCGGGGAGATGGTCGTTCCCGCCCTGCGCTGAGATTGTGGCCGGTCGGCGCTCCTGCGTCAGACCCCGAGCGACGCGGCGGGCGAGTTGAGGTTGGCCAGGTGCCGGCTGACCAGGGCGCCCACCGACTCCACCGGGTTTGGTAGCACCGTAAAAACGGGCGGCTTCCGCCGCAGGCTGCCGGTGTCGCCGGCCTCGAGCAGCCGCTCGAGGTAGCGCAGGTTGTGGTCGATGGCGAGCAGGTAGGGGTTCTGTCCGCCGAAGAGGGGCTCAATGTTCCGGTAGACGCGATTGAAGCTCTTCTCCAGCCGGGCGCTGGCGGACTGCTGCCAGAAGCCGGGGGTCTGCCGTAGCAGGTCGGCGCCCGACGCGTACCGGACGACGCGCTCCCGCGGGCTCTTCTGTTCCACCGCAATTCCGGCCAGCACGAACTCCCCGTACAGCCGATCCCGGCACTTCTCCAGGTAACAGCGGTCCGCCATCTGGGCCAACATGTCCGCGGTACCGAGCAGGTGGCCGACGGTGCTGTCCTTCGGGTCGTCCAGCTCGATGTCGTCCAGGCTGATTTCATAACCCGTGAAATGCACCACCTGCCCAGCGACCGGCACCCACTGACCGAGTCCGCTGCGGGGCAGATAACCCGTCAGGAACTCGGCGCTGCGTGAGATGTGATACGGCGTGAACTCGGCGCCGTTCCGGTGGCGCTCCCCCACGCGGCGGATGTAGCCGGAGTCGTGGAAGAGGGCGCAGATGAGACCAACCACTGCGCGCTCATGACCGAGGCGATCGGCCTCCGGTACCGTCTGTTCGTACCCCACCAGCAACCGGGCCATGGCCAGCGTGACATCGAGCGAATGCTGCTGGTCGTGGTACAGCGTGTCGCAACCCACGTAGCCCTCGGCCTGACCACGGAACACCCGCCGGAAATCGTGGAAGGCCAGCCACAGCTGGTCGAAGCCGGCGCCTGGCCAGGCCAGCAGGAAGAGGTCCTGGCAGGCGTTGCGCACCTCGTCCACGGAACTTACGCGAACGGTGTTTGTGACGTCGTAGTCGTTACGGCGGTCGCGGGGGTTGAACTGGAATTTGGCGGCGGTCGTCACAGCCGAATTCTTGCACGTGCCCCGGATAGGCTCAAACGGCAAAACCGGTCCGTTTCAGCAGAAATACAGGCCCTAGACGCTTCGCGATAGGGCATCTAGTGCTCTGGCAGCGGGATAAATTCTGTCTCGCCGGGCACGGCGGCGAAGCGGCCGAGCTTCCAGTCTTGCCTGGCCCGTTCCAGACGCTCCGCTGAACTGGACACAAAGTTCCACCAGATATGCCGAGGACCGTCGGCGGGCTCGCCACCCAGGACCATGCACCGGGTGGCACTGGACGCCCGCAGCTCCACAGGCCGTCCCGGCAACAGCGTCGCCAGGTTGCCCGCTGGCAGCGCCTCGCCGTCAAAGGCCAGATCGCCATCGACCACGTACACCGCCCGCTCCGCATGTTCCGGCGGCAGGACGCAACGAGCTCCTGTTGCCAGCTCGAGCGCGCCATATCCCATCG
Organism: uncultured Chromatiaceae bacterium; assembly: GCA_964391025.1. GTDB lineage: Bacteria > Pseudomonadota > Gammaproteobacteria > Steroidobacterales > SHZI01. Next base: position 8,011 of record CAYMKJ010000282.1, read on the forward strand.
GTGAGAAGGTCCGCACGGGCGAGGTCATGCCGAGCAGCGTGCCCGCGATCACGCGTAGGTGGACGCCCTCGGCGTTCAGCGCTGGCAGTTCTCCGGCGCCGTGGTGGTGGAACTCGGGCGCTGTTTCTTCGGCGTGTTTCGGCAGCGCCACCCAGGACTGGATGCCGTGCAGCCGGGAGGGCCGGACCCGGTTCTCCGGGGGCGTGCGTTCCGAGTGCGCGATGCCTCTTCCCGCCGTCATCCAGTTCACCTCGCCGGGGCGGATGAGTTGCGTGAAGCCAAGGTTGTCCCGATGCAGCAGCTCGCCCTCGAAGAGCCAGGTGACGGTGGCCAGACCGATATGCGGGTGAGGCCGGACGTCCACGCCCGTGCCCGGGGCAAAGGTCGCCGGACCCAGCGCGTCGAAAAAAATGAAGGGGCCGACCATCTTTCGTGGGCCCGCCGGCAGCACACGATGCACGCTGAAGCCGCCCAGGTCGCGCTCCTGGGGCTTGATGATGGATTCTATGGTGCTCATGTGCAAAGGACAGGCAGGCCGCGTTCCTGCCGGATCCTCTGCACCTTCAGCAGACCTTCAAGTGCTTCGTTGCGCGTCCTGGCCGTATCGGCCCGGGTGGGATCAAACCGGGCCCACTCGGCATAGACGGCACTGGCCTTGCCGACGTTATTCGACTCCTCCGCCGCCATGGCCTGAATCAGCAGCGAGTAGCCCCTCTTTTTTGGATCGGTCTCGCTGGCGAAGGCCTTCTCGGCCCGGTTGATCGCGCTGACATGGCGACAGCTGGCTAATTCCTCACCGGCAGAAAAGTTCAGATCGCCCACCTGTGCCCTGAGCGCCTGGTCGGAAGCCGACATATCTGCAGTCCGGCCGGCTGCAGGGCTTGTCACCGGCGCTGCGGGCGGCGGTGACTGCGGTCCTGGCTGGGACCGGTCCCGCTCGGCGCCGCTCATGGCGCCGACGGCGGCCCCGGAGGCCGCGCCAACCGCGCCCACGCGGAGCGCATTGTTCACGGCATCACCGCCCCAGAAAATGCTGCCCAC
>CAYMKJ010000283.1:0-10825 GCA_964391025.1 uncultured Chromatiaceae bacterium
GGGTTTGCCGCTTTGTATCCGCTGGGCGTGCTCGCTACGGCAGCAGCACTGTGGCGTTTCCGCGGGCACTACCGATCCTTTGACCGGAACGTGAGCTGGCAGGCGATCGCGATCGGCGTCGCTGTTTTCGTGCTGTGGCTGATGCTCGTTCCGCCCGATGATGGGAGCGGCGGGATGCTTGCCGAAACGCTCGCGGCAATGCCCGTGTGGCTGGCGGTGGCCTGGCTGGCCTTTCGCGTGATCGGATCGGTCGTTACGGTGCCGCTCGCCGAGGAATTGGCCTTCCGCGGCTATCTGCTACGCAAACTGGTTGCCAGGGATTTCGAAAACGTACGACCCGGGCACTTCACCTGGCTGTCCTTCCTCGTGTCGTCGCTGCTGTTCGGCCTGTTGCACGACAGCTGGGTGGCGGGAACCCTGGCCGGCGCGGGCTTTGCCATTGCGCTTTACAGGCGTGGGCAGGTCTTCGATGCGATCGTCGCGCACATGACCAGCAATGCGCTGATTGCCGTTGCTGTACTTGCCTTTGGTCGCTGGAGTTTGTGGAGCTGACAGGGGCCGCAATGGCACCGGCATGTCGCGGTGGAGTGTTATTTCGCGAAAGGCCGGTAGCTCAGGGAGAGTTGATACGCTGTCTCGTCGTAGTCGAAGCCAGTGTTCCCGGATCGCCGTTGCATACCGCCCTGGAGCCCGACAAAAAAGGCCTTGCCGAGCCGCCAGTCGATGCCCGCTGTGACCGTGGTGGTGTTGTCGTCCTCATCAGTGCCGCTAAAGTTTCGGTCCTCGTAGCTGGTCTTGAGACTAGCTTGCAGGCTTGGCGTAATCTGGCGTGATGCCCCGGCGCCCATCGTCCATGTATCGCGGTCGAGAGAAGCCGAACCGGGGTAATTCTCTCGGGTCACGCCGCCTGAAATGCTCAGCGTTGTGCGGGGCCGTTCGAAGTCGAGGCTTAGTTCGGCGGAGTCGTTGCGGTGTACCTCGGTAGTCAGGATGATGTCCTGGGTGCCGCCAAGCTCCGGGCCGTCCGCAACGCCCGCGACGAACTGGTCACCGGAGTTCATATACTCAGAACCTCCATATAACCCGAGGCTCCAGGAGGGCGTCAGGCGGCGCGTCCAGTTGACCCGGACGAAGGGCGCTTGCTCGGTTTGGCCGCCCTGATCCAGGAATCCTATGCCCAAATCGGCCGTTAGCGTCTGGCGGGCCCCGTTGACCGCCAGTCCCGCAAACACATTCTGTTGGTTGTAGTCGGGATCGCTCGTAGCGTCGTCATAGACGACTCGGCTGGCGTCCGCATTGAGCGACCAGGCCACGGCAGGGGACACGCGGTAAACAATGGCTGCGCCGCCTGTCCAGCTGTGGCTGTCAACCTCGCTCGCCTCTTGATAGGTCGATTTCTCGTAGCGGCCCGTGACGACGAGCTCAGTGGCGCTGCCGAGACGCAGGCGCAGGTCGGGGCCAGTCGAGACGACGTTAGTATTGCTACGGTTGTCGGGCGTGGAGGGCTCAAATTCGTTGGTCGTGGACTGACCAAAGGTGTTGTCCAGGGACCAGGTGAGAGTATCGCCGAAGAGTCGGAACAGAATGGTGGCCGCCGCAGATCCCAGGAATTCGTTGCTGTAAGTATCGTCGAAATAGGTGTTGTAGTCGCCGGCACCACGCAGCGTGGCGTCGAGGCGCGAACCCTCGCGGGTGAGGTCGATGGTGCCACCAACGCTGCCGGTCGTCTCGCTGATCGGGTCGGTGTCGACCAGGCTCGCATTGTCGGTATAGCCGACCGCCGTGCCGACGGACCATGCCAGCTGCGCGCCGGATTCGGTGGCACCCCCGGTTTCGGCGGCACTCAGTGCGCTGTTCGCAAGGGAAGCAAGGATCAGGCCTAACGCGCGCTTTTTCATTCGTATAGCCCCCCGGCCGGTTCGTTACTGGCAGACCGTGCCATTCGTCATCTTGATGGGGTGCATTGTATGGCGACCTGCAGCAAAGAGGGGGATCCCGCGAATCCTCTGGCCCCCCCCCCAGTGGGCTCAAGCCGTGGCGTGAGGGCAACCCGGCTCTTAGCGGATCGTCTTGCTGGCGATATTCGACGGCCCGCTTTCAGCACCGTCGGCCGCGTAGGCCCGCACAGTGAAGTACCAGGTGGCCGCCGCAAGGTTCTGCACCATGTAGCTCGTGAGGCCGGCGTTGGTGAGGGTAGCGACCTGGGTCAAAGCCGAGGCCTTGGTTCCGTAGTAAATCCGGAAGCCGGCCAGGTCCGTCAGGGCTGTGCCATCCGTGTTCTGTGTCGGAGGCAGCCAGGAGATCGTGGCGCTACCGGTTGAGATCTGGGTCACCCCTATGGAGAAGGCCGCCAGCGTCGTGCTCGCCATCCCGTCGCTGACGCTGATGACGATGTCGGTGGTGGTCCCGATGTCGGCGCTGGTGGGCGTGCCACTGACAGCTCCGGAAACCGAATCAAAGGTCGCCCAGGAGGGAAGGTTGGAGATCTGGAAGGACAACGCATCCTCATCCGCGTCCGAGGCGCTGGGCTGGAAGGTGTAGGCTGTACCGGCCTGAACTGAGGATGGCGGGCTTCCGGAGATCTGGGGTATCTGGTTTCCCCCGACGCTCGAGGGACTGGCCGTGCCCGAGTCCCCGGGCGAATTCCAGTTACAACCCGCCAGCATCAGGGCCGCTGCGCTGGCCGGGAGGCACCCGCCCAGGCTCTTCCAGAAACGAGATTTGCGTTGGTCCATGCGTCTATCCCTTTGGTCGGTTCGGTGGAAGGAACGGCCCTTTTCGGGAGCCCACAGGGCCAATAGCGACCCAGGCTGCGTTCTGTCCGAACGCCGCCCCACGACCTCACTGGGATGCTTTGAGGACGGAGCCACGTAACCGCGAGCCGGAGACGTGGCTCCTGGAGTCCCTTGGCAACCCCGCTGTCATGGGCGTGAACCCGAAGACCGGTGGCTTTGCGTCCCCGTCTTTCGACGGGTTTGCCCTTTACCTTTACAAGGAAAGGGAGTAAACAGGATCCAGAAAGTTAAACAAGGACTTGATAGCGCTGGATTTTACAATTTGCCCAACGGGCCTCTCGATTTCCGAGCGCTAATCGTCGACTCTGCCGTCTCGCCAGGGCGGGACCGTGTTTCAAGTATGGCAATCCGTCTGGTACTGGCGGAAGGCTAGCATTTGACAGATTAACGTAACATAAATGAATACGCGTCGTCCGCCCCTGAAACCCGAAAGACGAGGCCTTTTTTGAAGCTCACTAGCGCTTCGCTGCGCCACTTGCTGAGGCCGGCGGTGGTTCTCGTCGTCGTGGATGCGTTGGCGTTGTTGGCGGCTTTCTATCTGGCCTTCTGGATGCGTGACGGCTTGGACCTTGTGTCGGGCCGAGAGTCCACCGGTCCATTGGCTCTGCGGGCTCTTTCGTTCGCCACCTGGGTGCTTGTTGGACTCCTCAGTATGGGCCTGTACCGGGCGCGACAGCGCCCGACGGCCGGGGAAGTCAGTGTTCGGGTGATCCTCGGCGTGGCTCTCGGTGGTGCCGGTAACGTACTGTTTTTCTATCTGATTCCAAGCCTGACCCTTAGCCGCGGGGTCCTGTTCATTGGGCTCGCGTTCGCCAGCCTTCTCCTGGTCGGTGCCCGTCTGGGAATACTCCGCGTTCTCGACGCAAATCCGATCAAACGGCGCGTACTCGTCATTGGAGTCGGAGATACGTCCGAGAAGCTCCGTCTGCGGCGGCGAGCCGATCGTCGCGGCTTCGACATCGTGGCCTTCGTTGCCATGGGCGATCTGGAGCGTCTGCGGGCGGCAGAGCTTGGCGCCGATCGCGTGGTCTCGCTCGAGGCGGCGCAGTCGCTGCCGCAGGTGGATGAGATTGTGGTCGCTGTCGACGACCGTCGTGGCGCCTTGCCACTCGATTTCCTGCTTAACCAGAAGAAGCTTGGGGTGCCTGTGTCCGATGTCGTGGATTTTCTGGAAAGAGAAACCGAGCGCCTGGATCTGGACATACTTCGGCCCAGCTGGCTGCTGTACGAGAAGAGCAGCCAAACTGACATGATCTATCGTGGCTTCAAGCGGCTTTTCGACATCGTCTCTAGTACTGTGCTGTTAATCGTCTGCCTACCGGTTTTCCTGGCCGTGGTCGCCGCCATCTGGTTCGAGGACGGGTTCACGGCCCCATTGTTCTACCGACAGCAACGGGTAGGGAGGAACGGCAGGCTTATCCGCTTGCTCAAGTTTCGCAGCATGAAGGTCGATGCCGAACGGCACTCTGGCCCACGGTTCGCTTCGTCAAACGACGATCGGGCCACCCGGGTCGGTAGCTTCATTCGCCGGTTCCGGATCGACGAATTGCCTCAGTTGTTTAACGTGATCCACGGTGGTATGAGCATCGTCGGGCCGCGTCCCGAACGCCCGGAGTTCGTCGAAGAACTATCTCGTCACGTCCCCCTGTATTTCTATCGCCATGGCGTTCAGCCCGGGCTGACGGGATGGGCGCAGCTGAACTACCCCTATGGCGCATCGATGGACGATGGGCGCGAGAAGCTGGCTTACGACCTTTACTACATCAAGAACGCTAGTATCACCATGGACATGCTCATCCTGCTGCAGACACTGGAGATTGTGGTCTGGGGCCGCGGAACGAGCATGTCCGGCTCACGCCTGGAGCGGTCGGTGGTGGAGTTGGGCAAACAGGACGCTGCCTGACGAAAGGCGGCCGTTCGTCGCGGGCCCGGAAAAGGACTTAGGACAGGCTGCGGAGGCGACCGCTGTCCGGCGGTGAGGGATCGTCGCCGCGTGCGCCGAGCCCAGCATTTTCCCCTGTGTCCCCGCCGTCTTCGATGTGCTCTGACCGGGATGTTTTCTCGGTAGCCGCACGGGTAATCGGCTTGGCTGCCTGTTGCCGCTCCAGGTAGAAGACGACGTCTACCTCTCCAAAGGTCATGATATCGCCGGACCGCAGCAAGGCCCGCACACGCGGCTTCTGGTTGACAAGGAGTCCGTTCCGGCTATTGAGGTCCTCGACCACGTAGATGCCACCGATGCAGTCGATCAGCGCATGACGGCGGCTGACTTCCTTGTCGATAATCACGAGGTTGTTGGCATTGCCCCGGCCGATCACAAAGGGGAAGTCAGTAGCCTCCACCTGTTCGACGAGCTGCCCGGAACGGTAAACCATCAGGCTGACATTGCCGTCCGGGGACTGCTTCTTGGGCGCCGTCTCGGAATCCCCCTGGGTCCGTGGGCTCTTTTCCTCGAACCACTGCCAGCGCAGTTCCTGCACCACGTTATCGATAACGTCGAGATCCACCCGGCGCCGGTCCTCCACCATGCAGGCGGTCAGCGCGGTGTCACAGAGGGTGTTGATCAGCCGTGGAATGCCGGAAGTCAGGCGGTGAATCTCTCTGAGCGTCTCGGGCTCGAAGATCTCGTCCGCGTTGCCGCCAGCAATCTGCAGCCGATGCTTGATGTATTCGAGCGTCTCGGCCTCCACCATCGCGTCGAGGCGCTGCCGCAGTCGCGCGCGCTGCCGGAGCTGCGTCAGGCCAGGGGCATCCAGGAGGTCGTCCAGGGAAGGCTGCCCGGTGAGGACTATAGAGACGATGCGGCGGTCGCTCGTGTCGATGCAGGACAGGAGGCGCAGTTCCTCCAGCGCCGACGAGCTCAGGTTCTGGGCCTCGTCCACGATGATGACGACGTGCTTGCCGTTCCTGTGCTGTTCGAGAAAGAAGGTGCGCAACGTGTCGAGCAGCATGACCTTCTTCTTCCGGTAGATTGGCATACCGAACTCAGACAGCAGCGCTTGCAGCAACTCGATGTGCGACAGCGTGGTGTGCACGAGCTTGGCCATGACGTAGTCCGGCCCCAGGTCTTCCATCACGGTGTTGAGAATGGTGGTCTTGCCGATGCCGATTTCGCCCGTGATGATCACGAAGCTGTCGTGATTGATTAGCGCAAACCGTACATTGGCGACGGCCCGCGCGTGCTGGTCCGTCATGTAGATGAATTTGGGGTCCGGCGCCAGGTCGAACGGGCGGCAGGCGAGCTTGAAGAACTCTTCGTACATTCCTTGGGTTCCTGCCCTCTGCAGGCCGCAGATCCTAATGTAGAGTATATCCCGGCCAACGGCCCGTGTTTTGCCAGACCTGCCGGACTCTGTATATCATGCGGCCCGCGGGCGATTAGCTCAGTGGTAGAGCGCTGCTTTCACACAGCAGAGGTCGAGTGTTCAATCCACTCATCGCCCACCAACTACCAGGCAATACCCTGGCACCCGCCGGCCGAAACCACCCCCGTACAACCGAGCCCGAAGATGCGGATCCGGGCAGTGGCCAGGCAAATTCCCGGCTCAACGCCGGAAGCCGACCCCCTGATAGGTGACGCCGAAGAAGAGAATATTATCGGTGTCCTGGCCCGACCCCCCGCCTTGGTCTTCAGCGACGTAACTGTATTTGCCGTAAGTTGAGAGGGTGGCGGTCAGTTGCCAGGACAGTGAAAAGTTAAGGTTGGAGTACTTCACGTTTTGGCTGCCCAGATCGCCGACTGCCGATGAGTTGCTAAATAGCGCCCCGGCACTCGTACTCAGGTGCCTCGTCAGGGTCCGCTGCACATACAGGCTGAACGTGTCCGTTATGTTTTGGGTCCCATTGGACTGGGGCGCCAGGGCTCGGCTGACATCGAGTGTCAGGGTGGTCCCTTCACTCGTCTTGCTCACGCTAATGTCGCCGACAAAATTGCGAGACTCGTCGCTTGCGGAACAGGGCGCCTGCTCCGGGCACAGGGCCCCTGTCAGCGGGTCGAAGTCCAGTCCCCGGATATCGACGGAAGTTCGGGCCGTACCGACGTTAATACTGGCTACCACGGTTTCCGTCGGCGTGTAGCTATAACCGACATTTATGCCAAATGAATCGGTAGTGTTCTTGGCCGGCCCGTTCTGCGCTTCGGACTTGAAGGTGCCTCCATTCAATACAAGCTGGAAGAAGTTCTTTTCGTTCAGGTAGTGACTCATCGCCACCGATGCCCCGTCATTCGTATAGTCGAAATAGCCCCGGTTGAATTGCGTGTCCCCAGCCACGTCATAGGTCACCTCGCCGGTACTAAAGCTGAGCGCGGCTCTGTTGCGGGGCGACAGGTTGTAGGTGAGGGAGGCTCCCAGATTGCCGCTCCTCTGCGTACCGTCCGAAAAGTTGCCCCCGCCGCTTGGCTGAGGAGGTGCATTCGGATCTACATCTCCGGTCCGGATGGGGCTTTCCCCGTAGCCACCCGATAGGCTGATGCTGCCACGCTGATCCACGTGGGAGGCCCCCAGGTTCACTGACCAGTTGTCGTTATTCAGACTTTCGTTGCTTATGCCATTGCTATCGAGGTAGTTGGTCTGCTGGAACACCGTCGAGAGGGTTACCTGATTGGCGAGGGTCCTATAGCTCCCATTCAGCCCGACCTGCGCGAAGGTTCCGGACACGTCATCTCGATCTGCGTCGCTGAGGTAACGCGCGTTGCTTTCCCACGTGATGCCAGCGCCGAGTTGTGGAACCAGCTCCCAAAAGGCAAATGCCGAACCGCTGCTCAGTCCCAGCGCTGGCGCCAGGAGCGCGAGCAAAGCCAGCCGCGTTGACTGCCAGCGCGGGCGGCAGCGGAGAGCGCCAGGATCGCTCACGGCACCAGCACGGTGTCGCCGGGCTGCAGCACAATGTTCTGTTGCAGGCGTCTGCCCGCTGCGATATCACTATAGGCGAAGGGTATGGCCAGCTGCGTGTTGCCCTCCCGGCGCAGGATCTTGATGTTGTCCAGTTGGGCGAATGGGGTGGTGCCGCCGGCCATGCTGAGCGCCTGGACGATATCCACAAAACGATTGATGGGGAATTCCCCGGGCCGATTCACCTGGCCAATCACGTAAACCTTGCTGCCACGGGGTTCCATGATGGCCACACTGACCACGGGATCCGGTACGAACCGGGCCACCCGACTGGCCACTTCGCGGCGGACGTCTTCGACGGTCCGCCCTTCGGCGCGGATATCACCGGTCAGGGGGAAGGAGAAGTAGCCGTCCGGCCGGACCATGACCTGTTTCTGCAGATCCACTTCCTTCCAGACGGAGATTTCGAGGAGGTCACCGGGGTTCACGCCATACCCGCCAGCCTCTGTTGCTGTGGGCGCCGTTGCCGCTGCAGTCGTCGTCGCAGAAGGTGTTGCGGTAGCTGTTTCGGCAGGCGCTTCGGTAGGTGTTTCGGCCTCGCTGGCGGCCTCGACCGTCGCCGTCAGGCCCAGGCCCGCGACCAGGCCCGCGACCAGGCCCGCGACCGTCACGGCCCACACCGCAGCACGTAATCCGTTGCTCATATCGTCACTCCTGACAAGGGCCCCAGGCGGGGCGAAGCCTTGGCACGGCCGATCAAGGGGGCTGCGACATTTAGGTAAGTTTTCCCGGTCAACGTGCCGGTCGAACATTACCGAATGGTCAGCTTGATGATCGGCGCCGTGCCGGCGGTATAAACTCGAAACGTGATTGTACTGGCCTTTTTGCCCTGCTGCGATGCTCGGCCGTCGCAGTATATGGGGGCCAGGACACCCTTATCAGTTGTCCATGTGAGAACCGTCGCAGACACCTTCTGACCCTCAGCGCAAAGTACAGACAGAAATAGTGTTTGCTGTAGAACATGCCCGCTGAATTCGCACCCCTGGTTGCCCTCGTTGCGACGATCCTCCTGATCGGCATGCTGCGCCCCTTAGCCGTCCGCTCGGGCCTGGTGGATATTCCCAATGAACGGAAGAGCCACCGGGCGCCGACGCCGCTGGTTGGTGGCCTCGCCATTTATGGTGGAACGGCGCTCGGTTTCCTTCTTTCCAAGGGCGGGCCCGTCCCACTTGCTTACGGAGAGGTCTACAGCTTTTTCGGCGCCGGGCTATTGCTGGTGGGCGTCGGAGTGGCCGACGACTTCCTCGATCTGCCGCCGGCCGTGAAGTTTGTTGCGCAGCTGCTGGCAGCGCTAGTGATGATCTTTGGCGGAGGCGTGGTCCTGACGGATCTGGGGGCGATCACACCTGATGGCGACCTCCTGCAACTTGGAATCCTGAGCGTACCGTTTACCGTCTTCGCGACCATCGGCATCATCAATGCCCTGAACATGTGCGACGGGCTGGACGGTCTTAGTGGCAGCCTTGCGCTGACCTCGTTGTCCGGACTGATCCTGGTTGCCTCCACATGGGGCAGTCCTGCCGACACGGGATTGTTGCTCATCCTGGGCGCAGGCATCGTCGGTTTTCTGTTGTTCAATCGCCGACTTCTGGGACGGGAACGGGCCTCCGTTTTTATGGGAGACGCCGGTAGCATGTTTCTGGGTCTCGCCCTGGCCTGGTTCGTCATCTCGCTGTCCCAGGGGGAAACCCGGGCGCTCCGCCCGTCGGCGGCACTGTGGTTCCTGATGGTGCCAATCTTCGACGCTGTAGCGATGATGTTGCGCCGGATACGCAAGGGGCGGTCGCCGTTTGCGGCGGATCGCGAGCATTTGCACGATATTTTTCTGCTGGCTGGTTTTACGGTCAATGAGACCGTGGGGATGATCGTTGGTTTGGCAAGCCTGGGCGTGTTTGCAGGCTTCGCCAGCATCTACTTTCAGATTCCGGAATGGGTCGTTTCCGGAGCCTTTCTCCTGGCGGGTATCGGCTATTTCTTGATGATCAGCCACGCGTGGAAGGTGATGCGCTTTCTGAATCATTCGATCTGTCGACGTCGCGGTCGCCCCGAGCGCCGGCAAGGCTTTAGCGCTGTGTACGCGGGGCCCGAGCGCCGTTCAGGCCAGGACCGGCGCACACAGGGGCCGGCTTCCGCGGAGGGCGAGCAGGTTTCGCGTCGGTCCGTGGCATCCTCGCCGGCAGCAGCCACGCCAGGTGCGGCGTGCCACCCGTCGATCAAGTCACCCCTCACCTGAGCATGGCCTGAGCGTGGCCTGACCAGATTCTGGCCTGGGTCGCTGCCAGGCGGCAGTGATCCAATAGCCTTGTGCTTCGGCAAAACTGCCAGTGACCGTGTCGGGGCGGATCAGGGTTTCCGCGGGCCCGTGCCCGCGGGCGCAGAAGTCCTCGTCGCCCCGGTCAAACAGAATCTCCAGGTCAGCGAATTCGAGGAAGATACCCATCAGGGGCGCAACGCACTTGTAGACACTTTCCTTTGCACTGAAGATCAGCTTCGCCCTGAGCAGGAGGGGCAGGGGCGACGCCTGGAGGCGAGCGAACTCCTCCGGCCGGCAAACCCGGTTCAGCAAGTCCATATCCAGCGGCAGGCTGGGTTCCAGATCAACGCCGATGGCGCGAATTACCGTGCGGGGTGCCGCCACCGCCAGCACCAGTTCCCCGGCATGGGAGATGCTGCCCACGAATCCGTCCGGCCAGAGCGGGCCCCGGTCAGCACCGACCGGTAGGACGGGAGAGCGCAAGCCCAGCTCCTGCAGGACAGTCCTGGCATGCGCGCGGCCGGCAGAAAACTCCCGCAGACGGTTTGACCGCATTCGGCCCGTCACGGCGAGTTCAGCCTGGGCCAGGGGCGGATAGGCACTGGCGATGGTCCCGGCGCTGCTGGCCACGCCAGTCGGCAGAACACGGCGCACGGCAGTGCGGATCTCGTTCAGCGCGTTCATCTCCATTCCGGCAGTGTGCCAACAATCCGGATAAAATCTGCCCCTGTATCTACTGGCGCAGGTCACCGATGACGGTCAGGACACGCTTTGCCCCAAGCCCGACGGGCTTTCTCCACATCGGGGGCGTCCGTACCGCCCTGTTCTCGTGGCTCTATGCCCGGCATCATGGTGGCCAATTCGTTCTGCGCATTGAAGATACC
>CAYMKJ010000284.1:0-2125 GCA_964391025.1 uncultured Chromatiaceae bacterium
GGCGACGAGAGCCAGGGGCTGGGAGACCTTCGGTCTGGCGCGCAACAGCGCGGCCATGCGCCTGGCGGCGATACCCGACCCGAATCTTTTCCTGTGCGACATCCTCGACCGGGATGCACTGGCCGACGTGTTCAAGCACACCCAGCCCGAGCTGGTGATGCACATGGCGGCGCAGGCCTTCAATGGCACGTCCTGGCAGATGGAGGAGATCACCCACCACACCAATTATCTCGGCACCTACAACGTGCTGCGCGCGTGCCGCCTGCTGGCGCCCCGGGCAAAAGTGCTGCTCGCCTGCAGCAGCGCCGGCTACGGCAATGTCACGCTGGCCGACAACCCCCTGAAGGAAGACCGGCCGCTGCGCCCCATCTCGCCCTACGGCGTGACCAAGGCCGCCACCGAAGCGCTCGGTTATCAATACTTCATCAACTACGGCATGCCCATCGCCTTGCCGCGCCTGTTCATCCATGTGGGCACCGGGCATCCGCCGGCCACCGCGATCCAGAATTTCGCCCGGCAACTGGCGCTCATTGCCAGAGGAAAATCGGAGCCGCTAATGAAGGTCGGCCGGCTCGACACCGCGCGGGATTTCATCGATGTGCGGGATGGGGTCAACGCGATGATGCTGATGATCGAGAAGGGCATCTTCGGCACGCCGACGAACGTCTGCACCGGCACGGCACACACGATTGCCGACGTCCTCCGCATGCTGCTGGAGATTTCCGGGCTGGACGTGCAGGTCGTCACGGATCAGGCACTGCTGCGCCCGTCGGACGAGCCGTTGTTGCTGGGTGATAACGCGACGATCCGCGGCCTGGGCTGGCAGCAGCAGCACACGCTGCGCGCCACCCTCGAAGCGGTGTACGCGGACTGGCTGCAGCGGATCTGAGCGGCGTGAGTACCGGGTTCGCCACTACGGCCTTTGAAGCCGTCACGATCATTCTCCCGATCATCAACGAGACGCAGGCCCTGGAGACGACGGTTGAGGTCATCGCCGCCACCTGCCGCCGGTCGGAGATCAGGGAATATCTCATCGTCTATTGCCAGCGCACCACACCGGAGAGCATGGCCGTCGCGCGACGGATTGCGGCCCGGCTGGGTCCCGCCTGCGTCCTGTATGAACAGAAAATGCCCTTCATCGGCGGCGCCATGCGCGAAGCCTTCGACCTGGCGAGGGGCAGCCACCTGGTGATGATGTCCACCGACCTGGAAACCGATCCGGCGCTCATTCAGGTGTTTATCGCCGAGGCGAAGAAGAATCCGGGCGACATCACGACGGCGTCGCGCTGGCTCAGGGGCGGTGGATTCGAAGGCTACAGCCGGCCCAAGCTCCTGCTGAACTGGGCATTCCAGAAATTGTTTGCTCTTATCTATGGTTCCCGGCTGACGGACCTGACCTACGCCTTCCGCATTTTCCCCACGGCGCTCGTCCAGGCGATCGCCTGGGAAGAGCTGAAGCACCCGTTTTTCCTCGAGACGGCGATCAAGCCCCTGCGGCTCGGCGTGTGTATCCGCGAAGTGCCGGCGAAGTGGCAGGCCCGCACGGAGGGCGCTTCGCAAAATGCCTTCTGGCAGAACTTCGCCTACTTCCGGATCGCGCTGCAGGTCCGGTTTCGCCCCCGAGAGCAGCTCCTGCGCCGGCCACTGGCAACGACTCAACCCGCGTGAACAACAGCAAGCTGTACTCGGTCATCACCACGATCCAGCCGCCGACGACCTCCGTGCGGAAGTTGTGCAGGGCTCTGCGCCCGCTCAATGCGCCGCTGCTGATCGTGGGCGACCGGAAGGGGCCCCGGACTTATCCGCTGGCCGGCACGGAACTGCTCACGCTCGAGCAGCAGCTCGCCCAGCCGCTCCGGCTGGCGCGTCTTTTGCCGCTGAACCACTATGTCCGCAAGAACCTTGGCTATCTGACAGCCATCAGCCGGGGTGCCGGGTGTATATATGAAACCGACGACGACAATGGCCCCTCGGCTGCCTGGAAGCTGCGTCAGCCGGTCGTCAGGGCGCGCAGAGTATCCCGGCCAAAGTGGTTCAACGTGTTCCGCCACTTCAGCGACGAACTCATCTGGCCCCGGGGCTTTCCCTTGCGCGAAATTCTGGCGAGCGGGGCCCGGAAAGCGCG